>NZ_DASVWK010000688.1:0-1748 GCF_036389735.1 Archangium sp. | reverse complement strand
GGGCCCCCAGGAGATCGGCGAGCTGCCCGAGGGCCAGGTGGGTGATTGGATCCGCCAGGCGACGGACAAGCTGAAGGCCGCGGGCGTGCCCGTGGAGAAGATGAACCCCCAGGACATCGCGAAGATCATCCAGCACGAGTCCAGCGGCAATCCCAACGCCATCAACCTCTGGGATGACAACGCCAGGCGCGGCACCCCGTCCATCGGCCTGATGCAGACCATCCAGCCGACGTTCGATGCGTACAAGGTGGCGGGACACGACGACATCCGCAACCCGGTGGACAACATCGTGGCGGCGGTGCGCTACGCGGTGGACCGCTACGGCTCGGTGTCCAACGTGCCCGGCCTGCAGTCGATGGGCAACGGCGGCGGCTACGTCGGTTACTGAGTCACGAAGGGTTTCTATCGAGGGCCTGAGCCATCCCCTCATATTGGGCCGAAAACTTCCTGGAAAACAGGCTGCTCACGCAGCAAGCCAGCGAATCGCTCCATTAACGGCAGTAATTGGTCCTCCGGCATCATGGGGATGGCCTGGTAATACTCACAGCCTTGACGGAAGAGCGAGTAGGTGCGCGTCTTCGCTGTATTGGCCTTGAGATAGCGCTCCATTCCCAAGCTCTCTCCCGCTGTCCCCAGGAGCGTCAAGAGCGCGCAGGCGAGCGCACTCACCAGTAGCAGCCGGTCCCGTCTGTCCGCCGAGCGCACCCGGACCCACGATAGGCCCATTCCAAAACGCAAATCCTTCATGTCGCGGAAAGTTTCTTCCGTCCGGAACCTCTTGGCGTACAACCCCACCACGAAGGCCGCGGTCGACTCTTTCAAGCTGGTCGCCAGACACCACGCCTCCTTCATTCCCTTCTTCTTCACGCACACCACCGCTCCCACTGGCGCCTCGTCCTGGGTGACCCTTGCTCCTGTCAGGCTCACCGCCCGCCCCGACTCGGGCACCCATTCGCCCGCGCTCTTCTTCTCTCCTTTTTCATCCATGACTTGAATGCACTGACGGAAGCGCACGACGTAGTCGAACTTCAACTGCTCGAGCAACGCGTAGAACTTCTGGTCTCCAAATCCCCGGTCGGCCAGCACCGTGAGCCTCACCCCCTCGGGCACGACTTGTCGCAGTCGATGGAGCACGAAATCCTCCGTTTCGTTGCGCATCCCCTCCAGGGCGGACTTCTCCACCGTGTGCCACACCAGCGGCGTGGTTCGCCCATGGCTGGCCACCAAGGACGCCACCAGCGTCGTCTGTCCATCCGCGTCGAAGTCCGTCCAGTCCAAGGCCACGACGGCCTCATTCCTCTGGCCCAAGGCGTAGGGCACCCAGTGCGCGAAGAGTTCCCAAACGTTGATTCCCTGATTGGACAAGAGCCGATCCACCTGCTTCACGCCATGCTTGCTTTTCGTGCCCCGCGCCCACGCCAAGGCCTTGCCGATGAGATGCACTCCCAGACTGGCCGCGTGAATGACACCCAGGACGGCATAGGCCAGGGACAGCACGCGCTTGGCGTGCAAGTCCTCCTCGAAGAGCGACTCCAGGAAGGCATGGACTTGCTGGTCATCAAGGCGAGGCTTGCGCATGACCGCAGAAGTAAGCATGCGGGTCCTACTTCTCGCACCAGTCAGCCTACGCGACGCTCCCTCCCTCGCTTGCTAAAATGAGGGGATGGCTCAGATCGAGGGCGGCTTCGCCCTCCGCCGGCGTCTGGCTGGTGGGGAGCGAGCCAGACGCCGTGTGTTTTTCTTCTCCC
>NZ_DASVWK010000687.1:0-3931 GCF_036389735.1 Archangium sp. | reverse complement strand
TCCGAGTACGCCTCGCGGATGAAGAGGGTGCGCTGTGCGCAGTCGAAGGCGGACTCCAGGTCCACGCCGGGCAACCGCAGCGCGGCCTGCACCCGATCCGCGCGGATGAGGGAGCCGGCGTACTCGTGGAGCACGGTGCTGTTGCGCGTCTCCTGCCAGGCCAGCTCCCAGAGGGTGAGTGCCCGATGCTCGTCCCCGACGAGGGAGAAGGCGGCCGCGAGCGCGTGCGTCTCCACGGGCTGGCGCTGGGATTGGGCGAAGTGGTCCAGCGCGGCGCGTCCCTGCCCCTTCTTGAGGGCCACCCACCCGAGCAGGTGGTGGGCACGCGAGGCCAGCTCCGGCGTGAGATCCTCGGACGCGAGCACCGTCTGGCCCCGCAGGCGGGCCGCGTCCAGGTGGCCCGAGGCCAGCTCGCTCTGGGCCTGCTGGAGCTCCTGCACGAGGGGCTCCGGCGGCACTTCCGCGGACACCTTCAGCTCTCCGCGCCAGGCGGCCGCCATCATCCGCAGCGCCTGGAAGCCGTACAGGCCGAAGAAGAGGCCGATGAAGGGATCCTTCCGATTCACCGCGTACGCCACCAGGGCGACGCACACCACCAGGGCCAGCCCCTGGGCCCCGATGAAGCCCGCCCGTCCAAGGAACCGGGTGGCCAGCGTGCTCACGATGTGGCCCCCGTCCAAGGGGGACACAGGGAGGAGGTTGAAGAGGGTCCAGAAGATGTTGGCCACGGAGACCCAGAGGAGGAGGGCTTTCAGCACCTCGGGCTGGGGGCCCGCGAAGTTCAGGATGCCGAGGGCGCTCAAGCCGAGCAGCAGCCCGGCGAGGGGCCCCGCCGCCGTCACCACCACCATCTTGTGCCAGGGGATGGGGCCAGGGGCGTTGGTCTGGGTGTGACCGCCCAGCCACTCCAGGGCGATGCTCGGCTGGTAGCCGAACATCCGGCCAGCCAGGGCATGGCCCAGCTCATGGACGAGGGCCGACACGAAGACGATGACCATCCACGAGACGATGTAGAGGACCACCGTCCTGCCGTGCATCGGGTCTTCCGGGTCCAGCAGGTGGCGGTAGGGCCAGCTGGCCGAGGACTGAGGCGTGGAGCCCGGGCGCGGCATGAAGGTGTAGGCCAGCAGCGCCGAGAAGAGCAGGTGGGTGGGGTGGACCTCGACGGGAATGCTCCCGAGCCTGAAGCGCAGCATGGCCCGGACCTTAATCAATGGAGGGCGGCCGCGCAGGCCTCCGCCCGCACCCTGAAAGAATCCGGGCAATCCGCTAGGTTCCCCGGCCCGCATGCTCCGTATCGGTCCCTACACGCTGCCCAACCCCTTCATCCTCGCCCCGATGGCCGGGGTGAGCGAGAAGCCCTTCCGCGTCATCGCCTTCCGCCTGGGTGCCGCCCTCTGCCCCACCGAGCTGGTGAGCGCCCAGGGGTTGATGCGCGTCAACCAGCGCACGCTCAAGTACCTGCGCTTCGACCCCGAGGTGGAGCGGCCCTACAGCCTCCAGATCTTCGGCGGTGAGCCGGAGGCCATGGCCCGCGCCGCGGTCATCGGCAAGGAGTACGGGGCGCAGCTCATCGACATCAACATGGGCTGCCCGGTGAAGAAGGTGACGAAGAACGGCGCCGGCAGTGCCCTCTTGTGCGAGCCGGGCCGGGGCGCGGCCCTCGTGCGCGAAATCCACGCGGCCACCGGCCTGCCCGTCACCTGTAAAATCCGCTCGGGCTGGGACGAGCACACCCGCAACTACCTCCAGGTGGCCGAGCAGCTCTTCGAGGCGGGGTGCGCCGCGCTCGCCATCCACCCGCGCACCCGCGCCCAGGGCTACTCGGGCAAGGCGGACTGGAGCGTCATCGCCGACCTCAAGCGCCACTTCCCGGAGCGGACCATCATCGGCAACGGGGACGTGAAGACGCCCGCCGATGCGCGCCGGATGCTGGAGACCACCGGGTGTGACTTCGTGATGATTGGTCGCGGGGCGCTGGGCAACCCGTGGATCTTCCGCGAGCTGCTCGGGGGCCCGCCGGCCACGCCGGAGGAGCGCCGGGAGCTGGTGCTGGAGCACCTGGCCGCCCACATCGAGTTCGTGGGCGAGGCGCTCGCGGCGGTGCGCTCCTTTAGAAAGCACCTGGCCTGGTACGGGCACGGCCTGCACGGCGCCGCCGCCTTCCGCTCCGAGGTGAACCAGCTCGACTCCCCCGAGCAGGTGCGGGACGCGGTGCGGCGCTTCTTCGGCTCCGCCCACGTCGACCCCCACGCCGCTCAAGAGGAGCAGCAGGACGTGGACTACCGGGCCGCGCTCGGCTGAGCCCGGGTCCCGGTGAGGACGATCTCCGGCGGCACGAGGCGCCGCGTCGTCGCCACCTCCTTGTAATAGAGGCAGGCGGGGGTGGGGCGGCGCTCGAGCGTCTCGAAGTCCACGTGGTAGAGGCCGAAGCGCGGGCCCCAGCCCTCCAGCCACTCGAAGTTGTCCAGCAGGCTCCAATAGAGGTAGCCGCGCACGTCCAGCCCCTGGGCGCGCGCCGCGAGCACCTGGGCCAGGTGGGTGTGGATGTAGCCCGGCCGGCGCTGCCCGCCGCGGTCGTCCATGCCGTTCTCCGTCACCCACACCGGCAGCCCGTAGCGCTTCAGCTCGCCCAGCATCTGGCCGAAGCCCTCGGGGTACAGCTCCCAGCCGATGTCGGTGAGGCCCCGGCCGAGGACGTCCTTGAACCTGAAGTCGATGAAGGGGGGACGGGGGATGAAGCGCAGGTGGGCGCGCGAGTAGTAGTTCATCCCGATGAACTCGCACGAGCCGCGCGCCCCGAGGATGTCCACCCGGGTGGAGCCGACACCGGGCATGTTCACCCGCAGGCGTCCGGACACCAATGCTTCGTGGAAGGCGTGATTGTAAGCCTGGGCACCCAGGCGGACGAGCGCGCGGTCCATCGGGTGCCACCACCGGTCCGGGGCGAAGGCGAGCATGTTCTGCGAGATGCCCAGCTCCACCCGGCCCAGCACCGCGAGCAGCTCCTCGCGCGCGGCCACGTGGGCGCGCACCATGTTCTCCATCGCCGACATCGTCTTCGCCCCCTCCGCGATACCGGGGGGCATGAGGCCCTGGAGATACCCGCCCAGCAGCAGCACCATCGGCTCGTTGAGGGAGATGAGGAGTGCATCCAACCCCTTGAGAACAGGGGCACACGCACGCGCGTAGGCGCGGAAGGCCTCGACACTTCCGGGCTGGTGCCAGGGCGTCTCGCGGTGGAACCAGGTGGGGTGGGTGAAGTGGTGGAGCGTCACCACCGGACGCAGGCCGCGGGCCTTCATCCGCAGCAGCCGCTCGCGGTAGGCCTCGAGCACCGCGCCGTCGATGCGCCCCCGCTCCGGCTCGATGCGCGCCCACTCCAGCGACACGCGGAAGGCGGTGGCGCCCACGTCCAGCGCGAGCCCGTAGTCCTCTTCGTAGCGGTGCCAGTGGTCCACCGCGCGCCCGCAGCGCACGTGGGGCTCCTTCAATTTTCCAGCGCGCTCCCACTCGGACCAGTCGTTCTCGATGCCGCCCTCCACCTGGTACGCGGAAGTGGCCACCCCGAAGGTGAAGTCCGAGGGGAAGGTCGTCTCGTGAGCACTCATAGGAGGGCGCGACCGTAGACGCGGCGCTCGCGGGCGCAAAGCACGCTGCGCGCCTGTAGCGGGCTGTTGTCGGATGCGCGTGAGGTGCGCTCGAACGCGCGCGGTGCCGAAAAATCGGCACGCCACGCGTTGCACTACATCACCATGCGTTGACACACTGGCACGGCATCTCTACCATTCATGTCAAGCACTCCTCATGCGAGTGCAAGCCCCACTCTTGATGAGTGGTGGTGGAGTTGAACCAACGGAGGGTTTTAGATGGCCGCCAAGAAGACGACCGCGAAGAAGGCCGCGGGCAAGAAGACCGCCGCGAAGAAGAC
>NZ_DASVWK010000686.1:0-11399 GCF_036389735.1 Archangium sp. | reverse complement strand
TGGCCACCGAGGCGCGCAAGGAGCGCACCGTGGTCACCGCCGGCGGGCAGCGCTACTCCGTCAACCGCTTCTGCCCGCACCAGGGCGCGGACCTCAAGGAGGGCTGGGTCGAGGAGGGCCGCTACCTCGTGTGCCCGCGCCACCGCTGGCGCTTCGACCTCCAGGGCGAGGGCGTCTGCCCCACCAACGGGTGCTCCGTCCGCGCCGAGTGCCTCGGCAAGGAGGAGGAGAAGCACGCGTCCTCGGTGGAGCTCCAGCCGACGGTGTGAGTCCGTGCAGGTCCCCTCTCCCTTTGGGAGAGGGGTGAAGCCGGTTCACGGAGCGGAGAGCAGCTCCACGTGGAAGCGGCCGTTGTCGGTGCGCAGGCCCACCGGCCCATCGAAGCTCAAGGCCTCGGCTGGCAGCGGCCCTTCCCACACCGGCTCGCCATCCACCCGCACCGTCAGCGTCGCGCCTTGGAGTTCGGCTCGCAGCGTGTGGCTGTCGCCCGCCTCGAGCTCGGGTACCCGCGCCTTCGTCCGTGGCTTCACCGTCTGGTAGCCGCCGTTCCCGCAGTCGTCCGAGCGGTGCATCCCCGGGTTGCTCTTCACCGACACCACCAGCCCCGGCTTCGGCTCGATGCGCCACATCACGTAGACGACGTTGCACCCGTCCCGCGCTCGCAGCTTCAGCCCCACCTGGCGCCGCAGCTCTCCCGAGGCCAGGGGCTTCTGCTCGCGCGTGGCCCCCAGGTACGTGAAGCGCAGCTCCGCCACTCGCGCCTCCTCCGCCTCCGGGGTCTTCAGGGCTCGCGTCTTCAGGGCCCGCACCGTGGGGGCCTCGCGCGAGGGCCCCGAGGCCACCGCGCGCACCTTCGGTTCCTCAATGACCAGGCGCCCGTTGGGAAGCGACTCCAGCTTGCCCTGCGTCACCTTCATCCGCTTCAACTCCACCGCGGTGAGGGCGTCGTCCGGCTTCATGGGTTTCTCCGCAGACGCGGGAGGGGCCAGCATCCCCAGCAACGAGGCCACCAGCACCCGACGGACCTTCACGGTCGCTCCTCCCCGAGGAACCGGCCCAGCTCCTCCACGTGCGTCTTCAGCCACGCCCGCTCCGAGCGCAGTCGTGCCAGCTCCAGCACCAAGTAGTCCCGGTAGCGGCGCACCTTCGCCGTCTCCATGGCCTGGAGCTCCTTGAGCTGCCCCTCCAGGTCGCCCACCAGCACCGACACCTCGCGCAGGCGCGTCTCCTCCGCCCCGTGCGTCGCCCGCAGCTCGCGCACCAGCCGGCCCACCTCCTGGCTCATGCCCTCGACATCCTCCTCGAGCGCATGCCGGCGTCCTTCTCTCGCCCGCGCGTTCGCCGCCGGCTGCCACAGGCCTCCCAGGTTGTACGAGACCGTCAGCATCCCGAAGAGCGGCACGTCCCGCCGGACGTTGATCAGCTCGTCATACCCGCCGCGCAGCCGCACGCTCCACGCCGTCGCGCGCCGCAGGCCCCCGGACTCCTCCTCGGCCCGATCATCCGCCGCGCGCAGCTCCTGCAACCACGTGGACAGCGGACGCTCCGCGGGGCGGGGGAGGGCGGCGAGCCGCTCGCGCTCCTTCGCCGTCTCGTGTGCCAGCGCGCGCAACCCGTCCAGCCGCAGCTGAAGGGCGTTGAGTTCCTCGATGGTGGCCCGGCCCGCCTTCACGTCTTCGCGCAGCGAGGCCAGCAGTTGCTCGGCCTCGGGCAGGGCACCCTCCAGCACCCGGGCACGCGCGGCCAGCGCGGCCTCGGCGCCCACGTCCGGGCCCCGCTTCACGGCGGACTGCAAGGCCGAGAAGGCCCGGAAGCGCTCGCACTCCGCCTCCGCCCGGCGGCGGATCGTCAGGCCCCGGTACAGCCCCACCACGTCGTAGCTCAGCCCGGCGGTGAGCCTCGGCGTGGTGCCGCCCAGGGGCACGCCTCCTCCGGCCTCGCCCGCGTTCACCAGGCCCACGCTCGCGAACATGTCTGGTGCGAGCAGCACCGCCGCCTCGGCGTCTCCCACTCCGCGCACGAAGGCGCAGTAGCCCGGCTCGCGCGGCGCTCCGGCCGGCTCCTGGGCTCGCGCCGCCCCCGCTCCGAGGCTGGCCAGCACGCCCCATGCAACCGTCCACCGCATCCGCATCTCCTTTCCGGCCTCGCGCTACAGCAGCAGCGGCGCTCGCCCCAGGTGCAGCAATTCCTCGTGCGACCAGCGCTCGTCCTGGAGCTCCACCTCCACCATCACGCCTCGCAGCATCGTCTGGCGCACCGGATGCTTGACGGTCACTTCACCCGTCAACGTCTGGCCCACCACGCCCACCTCCTGGCACCACAGCAGCCGCAGCGCGCACCGGTAGAGCGGCGTGCCCTGCCGCGCGTTCTCCAGGTTCTCGTACGGCACGAAGGCCACCGTCAGCCCCCGTTCGATCGCCTTGAGCCACGGCGAGCTCCGGATGGAGGCGAGCAGCGCGTCGTAGCGCGCCACCGCCCCGTCCATCGAGCGCAGGCTTTCCTTCAGGTGCTTGCGCTCGCTCTCCGCGCGCGTCACCTCCAGCACCGAGCGCGTGTACTCCCGCTCCAACAGCAGCACCTCGGTGGTGAGGCCCTCGGACTTGCCCGCCAGCGAGGCGTCGAAGCCACCCAGCTCGCGCTTCACCGCCTCCAGCTTCGTCTGAAGCTCGGCCTCGCCCTCCGCCAGCGACAGGTTGCTCTGCGCCATCTGCGCCAGTTGGTGGTTCTCCGTGAGCCGCTCCTCGCGCTCCAGCAGCCGGGCCTCGTAGAGCGCCTCGGTGCGCGTGCGCGCCATGCCCGCGTAGGCCCGGTTGGACTCGGTGATCTCCCCGGCCGCCTGAAGGTACTCCTGGCGCAGCGCGGCCAGCCGGCGCAGCGACTTCGCCCGGGCCGCGCGCTCGCTGCCCAGTGCCACCTGGAAGCGCTGCTGGAAGTCCTTCTCGGCGCCGAGCAGCCGCTCGGCCTGCTCCAGCCGCGCCTCCAGCTCGCGCTTGTCCGCCAGCACCTTGTCCCGCGCCGCCGCCTGCTGCGCCAGCTGCGCGTTGAGCTGGAGGATCTCCGGATCCGTGGGTGACACCACCGTGGGCGTCAGCCAGCCGCGGCTCACGAAGAAGAAACCCTGCACGCCCAGGTACGAGACGAGCCCGACCAGGATGATCGTCAGCAGCACCGTGCCCAGGACCTTGTAGAGGTTGACCGCGAGGGTGTTGACCTTGTTGGCGATGCGCTGATTCATGGTGTCGAGCCCCCTCCAACCGGCTGGCCAGGTGGCAGGGGCTTGTTGCGCGTCTCCCAACTGCCCGAGTCCAGGGTGAAGAGCGCCAGCGGCGTGAAGAGCGCGTAGGTGATGGGCATCAGCAACCCCATGGGAAGGAAGGAGAGGGCCGGCACGCGCATGTCCGCGGGCAGGTGTCTCTTGTCGATGCGGTAGATGAGCCCCATGGCCCCCATGATGAGCATGTGCAGTAGCAGGACGCCCCAGAACTGCCCGTTGAGCAGGTTGTGGACGATGATGACCGGGTAGGAGAGCAGCAGCGCGAGCTGTGACACGTAGTGGACGGTCAACACCGGGTGCAGCCGCCAGGCGTGGCTCAGTCCGCAGATCATGTCCACGAGGTTGGAGCGGCGCCACCGCAGCTGCTGCGAGAAGTAGCCCGCCAGCGTGGCTGGCGCGGCCGTCTCGCACCATGCCTCGGTGGTGTAGACCGTCTCGTAGCCCGCCTTGACGATCTGCCGCGTGAGGAAGCGATCCTCGCCGTACTTGATGGGAATGCCGGCGATGTTGCGCGCCTCGAGGATGGGCTCCAGCTCCAGCAGCACGTGGCGCCGGTACGCGGTGAGGCACCCGGACAGGCACAGCACCGTGCGGAAGCTGCGCTCCAGGTCCTTGAGCCACTCCTGGGCGAAGTAGAACTTGATCTCGATCATCCGCGTCATCCAGTTCTGATGACGGTTGGACACGTAGGTGCGGCCACCCACCGCGGCGATGCGCGGGTCGACGAAGCGCCGCACCAGCTGGCGCACGGCGCTCGGGTGCACCACCACGTCCGAGTCCACCGAGACGACGATCTCGCTGTCCACCTCGCGCACGGCCCGGGCGATGCCCTTGCGCTTGCCCATGTTGTGGGGGTTGCGCATCACCCTCACGTTCGGGTGGCCCTCGGCCGCCTTCATGGCCCAGGCGTGGCTGTCGTCCGTGGAGCAGTCGTCCACCACGCAGATGCCCAGCTTGTCCCGGGGATAGTCCTGCTCCAGCAGGCTGCGGATGGCGTGGTAGATGCCCTCGCCCTCGTTGAAGAGCGGGATGATGACCATGACGGTCGGCTGGTAGCTGTCATCCGTGGCGTCGACCCGGGCGCCTCGCAGCCGCCGTAGCAGCGGACCGAGCACGTACCGGTTCATCATCACCACCAGCACCAATAGGTGCACGGGGAAGAGTTCCATATCCCATCCGGCTCGCGGATGAGCCCGGCGCGCCCTCGCCGCACACACCTCGTGTGTCGGTTGGCCCCCGGTCTCGCCTCGCCCTGCCCGCCCCCCTCTTCCCCGAGCGCCTCGCATGTTTCCCACGTGGCTTCGGGGCCGCCTGAAACTCGACCCGTGCCAACCCGTGGACAACTACCCCGCAGGGCAGTGGGAGTGTCCGTCACCGACTGCGTACCCCTCGGGAGATGTCGGATGTGGGGACACATGGGCGACCGGGCTGTCGATCAGGGTGCAGGCGCTCCAGACCGGGGCACCGCTTGGCAACGCGGGCGCGGGCCCTACGTTCACCCGGCGGCAACGGCTTGGGGTTGGTGGGGAGGGGGAGCACGATGTTGTGGAAAGTGAATGCTGGAGTGAGACGCCTGCTGCTCGCGGTGGGCACGCTGTTGGCGGTGGTGCCGCTGGGGGCGAGCGCGGATCCAAAGGTGGTGGGGGAGTGGTCGCCGATGACGACCTTCCCGGTATCCGCCACGCACACGCACCTGTTGCCCACCGGCAAGGTGATGTTCTTCGGTGAGTTCGACGAGGGCCTGAGTCCACCGCAGCTGTGGGATCCCGACACGGGGACGCTCTCGAACCTGCCGCTGGCGGACTACAACATCTTCTGCGCGGGCCACTCGTACCTGGCGGACGGGCGGCTGCTGGTGACGGGCGGCCACGAGGAGTCCCACGTGGGCTACCCCTACGTGAGCATCTTCAACCCCTTCACGCTCACGTGGAGCCGCACGCAGAACATGAATGACAACCGGTGGTACCCCACCAACACCACGCTCCAGAACGGAGACGTGGTGGTGCTCTCGGGGGAGACCCACGCGGCGGGCACCTCCAATGAGCTGCCACAGGTGTGGCAGGCCTCCACGGGCCTCTGGCGAAACCTCTCCACCGCCCTCCAGGACCTGCCCTACTACCCGCGCATGTTCCTCGCGCCAAATGGCAAGCTGTTCTTCGCTGGCCCCTGGCGCGGCTCCCGCTGGTTGGATCCGGAGGGCACCGGCACCTGGTTCGAGGGCCCGCGCAGCGGGTACAACGGCCGCGCCTACGGCTCGGCGGTGATGTACGGCACCAAGGTGCTCATCATCGGCGGCGGCAGTCCGCCCACGGCCACCGTGGAGGAGATCGACCTGGCCTCGCCCACGCCCACCTGGCTCGCCCGGGCCCCGATGGCCTGGCCCCGGCGGCAGCTCAACGCCACCCTGCTGCCGGACGGCAAGGTGCTGGTGACGGGTGGCAGCGGCGGCGCGGACTTCGATGACGAGAGCCTGCCCGTGAAGGTGCCGGAGCTCTACGACCCCGACACCAACACCTGGACCAAGCTCGCTCCCGCGGTGGACTACCGTGGCTATCACTCGACGACGCTCCTGCTGCCGGATGGGCGCGTGCTGACGGGCGGCGGTCGCAACCGGCGCACCGCGGAAATCTTCTCGCCCCCGTACCTCAAGCAGGACGGTCCGCGTCCCGTCATCCAGACCGCTCCAGCCCTCCTCACGCCGGGTACCAGCTTCGTCGTGCAGACCCCGGACGCGGCGCAGGTGAGCAAGGTGACGCTGCTCGCCCTCGGCTCGGTGACGCATGCCTTCGATCAGAACCAGCGCTTCCTCAAGCTGGCCTTCACCCCGACGAGCGAGGGCCTGAGCGTGACCGCTCCCGCCGACAACCTCGCCGCGCCTCCGGGCTACTACATGCTCTTCCTAGTGGACGGGCGCGGCGTGCCCTCGGTGGCGCGCATGGTGCGGGTGGCCCCCAAGGCGCTGCGCCTGCAGAAGAAGATCGTCTTCAGTGACACGTGGAAGTACGACGACCGGGGCATCGACCACGGCACCGCGTGGCTGGCCCGGGACTTCGATGACTCGGCCTGGAAGTCCGGCGCGGGGCAGCTCGGCTACGGCGATGGGGACGAGACCACCGTGGTGAACATGGGCTCGCCCACCATCCCGACGACCTACTTCCGCAAGAAGCTCACCCTGGACAACCTCGTCAACGATGCCCGCCTGGAGGTGCTGTACGACGACGCCATCGCCGTGTGGATCAACGGCGTGCCCGTCTTCTCGCGCAACATGGGGGGCGGCACGGCCTACGCGGCCTGGGGGACCGGCTCGGCGACCAACGCGTACGAGCGTGTGACCATCCCGCTCACCTCCAACCCCTTCCGCGTGGGCGAGAACGTGGTGACGGCCATCGTGAAGCAGGTGGCCGCCACCTCGACGGACCTCACCTTCGCGCTCGGGCTGGAGGTGGAGCAGGCCACCGGCCCGGTGCCGGACACGCTGGTCGTCACCGCGCCCAACGGTGGCGAGGTGCTCCAGCCGGGCACCTCCACCTCCATCACCTGGTCCAGCCACGGCAACGTGTCGAGCGTGGACCTGGCGCTCTCCACGGATGGTGGCGCGAGCTGGTCGCCCATCGCCTTCGGGGTGGCCAACAGCGGCGTGTACGCGTGGACGGTGCCGGACGTGAGCACCACCCAGGCCCGGGTGCGCATCTCCCGCGTCGGAGAGGTCGCGCTGTCGGACGTGAGCAACGCCTCCTTCACCATCAGCCGCCAG
Organism: Archangium sp.; assembly: GCF_036389735.1. Taxonomy (GTDB): domain Bacteria; phylum Myxococcota; class Myxococcia; order Myxococcales; family Myxococcaceae; genus Archangium. Next base: position 4,371 of record NZ_DASVWK010000686.1, on the reverse strand, counting down.
TCGAGCGTGATGGCGATCCCCTTCCGCTCCGTGTGGAAGTACCAGGACAGCGGGACGGATCCCGGCATGAACTGGAACCTGGCGACCTTCGATGACTCGGCCTGGAAGTCGGGCGCGGGACAGCTCGGCTATGGCGATGGCGATGAGGGGACGGTGATCACTCGCACCTCTCCGTCCCAGTCGAGCGTCTACTTCCGCAAGACGATCACCGTGAACGGGACCGTCACCCAGGCCAACCTGCGCGTCCTCTTCGACGATGGCCTCGCGGTCTTCGTGAATGGGACGCAGGTGTTCGCGCGGAACGTGGACAAGGGCCTCGCCCACGACAAGTACGCCAGTGCCGGCACGGAGAACGAGCTCGTCACCGGCACCATCCCCGCCAGCGCGTTCGTCCCGGGGGCGAACACCATCGCCGTGGTGGTGAAGCAGACGGGTGGCACCTCGCCGGACCTGACGTTCGATCTGGAGCTCCAGCTCGGCGTCGTCAGTGGTCCGTGAACGGGGAGGCGGCGCGCTGGCTCCCGGGCTGGCGCGCGCCTCCGTGACGCGATAGGGGAGGGGTCTCGCCATGACGCCGAGCCCCCCCACCGAACCGCTTCTTCCTCCTCGACCCGACGAGGTCCACCTGTGGGTGGTGGAGCCGGAGTGTGTCACCGAGCCTCGGCTCCTCTCCGCCTACCTGCGGCTGCTCGATGCGGGCGAGCGCGAGCGCCACCAGCGCTTCCGCTTCGAGAAGCACCGGCACCAGTTCCTCGTGTCGCACGCCCTGGTGCGTGTCACCCTGTCGCGCTACGCGTCGGTACCTCCCGAGGCCTGGCGTTTCGTCACCAACGCGTACGGGCGACCGGAGCTCGTCGGCGAGGGGTTACCCCGGTTGCGCTTCAACCTCTCGCACACGGACGGCATGGCGGTGTGCGCGGTGGCGCTCGACATGGAGGTGGGGGCGGACGTGGAGTACGCCGAGCGCCCCGGCCAGACGGTGGAACTGGCCGACTCCTTCTTCGCGCCCGTCGAGGCGGCGGCCCTGCGCGCCCTGCCTCCCGAGCGCCAGCGCGAGCGCTTCTTCGAGCTGTGGACGTTGAAGGAGGCCTACATCAAGGCGCGGGGCGCGGGGCTGAGCCTGCCGTTGGAGCAGTTCGCCTTCCACCTGGAGCCCGGGCGGCCGCCGCGCGTCACCTTCGATGCTCGGCTGGGAGATGAGCCCGAGTCATGGCAGTTCGTGCGGCTGCGGCTGTCGGCGGCGCACCCCGTGGCGGTGGCGGTGCGTCGGGCACGCGGCCTGCCGTTGCGGGTGCGCTGCCAGCGGACCGTGCCGCTGGCGGGGGACACGGCGCCCTGGTTCGTCTCCGCCGACTAGGCGCCGAGTTCGGGGCACCAGCGGACGAGCTCCTCGCGCAGCGCCGCCAGCAGCGGCTCACGGGCGGTGCGCAGGAAGAAGTGGCGGCCGGGGAAGACGCGGGTGCGGAACTCGCCCGTCGTCAGCTCGCGCCAGTGCTCGAGGTCCCCGGCGGGCACGTACGGATCCTCTTCGCCTGCCCACGCGGAGAGGGGGCAGGCCACCGGCAGCGCGGGCGTCACGGTGTCGGCGATGGCGAAGTCGGCGCGCAGGGTGGGCAGCACCATCTCCAGCAACTCGCGGTGCTCGAAGACCATGGCGGGCGTGCCCTCGTAGCTGCGAAGCAATTGGATGAAGCCCGCGTCATCCAGCTCCCCCCGGGATGGGCGGTGGCGGTGGGGCGCGTTCGCGGCGGCCATCACCATGCCGAGCGGCAGGGGCGCGCCCCGGGCCTGCCAGCGCTGCGCGAGCGCCAGGGCGATCCGCGTGCCCATGCTGTAGCCGAAGAAGACGAAGGGCTTGTCCAGCAGCGGGGCGAGCTGGGGCTCCAGTGCGTCCAGCAGCGCGGGCATCTCCCGAAGAGCGGGCTCGAGGATTCGCCGCTCTCGGCCCGGCAACTGGATGGCACACAGCTCCACGCCCGTCGGGAGCGCGGCGCCCCAGCCGTTGTAGATGGACACGCCTCCCCCCGCGTACGGGAGGCAGAACACCCTCAGGCGCGCGCTTGGATTGGGCTGGCGGGTCGGGAACCAGGGATGAATGGGGGCGGATGGTCTCGTCATCTTTTTGAAACTCGGATTGACTTCATAACAGGGAATTCCTCCGGGTTGGTGAGCGAGATGGGGGAGAGCGGCCACACCGGGTGTCGCCAGGGCGGCGCGAGCGTGCGCTGTCGGACGGATGCGGCCCGGGGTGTACTTCTCATGCGGATGAGACGCTGGCCGCCCAAGTGAGCGGCCCGCCACAGGCCTGGGGGCCCGAGCGAGGCAGCAAACGGCCGCCTCGGATGTTCAACGAGGCCATGCCCCTCAAGACCAAGCGCTGGTGTGTCCCCGCCGAGCCGGACGACGGCTACCGGGTCCTCGTCTGCCGGTTCCGCCCCCGAGGCCTGCCCAAGGCGAAGGAGACCTGGGACGTGTGGATGAAGGAGCTGGGTCCCAGCGCGCCGCTGCTCGCCGACTTCCACGGAAAGGGTGGCGTCACCATCACACTGGACGCCTATCGCGAGCGCTACTTGAGCGAGATGGAGGGGCAGAAGGAGCGCATCGCGGAGCTGGCCGCGCGGCTGGACCGCGGGGAGAACGTGACGTTGCTGTGCTCCAAGGACTGCATCATCGAGCCGGCCTGCCACCGCGCCATTCTCGCCGAATTGGTGGAGGCGGCGCGGCGTCGCGCTCCCTCGCCGTAAGGGCCCACCTCCTTGGGTCGACACGTGCCAGTGCCACCTCCAATGAACCAGCGAATGGAGTCCGTCGCATTGGCAGCGGCGAGGCAGGAGGAGAAGAAGGAATGGGCGCGCAGCTTTCTTGGGATGGGTTGCTCCCCCGTTCGCTTCATTGTCGGCAGAGCATTACGCCAGGATCTCGATTCCGACCAGGACTCCATCCTGGTCGAAGTCAAGCACCACATCCGGGCCCGTGTAGGAGCCCATGAGCTCGACCAGCCTGATCGACTTGGACATCTTGCAGGTCTCGCCGGGGTGGTTTGGGAGGCGCAAATAGGCCACGTCCTGATCGTCTTCGGATACTCGCAACTCGAAGCGCCCGAGCTTCTTCTTGGAATCCGTCTGCCCCATTACGGCCTCCACTGCAAAACGGTCTTCAGCTTCAATACACCATCCCTGAACTGGTAGACGACCGCACCACGTCGGCCAAAGCCAGGAACGATGACGCGGTCCGCGTGGGCCGTGTCCCGAATGGTTCCGGGCGGAAGCCCCGACTTCTCTATCTGCCGGCCGAACTCCTGCAAGGCTGCGCGAGCATCCTGCACGCTCGAGAAACCAGCCCGTTCAACCGCACGTTCAGCCGCGTGTGGCATGTTGCTGTTGACCACCTTGTCAACGTGGGTATCCGACGCGCCTCCTGTCAACTCGCCCGTGACATGACCGTTGCCTCGGCCATCTCCAGCCGACATCGCCACGGCACCCGGAGCAAGAGCGATGGTGACGGCCTCGGCACTCACGGCAACCGTCTCTACCTGCCCCACTGCCGCGAGGCGGATGCCCACCTGCGTCTCCGCCTGTGCCGCCGCCTGCATCGCACCGGGCAGCGTCGGCACCTTCGCCGCCAACCCTGTCGCCGTGTTACCGAGCGCCACCGTGGCCAGCATGGCGAACGCACGCGCCGTGTTGCGGCCCATCACCTTGCCGTACCGTTCCCCGGCCTCGCGCAGTTCGTTGAACGTGACGGCCCGATCCGCCTCGTCCATCAGCCGCTTGAAGCCCACGACGAGACCCCAGAAGGTATCGATGCCCACGTAGGAGATGAGGGTAGCGGTCATCACCGCCGCGAGGCCCTTCGAGACCGTCACGTCGGGAATGGAGATGAGGACCATGTACGTGGTCCACGTCCAGAGAACCGCCGCCACCATGGCGTGTGGATCGGCCATGTCCTTGAACGCCTCCAGCATCTCGTCCAGCACGGCGCCCTTGGCGAGGGCCAGGGCCAGAGCGAAACGGCCGTCCCCGTTGACGATGGGGCTCTCCGTCAGCAGGCGGAGACAGTCTCCGGGCCTGCCGGTGCGCTCGCACCAGCGCAGATAGCCTCGCGTCAACTCCACCTCCGCCGCAGTTGACTCTCCCTCCAGGTGTTCGCCCGTTCCGAGCGGAGTGAGGTGGCGGCTGCGTGTGTCATACGAGTACGAGCCGCTCCGGGCCTCCATCTCGAACAGCCGCCGGGCGGCTTCCTGGGGCCGAGTGGAGGGCCGAACCTCCCAGGCACGCTTCGCCACGGCCTCCTTGAACTCGTTGCCGTTCAACTTCACCGGCTCGGCACCGGAGCGTGGGGTGAAAACGAGCGTGTCGGCCTGACCTGTGT
>NZ_DASVWK010000685.1:0-14007 GCF_036389735.1 Archangium sp. | reverse complement strand
CATCCACCGCTGGCGCGGCCTCCTGGGCCGGCGGCTGCTGCTCGGTGGACGTCTCGGGCGCAGCCGGGGCGGCGGCCTCCTGGGCCTGCGCGTCCTGGGACGCACCCTCTGTCCGGGGATTGCCGTTCATGCGGCGAACGTAACCAGCCCCCGTGGGGTGTCAACGCTCCAACGGCCGGGCTAGTGCTGGCCGGGGGGAGTGGCGGGCTGCTCGGACATGAAGCCGTGATCCACCTGTCCCGTCACCTCGTCGATAATCTCCACCTGTGCCGCCCGGAGCGAGTAGTACAGCAACCACCTCTCGGCCGCCGTGAGCGTCCCGGCGGGCAGTGCCTCCTCGATCTCCTGCATCGTGAGGCGTCCCTCGCGCAGACCCTTGGCGAACAGGGCCTTGCGCGCCATGTAGCTCTTTCCGATCCGATTCTCCACGGGCTCTGCCTCCTTCCCGGGCAACATAATTTCGCCCTTTCGACACCGCAGAACATGCGGCGCGAAAGGGCGAAGGCAAGGCAGGAGGGCAGGCAGGCAGCCGCCCTCTCTTCAGTTCAGGCGTCCGGCAGCTTCTCGGCGTGCTGGGCGCTGGGAGGAGGCGTCTCGTCGGCCCCCACCGGGTGGGCGGAGATGACCTGACGGGCCTCGGGGTGCAGCAGGCCCCGCTCCGCGGTGGGCTTGGGGCCCAGCAGGAGGCGGATCTCATCCTCGTCGATGACCTCGGTGGCGAGCAGTCGCGCGGCGAGCGCCTCCACCTTGTCCCGGTTCGTGTTGAGCACCTCGCGGGCCCGGTCGAGCGCCTCGGAGACCATCTTGCGGATCTCCTCGTCCACCATCCGCGCCGTCTGCTCCGAGTAGGAGCGGATCTCCGGCCCACCCGCCGAGCGCAGGAAGCCCGGGTTATCCGCACCCAGCGCCACCGGCCCCAGCGAGCTCATGCCGTAGTCGCGCACCATCATCTTGGCGATCTCCGTGGCCTGCTTCAGGTCGTTGGAGGCACCGGTGGAGACCTCGCCGATGAAGATCTCCTCGGCGGCGCGGCCGCCCATCATCGAGGCCATCTTGTCGCGCAGCTCGTCGAAGGACATGAGGTAGCGGTCCTCAAGCGGCAGGGACATGGTGTAGCCCAGCGCGGCGATGCCTCGGGGGATGATGGATATCTTCGTCACCCGCTCCGCGTGCGGCAGCATCCAGCCCACGACCGCGTGGCCCGCCTCGTGGTGCGCGACGATCTCCTTCTCGCGCTCGTTCATCCGGCGGTTCTTCTTCTCCAGGCCGGCCACCACGCGCTCGATGGCCTCCTCGAAGTCCGCCCGGGTGACGTTCTCGCGGTTGCGGCGAGCGGCCAGCAGGGCCGCCTCGTTCACCACGTTGGCCAGGTCCGCGCCCGCGAAGCCCGGGGTACGCGAGGCGATGGACTTGAGGTCCACGTCCGGTCCCAGCTTCACGCCACGCGAGTGTATCTCCAGCACCCGCTCGCGACCGCGCTTGTCCGGACGATCCACCAGCACCTGCCGGTCGAAGCGACCCGGGCGCATGAGCGCGCTGTCGAGGATCTCCGGCCGGTTGGTGGCCGCGAGGATGATGAGGCCGGCGCGGCTGTCGAAGCCATCCATCTCCGCCAGGAGCTGGTTGAGCGTCTGCTCGCGCTCGTCATGGCCGCCGGCGACCCCCGCGTTGCGGCTCTTGCCGATGGCGTCCAGCTCGTCGATGAAGATGATGCACGGCGCCTTGGCGGTGGCCTGCGCGAACAAGTCACGCACGCGGGCGGCGCCCACGCCGACGAACATCTCCACGAACTCGGAGCCCGAGAGGCTGAAGAAGGGAACCCCGGCCTCACCCGCCACGGCGCGGGCCAGCAGCGTCTTGCCCGTACCCGGAGGGCCCACCAGCAGCACGCCCTTGGGGATGCGGCCACCGAGCCGACGGAACTTCTCCGGCGTCTTGAGGAACTCGACGATCTCCCGGAGCTCGTCCACGGCCTCGTCCACACCGGCCACGTCCTTGAAGCCCACGCCGGTGTCGGCCTCGGCCTGCACCTTGGCGCGCGTCTTGCCGAAGCTCATGACGCTCTGCGGACCCTGGCCCATACCGCCAGCCATGCGCCGCATCATCATGCTCCAGAAGAGGAAGGCCAGCCCGAGCGGGACGAGCCAGATCAACAGCACGTCGCTGAAGCCGTTGGACTGGGGCACCGCCTCGTACGGGATGCCCTTCTGCTCCAGCAGCGGGACGAACTCGGCGTCTCCCTGGACGCGGTAGGCCAGCCACGGCAGCGCGCTGGGCTCTCCGCGCAGGGGCCCACTGCCACCCGTGGCGGTATCGGCCGCGGGCGGCGCGGCGCTCTCCTTGAGGAAGCCCTTCACCCACTCCTCGGAGAGCTGTACCCGTGAGAACTGTCCCTCTTGGACAGCCTCGCGGAACTGGCTGTAGCTCACCCGCCTGACGCCCGCGTCCTGGAAGACATTGCGGAACAGCATGAAGCCCAGGACGAGCAGAAGGACGTAGCCAATGGGCGAGCCGAACCGAAAGCCCTTGTTGGGAGGAGGCGTAGGCTTCTCCTGCTTTTTTCCGCGCGGGCCCACTCCCGGCGGTAGCGTGTTCTGAGGCTTCATCGTCGACGCACTCCCCCTCCCCCATGCCACGCACCCCAGGTGGTACGTGGTTACGACTGGACTGCAGGCCAAAGATGTTCACACCCGCCCGCCGGTCAACCCGGCATGCGGAGCGCATCCAATATTTTGGGTAACGCTGGAAAAGATCCTGTCCATCCAGACAGGAGCAATGCCAACCAGAAGACAACCTTCACTCGAGGACAGCGATCAGCGGCAGTCGACCCGGTAGAGGCGTTGGCCAGCGAACTCGGAGCCCAGCAGATAGGCTCGTCCACCGGGCAACCAGGAGATGGCCTCGGACTGGGCCTGGCTCGGCCCGGGGACCTCGGCCACCTCGCCCTGGACGAGCTCCTCCAGGCGGGTGGCTCCGGGGCGGCGCACTTCCCAGACGCGTGTATAGGTGCGCAGCAGCAGGCGCTGCCCCGACTCGTGCAGGGCCGCCGCGGTGGTGCGGAAGTCGACGTCGCCGGGCGCTCGCAGCTCCCCCAGGCGCGTGGCCTTCGTCACGGTGTCCGGCGCCAGCCCGTCGAGCGCGAAGACTTCACCCAGCGAGTCGCGCTTCTTGGTGATGACGGCCAGCCGGCCGGTGCGCGGCTCGAGGATGAGCGACTCGGCGTCGTGCGGCCGGTCCGGGTAGGTGAAGGGCAGCACCTCCACGGGCAGTGTGGCATCCGCCACCGCCTCCGGCTCGGGGAGGCGGAAGACGCGCACGCGCTCGCGGCGCTCGAAGTTGTCCCCGGTGTCGGCGACGTAGAGGCACGAGCGTTCGTCACCCGGGCCACACGGACCCACGGTGATGTCCTCCAGGTCCATCCGGGGCAGCTCCTTCGCGTCCACGCCGGTGAGCGTCAGGGTGGCGAGTACCGTCCCGAGCTCATCGATGGCGAAGAGCTGGAAGGCGTTGCCGGAGTCGTTGTGCGTCCAGAAGACGCCCGGGTGGCGCTGGCTGGCGGCGAGGCCGGACAGCTCGGCCAGCACCAGGGGGACGCGACCGGTGTTCGGAGGCGAACCCGTGTCGCGGGGCTCGCCATAGAGGGAGCAGCCGGGCAGGCCCTCGGCGCGCGGGTAGCGTGTGTCCCGCGCCTCGTCGGTGATGTCGGGGCGGGGCGGCTTCTTCGTGCAGGCGCCCAGCAACACGCCCGCGAGCACCAGCGCGATACGGCGCACGTCAGGCTTCCAGGCCCAGCAACTTGGCCAGCGTCTTCGCGTCGGCGTCGGGGAACTGGTACTTCGAGATTTCCTCCAGTGTCACCCAGCGGTGATCGTGCACGCGCAGGTGCTGGATGGCCGACTCCGGGCTGGTGAGCCGGGCCCGGTAGACGCGGAAGTCGATGTCGTACGTGGGGTAGTCGTGGTGGGTGTGGAGGGCCTGCTCCAGCACCCGCACGTCCACGCCCATCTCCTCACGGATCTCCCGGGCGAGCGCCTGCTCGTCGGACTCCCCCTCCTCGACGCGGCCGCCGGGGAACTCCCATAGCAGCGGCAGGGTCGCCTTGGGGGGACGCTGGGTGATGAGGTAGCGGCCCTCGGCGTTCTGCAACATCGCGCCCACGACGCGGATGTGACGACGAGCCATCTGCGAGCTCCTTACTCACGCAACACGGGAAGGGGGCGGACTAGCACGGCCCCGGGCCCCGGGCCAAGCGTCAGGGCTCCTTCGAAAGGCCCTGGGGCAGGCGTCAGGGCTCCTTCGTGGGGCCCTTGCGCCGTGCCCGGGAGGCCCCTCCCCCCCGCTTCGGGGTGCCGGAGGGGGGGGGCACCAGCGCCTTCAGGGCGGCGGCGTGCAGGGCGGACACCTCGGCCCTCAGCTCGACCCGCCCGTAGCGCTGGCCGGAGGCCCACAGGTACTCGCGCAGCTCCCGGGCCAGCTCCGCCCCCGCCTCGTAGCGCTCCTCCGGCTGGGGCGCGAGCGCCCGGTGGAGGATGGAGCGCAGGCCCTCCGGCAGCCCACGCGTCGCCTCCTGCACCTGCTGCAGCGTCAGCTTGCGGATCCGCCGCGTCAGCTCGTGGGTGCGCACCGCGCCCAGTTCCTCGAGCCCCGGGACCCGGTCCGCCCCGGGGAAGTCGCCACGCGCGCGCAACTGGCGGCTGCGCAGCTCGGCCTCGTGGCGGGCGGCGGCCTCGAAGAGGTGCCGGCCGGTGAGCAGCTGGAGGAGGATGAGGCCCAGGGAGAACAGGTCCGAGCGCCCATCGAGCGAATCCATCATGGCCCGCTCGGGAGCGCTGTAGGCCAGGGGCCCCACGTCGCTGTCGCCCTCGGTGGAGATGCGCCCCTCCAGGCGAGACCAGGCGGCCCCGAAGTCCATCAGCTTCACCTCGCCATGGCGGCTCACGACGATGCCGTGGGGCGTCACGTGCCGGTGGACGATCCCCAGGGGACGGCCCGTGTCGTCGGCCAGCGCGTGCGCGTAGCCCAGCCCCTCGGCCACCTCCGCCGTCACATGGCAGGCGAAGGCCTCCGTCAAGGGCACGTCCTGTCCGGATACCAGACGCATCAGGTCACCGAGCAGGTCCCCCTCCACGTACTCCATGAGGAGGAAGGGCTCCTCGGCGGTGCCGCCCAACTGCTGGACGGAGACGATGTTGGGGTGGCGGAGCTGCCCCGCGAGCCGTGCCTCCTCCACCAACCGCTGGTAGTCCTCCTGCCGCGCCACGCGGTTGAGCCGCTTGAGGACGGTGTAGCCCCCCGGCCCCGCGTGGTAGCGCTGACGGGTCAGCAACAGCTCGCCATGGTGGCCCTGCCCCAGAGAGCGGACGAGCTCGTACATGGCCAGTCCGGCGTCGAGGACCACGGGGTGGGACCCACGCGGGGGGGTTTCAGGGGACGACCGACGCGACATGCGGGCAACTCCTTGGGAGATGTCGGAGAGACGACTCCAAAGGTAAACACGCGGCACGTCAACGACCAAGAAGGATGAAGGGGCGGAAAGAACGCCAACGTCCGAACCCTGACCTCTGCGGTCATATCTTCCTCGCACATGACTCTTGAAGTCACCACTATTCCGGTTATCTTTGAAGTCACTCCCCCAACCCCAGGACTGCACGGCATATGGCTCTCCCCCGAGGACTGGCAGCGACCATCGGTACAGCGGCGAGGGCCGCGCGAGTCCAGGCCAATCTCACCCAGGAGGACGTCGCGGAGCGCGTGGGACTGGCCACCGAGGTCTACGGCCGGCTGGAGCGCGGAGGGATGCTCCCCAGCGTCCCCACGTTGAGGAAGCTGTGCGAGACGCTGCGCATCCCCTCGGACGTACTGCTGGGGCTCACGCCCGCGCAGGAGAACTTCTGGACGAAGGACGCCCCGCCCCGCCCCGCCGAGGAGCCCGCAGAGATCCGCCGGCTGGTGCGCACCGTGAAGAAGCTGGAGCCGGCCGAGTTCCGCCTGCTCGGGCTGATGGCCACCGGCCTGCTGCGCCTGCGCCAGTCACGGCATGCCCGAGGCCAGCACCCCACTCCGGCCTCGTCGTAGCCCTCCCCCCGTCTCCTGGGGGGCGAGCCGCCGGGCGGGGAGGTCGCTCCCCTGCCCTCGGGTTTCCCTGGGCAACACCCGGCCTGGGGCGGTAGGTAGACCGCATCCCCGGGTCCCCATGAACGCCGCCCTCCTCTCGCTCACCCTGTTTCTCGGCATCGCCTCGGGCCAGTTCGCGCCCCAGCAAGCCGGGAGTGAACCCCTCACGCCCGCGCTGGAAGCCCGCGTGCAGAAGCTCGGCAAGGAGCTGCGCTGCGCCGTGTGCCAGGGCCTGTCCGTCGCCGACAGCCCCTCCTCCATGGCGCGCGCCCAGCTCGACAAGGTGCGCGAGCTCGTCTCCGAGGGGAAGACGGACCAGGAGGTCCGCGACTACTTCATTGCCCGCTATGGCGAGTGGGTGCTGCTGCAGCCCAAGGCCGAGGGCTTCAACCTCCTCGTGTGGCTGGGGCCCGTGGCGCTCCTGCTGGGGGGAGGCTACGTCATCTCCCGGCAGGTGAGGCGCCAGCCCGCGCCGGCCCCCCCCGCGCCTCCGGCCCCCGGCACTCCCGCCTCCGACGAACCCGTGGACCCGTACCTCGCGGCCGTGCGCCGGGAGCTGGATCAATGAACCCGCCGACCACCAACTGGCTGCCAGGCATCATCGTGCTCGCGGTGGGCTTCGTCACCGCGGCGGTCTTCCTCCTCCTCAACCGGAACAAGGCCGCGCCCGCGCAGGACAAGCGGGACGGGGCGCTCGAGGACCTGGAGCGGCGCTACCAGTCCCTCATCGAGCAGCTCAAGGAGCTGGCGGCGGAGAAGCACACGCTGGCGCCGGAGCGCTACCAGGAAGAGCGCACCCGGCTGGAGCTGGCGGCCGCGGCGGCGCTGCGCGCCAAGGACGAGCATCTGAAGAAGGGCGGAGTGAAGGAGCCCTCGCGGCCGGCACCGGTGGCCACGGGCTTCCTGTCGCCGCAGCTCAAGGGCGCGGTGTGGGGCGGCGGCATCGTGCTGTTCTTCGGCCTGCTGGGTTACCTGCTGGTGTCCGAGCAGCGCCCGCGCGGCGAGGACGACACGGCGACGGGCCGGGTGCCTCCGGGCATGGCCACGAACGAGAGCCCGGGCGCGGATCAGCAGCGGATGGATCCGGAGCTGGCCGAGGCCTGGGAGCGCCTGCGGGCCAACCCGGCGGACCTGGACACGGCGGCGATGCTGAGCCACGAGCTGATCCGCCAGCAGATGTACGAGGACGCGGAGCGGATCACCCTGCGCGCGCTGGCGGTGGACCCGTTCAACGTGGAGCTGCGGGTGCACAAGGGCGTGCTGCGCGCGGTGCGCGGCGACGAGTCCGGTGCGGAGCAGGAGCTGATGAAGCTGGTGGACACGTACCCGGACGCCCAGGAGGCGCTGCTCTTCCTGGGAGCCGTGGCGGTGCGTCAGGGCAACAAGGCGAAGGCCCTGGAGCACTTCGAGCGCTTCGCGGTGGAAGTGCCCGCGGAGCTGCAGCCGCCCCCGCTCCTGGCGGCGATCCGGCAGCTCCGCGGCGAGCTGGGCAAGTAACGCCCCCGTCCTACCCGCGCACCGCGGCCAACCTGCGCCGCCACCGGCGCACCCGCTCCACCAGATCATCCGGGAGCACGCGCTTGGCCACGTCGCGCACCTGCTTCATGGCCTCCTCGCGGCGGACGAGCCACTCGCCGCCACCCCCGGGCGACAGCACGCGCACGGACACGGTGCGCCGCTGCTGCGTCGTCCAGTCGGACTTGTAGGACTCGGTGCCGCGCAGGAAGTCGTACTCGGTGAGCCCGGCCTCGATGGCGTCGCGGAACGTCTCGCCCACGAGCACCAACCCCACGCTGCGGTTGCGCCAGGCCGGGTCATAGCCGGACTGGAAGTAGATGAACGAGTCGCGGTGGAGGATGCCGTACACCGAGGCCACGGCCTGGCCGCCCACCTTCATCGTATAGAGGCGCAGCCGGCCGCGCTCGGCGAGCAGCTGCGTGGCATCGCGGTGGAAGGACTCGACGCCCTTCCCCTTGATGCCCTGCGAGCCCCCATCCGACTCCCACCGCGCCGAGTGCAGCCGGAAGAAGTCCGTCAGCGGCCCGGCCAGCGCACCTGGCGCCTCCGTCTTCTCGATGCGGTAGCCCTCCTGCTTCTCCAGCCACTTCTTGCGCCGCAGGAAGTTGTCCCGGCGGCTCGTGCGCCGCAGGAAGTCGTCGAAGGACTCGCCCCGGGGCAGGGCCTCGTACGGGCAGATGTACCGCGTGGACAGCAGCACCTCCGCCCGGCCCTTCTCGAAGGTCTCGCGCAGCACCCGCACCGTCACCGAGTCCTCGCGCAGGTCCGTGAGATCCAACACGTCCCACTGATCCCGGAGCTCCCACAGCGCGTGGGCGAAGACGCGAGCCACCTCCTCCTCGCGCCCGCGCCGCGCCACCACGTCCAGGTAGTCGCTGCCCACGTGCGTCTCGCCCAGGAAGGACAGCCGCCGCACCGGGCGCCCCAGCACCCACTGGCACTCGAGGCCCAGCGCCAGCAGCCCCACCAGCGCCCCGGTCCGATCCTTCGCCTGCATCACGAAGGGCTTGCGGTCCGGTGCGATGCGCCGGCACCACGGGTACAGCCACTCCCACGCGTTGAAGGGCCCCGCGGTGCTCGAATCGAGCAGCGCGTTCCAGGCCCCGCGCAGGCTCGCGAGCTGGGCCGGCTCCCGCACGGCGCTCACGTCCAGCCAGCGCGCGGGACTCGGAGTGGGAGACAGTTCCGCTTCGTGAATCACGGTGTCGACCTCTTGGTTCGAGATACCCTCACCCCGACCCTCTCCCGGAGGGAGAGGGAGGAGTGGGATGGATCAGCCCGCGTGCTTGCGGTTACGGCGATCCTGAGTCAGTGCGCCACGCACCGCCGAGGCCACCTCCGCCATCACCTCCGGCGTGAGGTCCTGGTGGCACGGAATCTCCACGATGCTGCGCCGCAGCTGCGCCACCTCGGGGAAGGCCGAGGCGTCACACGCCGGGTGGAAGAATTTCCAGAAGTCGATGGCCTCGATGCCTCGCGCGTGCAGCCGGGCCAGCACCTCCGCCTTGTCCTCCACCACCAGTGGGTAGAAGAGCGGGCTCACCCCCGCGGGCAGCTGGTTGAACAGCGGCGTGGACACGTCGCGCAGCCGGCCCAGCAGGAAGAAGTAGTTGCGCCGCCGCGTCTCGACGACGGCCTCCAGGTCCTGCGCCTGGGCGATCCGCTTCGCGAACGGGCTCATCCCCAGGTCCACGTGCTGGCGGTTGAAGTGCTGCGTGCCCGTGGCCACGCGCTCGATGTCCGCCGCCTTCACCGCCCCCTTGCCGAGGCTGCGGATGAAGCTGCGCAGCCCCCGACCGAAGGCCCCACCGCGCAGCTCCAGGTTCTGCAGCAGCGAGGACACCGTGTGGCTGAACGTCGAGCTGCCCGGCGGCATGGGCGGCTCGGGCAGGCTGTACTGCCGGGGCCCGTTGACGGTGAGCGCCCCGCCGTGCGGCATGGGCAGCGTCTTGTAGAGGCAGAAGATGCCGATGTCGCCCGTCGTTCCGAGCGGCACCGAGCCATCCGCGCTCAGCAGCGACAGCGCGCAGTCCTCGATGAGCGGCAGGCCGTGCTTGTCCGCCAGGGCGCGCATCGCGTCCACCGGGCCCGGGAAGCCCGCGTAGTGGATGAGGTAGAGCGCCTTCGTCTTCGGACCGATTCTGCGCTCCACGTCCTCCAGGTCCACGTCCCAGCGGCTGCCCACCCGGTAGAAGCGCGGCGTGGCGCCCGCGTCCGCGACCGCCTCCACCTCCACCCCGTGGTGGTAGGCCGGCATCAGCACCTCGCCCTTGTCCAACCCCAGCATCTTCACCGTCGTCCAGATGGCGTTGCGGGCGAAGTAGAACCAGCGGACGTTGGGCGCGCTGAAGGGCATGAAGCCGCTCGGCTGGCGGCGGCCGAACAGCATCCCCGGCCACAGCGTGGGCAGGGCGGGAACGAACAACTTCGAATTCTTCACCGCTTCCATCGCGCCACCACCTCTCGGGCCATCGGGGCCCAGCGGAACTTCGCCGCGCACAGCGCGCGGCCGTAAGCCGTGTCATTGAAGATGTAGAGCCAGGTGTGCCGGCGGACCTGATCCGTCCAGTCCCGCTTCCACACCATGTCCGGCCCGAGGAAATCGAACTCGCGCAGGCCTCGCGTGATGCACTCGCGCAGCACCTCTTCCATGAGGAGCTGGCCCGGGCTGCAGTCACTCAGCGATTCGTCGTAGCCGGGCTTGAGCAGGAAGTAGCGCCCGCCGTACTCCAGTCCGTACTGGAAGGCCACCGCGCGCCCGTCCAGCCGCAGGTAGTACAGCGCCAGCCGGCCCGCGTATGCCGCCTCGCGTGCCAGCTCCGAGTAGAAGCCCCGGGTGCGCCCATCCTGCGCCATCGCCGTGCCCCGCCGGCCCTTCCACCCGCTGGCCTCCAGCGCGAAGCCCTCCTCCAGCTTCGCCTCCAGGTCGAGCCCGCCCTCCACCCGCTCCACCGTGACGCGGCCCTTCTCCTCCAGCTTGCGGCGGCGGCGGCGGCAGTTGGCCTTGAACTTGGACTGGAGCGTCTGCTGGTACGCCTCCCACGAGGCCGGCAGCGGGATGTAGGGAGACTGGAGCGACTCCCACGCCCCCACGGGCAGTCCGGCCGCCTCCGCCGCCTCGTATAGCTTCCAGCCCGCGCCCCCCTCGGGCACGTCCGTGAGCAGCAGCACGTCCCAGTTCGGGTCCCCGCGCAGGTGCGAGAGGAAGGCCGACGCGTCGGCCCCGGGCTCGCGCCCCACCAGGTCGAAGCGGCACGAGTGCGCGTTGGCCGCGGCCGACAACTGCCGCACCGGCACCCCGTACATCGAGCCGCGCCCGGCCATCAACGGCAGGGCCGCGGTGAGGCGCCCCTGCTGATCGCGTCGGGTCAGCACGCGCGGGCGCGACTCCGGCGCGAAGTTGTCCATCCACACCCGGAAGAACTCATGGCGGTAGAAGGGCTCGTCGACCGTGGACCCCACGAGCGCGTTCCACTCCGGCTCAAGCGTCATGAAGGTGGTGCGATCCGCCACCTCGACGACGTCCGGCGCGGGGGTGAGCTGTCTGGCTTCCATGCGTTGTGTCCGACTCCTGACGGCGCGGGGCCCCCGGGTCCCGCGTGGGCCGCAAGGTGGTAACGGGACTGGCCGCTCACAACCCCGATCGCCCCCAAGCTTCGCCTTCCCGAAAGAGCAACCGGTCGCCTGCCCCTCCCCCACATGAAAGACGAGGGAGTCCAGGCAGGAGGGATTTCCCCGATTCGACGGGCCGGAAGCCGTCGCCTACGCTCTCGGAGCCTTTCGAGCCGAGGAGCACATGCGCACACCGGATTCCCTTTCCTCCCCCCCCGCCGGCAAGCACGCCATCGTGTACGGCGGCAGCATGGCGGGGCTCGTCACCACGGGGATGTTGGCCCGCCACTTCGAGCGCGTCACCCTGGTGGAGCGGGACCGCTTCGAGCAGGGAGCGGTGCAGCGCAAGGGCAGCCCCCAGGCCCACCATGTCCACGGCCTGCTCACGCGCGGCATGAACGTCCTGGGCGAGCTCTTCCCGGGCTTCAAGGAGGACCTGAAGGCCGCCGGGGCGCAGTTCTTCGACATGTCCGGGGAACATGCCTGGTTCATGGGGGGCCTCTGGCGTCCGCGCGTCACGAGCGGCATCTCCTTCCACGCCCAGAGCCGGCCCCTGCTGGAGTGGACGGTGCGCCAGCGCGTGCTGGCGCTGCCCAACGTGCGCGTGCTCGACGGGCGTGAGGTGACCGGCTTCCAGCTGAGCGCGGACAAGGCCCGCGTCACCGGCGTCCACCTCCAGGCGCCCGGCGGCGCGGACGCGGAGACGCTCGAGGGCGAGCTCGTGGTGGACACCAGCGGTCGCGGCTCGCGCACGCCCCAGTGGCTGGAGGCGCTGGGCTACCCCCGGGTGGAGGAGACGCGCATCCCCATCAACCTGGTCTACTCCAGCCGCGTCTTCCAGCCACCGCCGGGCTTCGCCGCGAGCTGGAAGATGCTGAGCATCGGGCCCCAACTGCCCAAGGAGCGGCGGATCGGATTCATCTCCGTCATCGAAGGAGGCCGCTGGCTCGTGTCCCTGGGTGGCTGGCTGGGTGAGCAGCCGCCGATGGATGACACCGGCTACGTCGAGTACACCCGCGGCCTGCCCCAGCCGCACCTCCACGAGGCGCTCCGGCACGCCACCCCGCTCGGCCCCATCAACGTCTTCAACTTCTCGCACAACCAGCGGCGCCACTATGAGCGGATGGCGCGCTTCCCCGAGGGCCTGGTGGTGGTGGGGGACGCGTTCTGCTCGTTCAACCCCATCTACGGCCAGGGAATGACCATGGGCGCGCTCCAGGCCGAGGCGCTCGGCGAGTGCCTGCGCCAGGGCCTGGACGGCGTGGCCCGGCGCTACCGCCAGCGGGTGAGCAAGCTCTTCACGGTGCCCTGGGCACTCGCCACCAGCGGAGACCTGCGCTTCCCCGAGGTGGAGGGCGTGCGCCCCATGGGCCTCGAGCTGATGAACCGGTACGGAGACCGGTTCCAGCAACTCGCGGGCTACGACCCGGAGGCGCTGAAGACCCTGGTACGGGTGATTCACATGCTCGAATCACCCGCCGCCATGTTCTCCCCGCGCATGGTGATGAAGATCCTCACCACCCGGCCCGACGCCGCCTCCTTGAGCCGCCAGCCGGAGCCGCTCCTCGCGCCCCGGTCGCAGGCGGCCTGAGAGAAGGGACTACAGGCCGCTGCGCGCCATCTTCAGCAGGCAGCGCGCCACCTTGCGGCTGTCGTGACGGATCCGCGGGCAGTCCTTGAGCAGATCCGCCTCCACCGGGACGACGCCCGCGCTGATGAGGGCGCGGCGGTCCACCCGGACGGGGTAGGAGCCCTTGAGCGCATAGCGCCTGGCGGACTCCTCGGGGGGCGCGGAACCGTTGATCAGCACCGCGTCCAGCACCGGGCCCACGTGGTCGATGACGGCGCGCACGTGGTCCAGGCAGTCCATGCCGTCCGTCTCGCCCGGCTGGGTCATCAGGTTGGCCACCATCACCTTGAGGGCCCGCGTCTCGCACAGGGCCTGGGCCACCCCGTCCACCAGCAGGTTGGGCATGACGCTCGAGTACAGCGAGCCCGGCCCGATGGCGATGAGGTCCGCGGTGTAGATGGCCTCCAGCAGCCCGTCGACGGGAGGCGGGGAGCGGGGGCTGAGCAGCACCTTCTGGATGCGGCCATGGGCGCGGCTGATGTTGCTCTCGCCCACCACCTCGGTGGAGTCCTCCATGCGCGCCACCAGCTGCACCGGCGAGGTGGTGCTGGGCAGCACCCGACCCTTGATGCCCAGCAGCTCCCCCGAGACGCGCACCGCCTCCACGAAGTCGCCCTTGAGCTCGGCGAGCGCGGAGATCAGCAGGTTGCCCACCGCGTGGCCCGCCAGCCCCTTCCTCCCGGCGAAGCGGTACTGGAAGACCTCGCTGAGCGGGCTGGTGGCCTTGCCGCCCGCCAGGGCCACCAGGCAGTTGCGCACGTCCCCCGGGGGCAACGCGCCCCGCGTGCGCCGCAACCGGCCCGAACTCCCCCCGTCGTCGCTCATCGCCACGACGGCGGTGATGTCCAGCCCCGGATCCCCCACCCGGGGATCGGCGCGCCGGGCCAGGCCTCGCAGCACCATGGGCAACCCCGTACCGCCGCCCATGGCCACGATGCGCGTCGGCCGCACGTCCAGCGTCTGCAGCAGCTCGTTCCGGCTGACCGTCCGACGCCCCGCGCGCGCATCCTCGTTGTTCCACGCCTCGTTGAGAGGCGAATCCGACTCGAGCATGTCCCCTACCCCTCTCTCGCCCATCCCCACACAGACCCACCGCCGGCCCCCGGCGGTGACCATCACTCGAGCCCTCGGGG
>NZ_DASVWK010000684.1:0-9226 GCF_036389735.1 Archangium sp. | reverse complement strand
GAGGCCTCGGGGGCGGGCTTCTGCTGGGGTGTGCTCCAGTCTCCTCCCCGCGAGGTGCCCTTCACCACCGTGGACCCCTCCGCCATCGGCCAGTGGCTGAAGGCCGGCAGCGTGGAGCCTCCCACGGGCGCGCAGCTCGCCGCGTGGAGCGAGGCGCTCGAGCTGGGGCGCGCGCCCGATGACGTGTGGCTGGTGGGCGGGGCGCGGCTCTCGCGGCTCCCCGGCGTCGAGGGCCTGTCCCGCGTCGTCGTGGAGGAGGAGGTGGCGCCCGGCGTCCAGCGATTGGTGGTGGAGGTGAAGCCCGCGGCGCGGCCCTCGCGTCAGGTGGTGCTGGAGCTGCCGCCAGCGCCCCAGTGCGTGCGGCTGTTGCGGGACCCCTTTGGCACCGCCGTCGCCGCTCCCGTGCTGGACACCCGCCCCGCCACCGTGCGCGCCATCCGCTTTTCCGCGGACGGGCTGCGGCTGCTGTTCGCGTATGGGGACGGGAGTGTCGCGGCCCAGGCGCTCCCCCAGTCCCCGCGCGCCACCACGCCCAAGCCCAAGCGCTTCCTGCCCGCACCGGGCGAGCACGTGGTGGCCATGGGCTGGCGTCGCAATGGCGGGTTGCTCACGGTGACGCAGCTTGGCGACACCCTGCGTGTGCATGGGCCGTTGCAGGGCATTCCCAACGGGCTCCCGCGGGTCCTCTCGGTGCCCGATGGTGCCGCGCCACCCCGATTGCCCCGGGCCGGCGAGCCCCCGCTGTTGGTGACGTCCTTGTTTCAGCGGAGGCGGGCGACCCCCGCCCTGGTGGATGGCGCGGGCATGCTCCACGGGAGCGAGTGGCACTCGGGTCAACTCAAGCTCCTACCCCTGCACCCCGTCGCCTCGGTCATCGAGCATCGCGGCGCCCTGCTGTGCGTGGGCCGCTCGTCGAGGGAGGGCGCTCGGGGCCCGTTGACGGTCTGGTGTCATGGGTACGCGTCGGCCAGTTGGAGCCACGAGTCCGAGGTCCAGGGAGATGGGGAGGCGTACCTCGCCAATGTGAAGGACTCGGGCCTGGTGTTGCCGGGGCCTCCGCTCGCGGTGCGTCAGCGCCCCGGCACGTGGCGGTTGCTGCACAACGGGCACGATCCGGGCATGGAGCTGTCCCTTCCCACGGGGATGCGCGTGGTGGGGCTGATCTCCTGGCCCGCGGGCACCGAGTGGCCGGCACTGGTGACGCTCGCGCAGGACCAGCGCACCTTCCATCGGGTGACCGGGAGTGGTGCCCCCGAGCTGCTGATGACGGCGCCGGCCCGGGTCGTCACCGCGACCGTCAGCCACGCGCTGCCCATGCTGGCCTGGCTCACCGAGAAGGGCGAGGTGGGCGTGTGGAGCTTCCAGTACCGCGCCCTCGTCTACCGCTCCACTCCAGGAGGAAGCCCATGAGCCTCGCGCGACATCGGGGGCCCCGCGCCCATGTCCACCGCGGCACCGTGGAGGCGGTGGCCCTCTGGTTCGACCCCGCGCTCCTGGGCGAGGCCGAGGCGCGTCGGCGCGTGCTGTCCGCGTGGACTCCGGGGGTGGGGGTGTACGCGCTCGCCGGGGGCTTCCTGCTGCGACTGCCGGCCCCCCGCCGCCTGGCCTGTGATGGAGCGCCGGGCCTTCCCCTCACCGTGGAGGAGGGTGTCCTCGTCTCCGCGCCCCTGTCGCCTTCCGAGCGCGAGCGCCTCGCCCCGCCCCCGGGCACCGCCGTACTGGTGCGCGCGGGGACGGCGAAGGTGTACCCGCTCGAGGGCTCCCAGCGGGTGGAGGTGTCGGCGTGGCTCGACGTGTCCGCCTGGACGTTGGTGCCCATGGAGGGACTGGGCGCGCCGCCTCCTCCAGTGCGCGAGCCCACGCCCGTCGACGCACCCACCCGCGCCAGCCTTGGCATCGGAGCGCCCGCTCCCGAGGCCGAGGCGATGAGGGCCCGCATGGAGGGTCGGGGGGAGCCGGTGGCCAAGGCCGAAGCCCCCCGTCCGGGACTCCTCGCACGGCTCGCGGCCTGGTGGCGCGCGGAGCCGAAGCGACCGGGTGCGATGACCGTGGACGCCGAGGCCCGGCCTTCGCTCCTCGGCCAGCTGCGGGCGTGGCTGCGCGGTGGTGGGCATGAGACCGCCGCCTCGAAGCCGCCGCCTCCTCGGGGCCCGGGGATGTTCTCTCGACTCGCCGGGTGGCTCGCCCGCTCCACGCCGCTGGGCGCCCTGCTGGGCCAGCGCAAGGCGGAGTACGTGCGGAAGCTCTTCGACCTCTTCGACGAGGGCAACCTGGAGGAGGCGCTGCGCTACGCCATCCCCCTGGCCAAGGGCGAGCCGTCCGAGCAGGCCCAGGTGGCACTCGGGTTGCCCGGTCCCCGGGAGCGGCTCGTCATCCAGCCGCGTCAGGGGGGGCCGGGCAGCATCTTCGGCGGGGGCGCGGAGGTGTTCGAGGCGCTGAAGGAGCGCTACCGCCAGGCCGTCCGGAAGCTGGAGCGCGAGGGGCAGATCGAGAAGGCCGCCTTCGTCCTCGCCGAGCTGCTGCACGAGGAGGAGGAGGCCGTCTCCTTCCTGGAGCGCCACGGGAAGCCGCGGCTGGCGGCGGAGCTGGCCGAGGCGTGCAATCTGGCGCCGGGGCTGGTGGTGCGGCAGTGGCTGCTGGCGAAGAACGTGGCGCGGGCGGTGGACGTCGCCCGGCGCACCGGGGCCTTCGCGGACGCGGTGCCGCGGTTGGAGCGCACGCACCCCGCCGAGGCGCGCGTGCTGCGCCTGCTGTGGGGCGAGGTGCTCGCCCAGGCGGGGAACTACGGGCGCGCGGTGGAGGTGGTGTGGCCGCTGGAGGACGCACGGCGGCTCACGCTGGCGTGGTTCGAGCGGGGCGTGGAGGTGGGAGGTGTCAGCGGGGCGCGGCTGCTGGCGCGGATGGGCATGGCCTTCCCCGAGCGCTTCGACGCGGTGCGGACGCGGGCGCTCACGCTGCTCGAGGGAGATGACGTGGAGGGCGCACCAGCCCGTCAGGCCTTCGCCGAGGCGCTGACCCAGGAGCTGGAGGACGGGAAGAAGGCCGGTGGGACGACGACCAGCGCGCTCCTGCGATTGGCCGTGCGCGCGGTGCTGCGGGACCGGGCGGCGGGCCACCTGGCCTCGAAGAGCAAGGACATCGAGCGCCTCGTGGCCGCGACGGGAGACACGGTGCTGCGGGCGGACCTGCCCCCGTTGCCGCCCCTGCCCGTGCGGCAGGGCTTCCTGTCGGACGGCAAGCCGGCGTCGTACGTCTTCGGCCCGGAGGAGGGCGGGCCGTGGCCCCTCCTCGACGCGGTGCCCCTGTCCGAGGGGCGGGTGCTGGTGGCGCTCGGCGAGGCGGGGGCGAGGCTGCTCGCGGCGGATGGCCGGTGCCTGGCGCACTTCGACGTGCCGGCCTTCTCGCTGGTGCTCTCGCTGCACGGGGACCGGGCCCTGGCGCTCGCGCCGCGAGGAGAACTCAAGCGCCTCTCGCGGTTGGACCTCATCCAGCGTCGGGCCGAGCATTGGTGCGACGCACGCGTCGACGCCTTCGCCCCGGAGTACGACGGCAACCTGTGGTTCATCGCCGTGAAGGACACGGTGATGGCGGTGGACGCGCTGGCCTCGGACCCGCGCGCGCTATGGCGGGTGACGCAGGTGGGCCTCGGGGTGAAGGCGCTGGTCTCGGACGCGGTCTCGCTGAGCTTCGTCACCCTGGACTTGCAGAAGGGGGCCGAGCGCTCGGGGATGGAGTACGAGCGCTGGGTCTATTCGCTACCGGACCTCACGTTGCGCGCACGCCAGCGGCTGCCGGTGGAGCCGGCGGAGTCGTTGCGGCACCTCTCCCTGAAGATGGATGGGGAGCTGGCGGTGCTCGTCGAGCGGGAGGTGCGCTGGCTCGGGCCGTTCGCCGGACCGTCGTTCCAACTGCCCGAGCTGAACCTGGAGGCCCTGGTGCTCGGCGGGGGCTGGATGGCGGCGCTGGAGCGCACGGCGGTGGGCTTCGGGGTGCGGCTGCTCCACCGGGCCACGGCGACCGCGCACGCACGGTTCCTCTTCGAGGGTGCGCCCCCGGTGTCGGTGCGCTTCCTCAATGGGGAGCTGCTGCTCTTCGACACGGTGGGCCGGCTGGCGCGGGTGCACCTGGCGCGGGGCGAGGTGCGGCGGGTGGTGGCGCGCTGAGCCCGGCGGGCTCGGGCATTACGGGGGAGGCGCCTCGGAAAGCCAGAGCACCTCCAGCTCCAGCTCGATGGCCTCGAAGGGCTCGGCCCGGACGCGGTCGTTGCCCGACCAGGAGCCCAGCTCGACCCACTGTCCGTTGCGGAGCTGGAAGGCACGTCCTTCCCGAAGTGGAGCTCGGGCTCGTCCATGAGCCACCACCCTCCTGGCCCACCGCGTCCCCGCTGGAAGGGACTGTAGAGCTCCGCTCCGAGAGCGGAGGAGGCCATCGCGTGGTCACTCGCCGGCCGGGGCGAGGCGATGAGCTCACCGGCGATGAGCTGCCCGATCATGTTCGCGGGCAGCGCGGCGAGATCTTCGGAGGTGGCTTCTCGCTTCTGCTCGGGCGGCATCGCGGCGCTCCTCTAAAGCAACGGCTGGACAGACCATCATCACTCAGGGGCGGCCTCGCCGGAACCTGGTGCCCGACAGGTCGCCTGCTGGTGTGTTGCGCTCGAAACCAGACAGATTCCCGGTACCGGGTGCCCCTGGGCACCGGGCTGAATCTTGCCGGTGCCTGCCCGCATGGCCAGCTTGACCGCATGGCCCTCCGGTTCACCCTCTCGCACTCCGTGGCGCGTCTGCTGTCGTGCTGCCCCGCGTCAGTCCGGGAGCGGCTCCTGCGCGAGTTGTCTCAACGGCTCTCGAGCTCCTCCTCTCCGGCGCCGTACTCCCAGCGCACCGGCCTGGAGGTGGGGGTGCTGCGCCTGCCCTCCGGCTTCCAGGTGAGCTACCGGTGGGACCGCGCCCGCGAGCGGGTGGAGATGCTCGACCTGTCCAGCCCGGCCAGCTTCGCCTCCGAGTCCATGTCGGCCTAACCCCGTCGTCCCGTGGCGGACTCGACGAGCGCCCGGAGCACGTCCAGGTCCACGGGCTTGGGCACGGCGCCGCGGATGCCCTCGGGCAGGGGCTGGGCTGCCCCCACGCCGGACACCACCACCACGGGCAGTGAGCACAGCGCCGGGTCCTCGCGCACGTGCCGCATCAACTCCCAGCCACTCATCACCGGCATCATCAAATCCAGCAGCATCGCCGCGGGCCGGGGCGCGCTCCGCAGTTGTTCGAGCGCCTCCAACCCGTTGCCCGCCACGGCCACTTCGTAGCCGAGCGCTTCGAGGAACTCGGCGAGCAGCTCCCGGCTGTCCGCGTGGTCCTCCACGACGAGGACGCGCTGTCGTTCTGCGCTCATGGACGGGAGTCCTATACCCGGGCGGACACCCTGGCGGGGTGGGGGAAAGGGCCCTTCCTGGGGGGTTGGACCCGGAAAAGTCCGGCGGGGGACATCCCGGGTACTCACAGGAGGCGAAATCCAGGTCCCATGTCCGGAGCAGGATGTGAGTGGTCATCCCGTCACCTGTCTGCTCTGGCGCGATGGGCGACCTCATGGGTTCGGTTCACCTCTGAAGAGAGGTGCGGGCTGGCTCGGGGTGTGGAGCGCGTCGGAGTTCGTGGTTCCCGAGCACTCTTAGGGTCCCAGGTTTTCGCGACTACCCATCCTGTCCTGTCGCCGAGTGGCTTACAGGCTCTAAGCAAGTGGCCTGATGGGTCACGCCTGAGGGCCTGAGAACCAACATCATGGGACAACCGTCGACGGGCAAGCTGGCAGCGAACGTGGGGGAGATCGCGCGCGAGGCGCGCCTGCGTGCGGGGCTGACCCAGGCGGACGTGGCCGAGCGGGTAGGGCTGGCGACGGAGGTGTACGGGCGGTTGGAGCGGGGGCGGATGCTGCCCAGCGTCCCCTCGCTGCGCAGACTGTGCATCGCGCTGCGGATGCCCTCGGACACCTTCCTGGGGCTCAACAGCGGCGAGGTGCCCACGTGGGTGGCCGAGACGTCCCCGCCCGAGTACGAGGAGTCCGCCGAGCTGCGCCGTCTCATGCGCACGCTGCGCAAGCTGGACGCCTCGCAGCTCAAGCTCATTGGCCTCGTGGCCGGGGCGCTCCAGAAGCGCTAGCCGGGCGGGCAGGCGCTCCGGGGGTGCTCGGGACTTGTCTTTCCACCCGGGGTGCTGGCGTCATGAGCGCCTTCACCTGTAGGGACGGGTGCACATGGCCAACGAGCAGCGGCGGATGAACCGGTGGTGGAGGCCCCGTGCGGCCTTGAGCCTGGTGCTGGCCGGGCTGCTTCCCCTCGCGGCGGCGCGCGCGGAGTCCACGGACGCGGGCACGCCAGCACAGCCCCGCTTCGAGCCGCCCGCGCTGGTGGCGGACTCGCCGGCGCGCTATCCCGAGGGGCTGGCCGCGCGGCCAGTGGCGGGCTCGGTGCAACTGGAGCTGCTGGTGGACGAGCAGGGTGAGGTGGCCGAGGTCGTGCTCGTCCAGGGCCTGCACCCGCTGCTGGACGAGGCCGCCCTGCACGCCGCGCCCGGCCTGCGCTTCTCTCCGGCGACGGTGGACGGGGCGCCGGTGCAGGTGCGCTTGCGCTTCGAGTACCGCTTCGAGGCACCCCAGGAGGTAGCCGCCGCCGACAAGCCCCTGCCGCCCGTCACCCTGCGGGGCCTGGTGCGCACCAAGGGCAACCGCCGGCCCATCTCGGGGGCGACGCTCGTGCCCTTCGCCGCGAAGGACTCGCCCGTGGAGGCGGGGCCGGACGGTCGCTTCGAGGCGCGGCTGCCCCCGGGCAAGCAGTGGGTGCGCGTCACCGCTCCCGGCCACAAGCCCGAGGACTTCTACGAGGACGTGCGCCCGGGCGAGGTGCTGGAGGTGGTGTACGGCCTGGAGCCGCTCGTGGTGAACCCCTACGAGACGGTGGTGCGCGGAGACCGGGAGCGCACCGAGGTGTCGCGCGTCACGCTGCACGACGCGGAGCTGCGGGAGATTCCCGGCACCATGGGAGACCCCTTCCGGGTGATGATGCTGATGCCCGGCGTGGGCAGCATGCTGTCCGGCGTCGCCTACCCGGTGGTGCGCGGCAGCCAGCCCGCCGCCACGGGCTACTTCCTCGACGGCATCCGCGTCCCCATCCTCTTCCACCTGTTCCTCGGGCCGGCCGTCATCCACCCGGACTTCATCGACACCATCGACTTCTACCCGGGCAACCCGCCCACCCAGTACGGGCGGCTGACGGGCGGCGCGGTGGAGGGCCGGCTTTCCCGTCCGCGCGATGACCGGTTCCACGGCAGCGCCTACGCGGACCTCATCAACGCGGGCCTCTTCGCCGAGTACCCCTTCAAGTCCACCGGTACCAACGTCACGGTGGCGGGCCGCCTCTCGTACACGCCGTGGTTGATCGCCCTCGGGGCCAACGCCCTCGCGCTGCCCGGCTCGAACGACTCCAAGCTGGTGCTGGACTTCTACGACTACCAGGCGCGCATCGAGCAGGAGGTGGGGCCGGGCCGGCTGCGCCTCTTCGCCTTCGGCTCCTCGGACTCCTTCGGCTCGGAGGCCAAGACGGACGAGGGCTCCACCGCGCTCCAGTCCGTCCTCTTCCACCGGGTGGATCTGCGCTACCGCCACCCCGTGGGCGGCGGCGAGCTGGAGGCCGGTGTCACGGTGGGCCTGGATCGGTTCGCGCTGGAGAACTCGACGCCCCGCGAGGGCGGTACAGAGATGCGCATCGACCAGCGCAACGCCACCGCACGCTTGAGCTACGAGCGCGGCCTGGGCGAGGGCGTCACCCTGCGCTCGGGCCTGGACGTGGACCACAAGCGCGCGGGCTTCTCCCTCTTCCAGCGCAGCCGCGAGTCGCCGACGAGCCCGTTCACCGAGTCGAACATCGACGCGCCCGTGGCGCTCGCCACCTTCAGCGGCCTGTGGGCGGAGCTGCAGTGGGCGAAGGACGCGTGGTCCGTGGTGCCCGGAATCCGTCTGGACAACTACCACCTGAATGGTGGCATGGACGAGTTCGCGGTGGAGCCGCGCATCACCGTGCGCCGGAAGATGGGCGAGCAGCTCTCGCTCAAGGGAGGCGTGGGCCTCTACCACCAGGCGCCCACCACGCTCATCAGCGTGCCCGTCATCGACATCGCGGCGCTGGACCAGGGGCTCCAGCAGACGCTCCAGGTGTCCGCGGGCGCCGAGTACAAGAACCTGTGGGGCTTCGACGTGAGCCTGGACGGCTACGTCAACCCGATGATCCGCACGGTGGAGCTGACGCCTTTCACCAGCGAGGACGACGCCCCCATTTTCGAGGAGCCGCCGTCTCTGCCCGGTGACGAGCCCGGTGATGGCGGGCCGCCGGGTGGGCGCGGCGTGGTGCGGCCGATGGCACAGGATGAGTCGCCCATCCCCGACATCTCGCTGGGGGACTTGAGCAGCCGGGGCATGTCGTACGGCCTGGAGTTGCTCATCCGCCGCCCGCTGGGGGGCAACTGGTTCGGCTGGCTGTCGTACTCGCTCCAGCGCAGCACGCGCCATGTGCGCTTCAACCGCTACGACAGCTACGGCCGGCAGGTGGGCCGGGCCGAGGGCGACCTGCCCTACGTCTTCGACCAGACGCACGTGCTCAACCTGGTGCTCAGCTACAAGTTCGCCAACAACATCACCCTGGGCGGCGTGGTGCACTTCAACACCGGCCGCCCCGAGTCCGGCAACCTCACCAGCCGCACGCAGGTGGAGGGCCGGGAGCTGGACGGCACCCCCCGGTGGGTGCCCCTGGATCAGGACAAGGTGGACCGGCTGCCGCCCTTCCTCCGCTTCGACGTGCGGGTGTCCAAGGCCTGGGTGTACGACACCTTCTCGCTCGAGGCCTACCTGGACATGCTCAACGTGACCATCAGCCAGGAGGTGGTCGCCTTCGATTACGGCGGCGGCTACGCCGGCCTGCCACTGGAGAAGACGCCGACGGGCGTGCCCATCGTCCTGCCCATCCTCGGGCTCAAGGCGCGGTACTGACGCACCGGGTCGGACTGGCCCGAATCGAGCATTTGGAGTGCTCGCCGGTGACCATTCTCCGGCAGGCCATGGCCGACAGGGGGTGGCTCATGGCATCCTCTCCCCTGCACCCGCTCCCGCAGGCCGCGCTGTCCTGGCCGGGGGTGGCGGAGTTCCGGGGGGGACTGTGCATGGTTGCATCATGGCTTCCAGGGCC
>NZ_DASVWK010000683.1:0-6010 GCF_036389735.1 Archangium sp. | reverse complement strand
TGAAGATGGAGCCCATGGACGGGCTCACCCTGCTCAAGCGGGCGCTGGAGGTGGCCCCGCGCCTCCAGGTCGTCGTGATGACGGCCTTCGGCTCCATCGAGAGCGCGGTGGAGTCCATGCGCCTGGGGGCGTATGACTACGTCGCCAAGCCCTTCAAGGAGGGCGAGCTGCGCTACCGGGTGGAGCACGCGCTGGAGCGGGCCCGGTTGCTGTCGCAGGTGGGGCTGTTCGCCGATGAGTTCAACGAGCGCCATGGCCTCTCGGCGCTGGTGGGCAGCAGCGCGGCCATGCGCGAGCTGACCACTCGCCTGGTCCGCGTGGCGCGGAGCGACGCCCCGGTGCTGGTGCAGGGCGAGAGTGGCACGGGCAAGGAGCTCGTCGCCCGCGCGGTGCACGCGCACAGCCGACGCAAGAACAAGCCCTTCGTGCTCGCCAACTGCGCCGGCGTCTCCGAGACCCAGCTGGAACTCGAGCTGTTCGGCCATGCCAAGGGCGCCTTCACCGGCGCGGTGCGTGCCCGCCGGGGCCTCGTGGAGGAGGCGGATGGGGGCACGCTCTTCCTCGACGAGGTGACGGAGACAGCGCCCGCCTTCCAGTCCAAGCTGCTGCGCACCCTCCAGGACGGCGAGGTGCGGCGTGTGGGCGAGTCCACGGCCGTGCGCGTGGACGTGCGCATCGTCGCCGCCACCCACCAGGACATCGAGCTGGAGGTGCGCGAGAAGCGCTTCCGGCAGGATCTCTACTACGGCCTCAACGTGATACCGCTGCGCGTGCCCCCCCTGCGCGAGCGCCTGGAGGACGTGCCCGCCCTGGCCGAGCACTTCCTCCAGCGCGCCAACGCGCGCGGCCCGACGCCCAAGCGGCTGTCCAAAGCGGCGGTGGAGCGCCTGATGGACTACGGCTTCCCCGGCAACGTGCGCGAGCTGGAGAATCTGGTGCGGAGGGCAGTGGCACTGGCGGAGGGCG
Source organism: Archangium sp. (assembly GCF_036389735.1). Classification (GTDB taxonomy): domain Bacteria; phylum Myxococcota; class Myxococcia; order Myxococcales; family Myxococcaceae; genus Archangium. Next base: position 5,044 of record NZ_DASVWK010000683.1, on the reverse strand, counting down.
AGGAGCTGCGACCCGAGGACTTCCTCCTCCCGCGCAAGCCTTCCCGCCGGGACTCCTCCCGGCCTCGGCGCCAGGGCCGTGGCAGCCGCTAGGGGAGGTGAAGAGAAGCTCCCCAACAGGTGAGTCCTATTTTTTCTTATTTCCTGTATAGTCCAGGAATCACCGGATTCCTGGTCCAGGAAAGGACTTCATCATGTCTCGTCGTTTGTCGAAGGCGGTCGCGGTCGGCCTCGTCGGCCTCGTTACGCCCCTCGCCGTTCACGCCAGCGCGTCCTTCAGCGGCGTCTGGTTTCCCTACGGAAACGTGAACTTCTTCATCGCGAACGATGCCGTGGGGGCTCGCACCACCATCCTCGACACGATGAACTACCTGTCGGCGCACACGCCGCTCGACATCGCCGAAGTGGCGACGGAGGGCGCATCCAACCTGCAGTTCGAGGCGACCTGGGCGTCGCCGAACGGCGGCGGCTATACGTACGGGTACTGGGACGAGGTCCGCGACGACCAGCACCAGAAGATCCGCTTCGATCCCAACTACCTGCCTGGCCGCAGCACCCTCGTCCACGAGTTCGGCCACGCCCTCGGCCGGCCCCACGAGTTCCAGCGCGACGACCGCGACGAGCACGTGAGCGTCTGTGACAACCTGGATCCCTTCAACTACGCCAAGCTCGGCAGCGTGTACTGGCCGGATCCCTACTACAACCTGAGCCCGTACGACTTCGCCTCGTCCATGAACGGCGGCTACTCCGACTGTGTCATACCGCTCGCCGGCCAGGAGCAACAGAGCCGCTCCTACGATGGCGTCACGAACCTGCTCAGCGTCCACGACATCAATGGCATCTACCGCATGTACGGCGAGAAGCTGGGCGCCAATGACGCCGGGGACCGCTTCGGCGTGGCCGTCGCGAGCGGCGACTACGACGACGACGGCTTCAAGGACGTGGCGGTGGCCACCCTCCAGACCGGCGGCCTGTGGCTGTCGTTCTACCGCGGCGTCGCCACCGCCCCCTCGGAGAACGTCACCGGCCTGAAGTGGATGCCCTGGTTCAAGGTCCAGCACGACAGCGACGTCCCCGCCACCGCCCAGGTCACCCTGGTGACGGGCGACTTCAACGGCGACGGCATCGACGACCTGGCACTGGGCCAACCGGACTACAACGGCAACGACGGGCGGGTCTCCCTCCTCTTCGTCAACTCGCTGCCCTCCGACCCCGCCAAGGACTCCTTCGCGGAGGACTTCGCCCCCTGGGGCCGCAAGGGCATCCAGTACCGCATCGACATCGCGCCCGGCAACGTGGGCCTGCTCGGCGGTTTGATGGCGTCGCCTCGGTTTGGCGCCTCGCTCGCGGCCCTGCGCGGGACGAGCTACCGCGCCAACGACACCACGGTCACCTACCATGACCTCGTCATCGGGGCGCCCCTTGCCCGGCTCAACGGTCTCTCGGGGACTCCGTCCAAGGGCGCGGTGGTGATCGTGAAGGGCAGCCACGACAACTCCCCCAGCGACTTCAGCGTGGCGACCTACACCACGCTCTGGAACCCCAGCAACACCACGGGCGAGTTCGGCGCCGCCGTCAGCGGCATCCCCGGCCTGTGCGCGCTCAGCGGCCACGGCGAGGAGTACTACAACGACTTCCTGTCGGTCGGTGCGCCCGGCCACGATGCCAACAAGGGCGCCGTGCACGTGTACGGCTGCGCCACCAGCGGCTACGGCAATACCCTGTCGGCCCCGAGCCTGCTGAGCTCCTACTACGCGGCGGCGACGGCGGCCCGGTACGGGCACGCGCTGACCGGGTTCCGGATCCGCAGCGGCATCTCCGCGCGGACCAGCTACCTCGCCATCGGCCAGCCCAAGTACTCCAACGGAAGCCTCGTCGTCGGACGGGTCGCGCTGGACTCGTTCAGCACCGCGGGCGTGCGGACCTACGTCACGTCCTACGTCCCCAGCACGGTCTCCGGGAACGACGAGTTCGGCTACGCCCTCGCCGTCCAGCAGCGCTCGTACTCGGACACGATCGACGACGAGGGCGGGCGGCAGACGTACATCGGGATCGGCATGCCCGGGACGGAGGTGAACGGCATCCAGGCGGGCAAGGTGTATGTCTGGCGGCCCTTCAACAGCGACGGCACCCTGAACAACAGCGCGAGCGTCGTCAACGCCTACAACCCGAACGCCTCGACCGATACCGGCTTCGGCCGGAGCATCGCCGCCCTGCGCCCCTTGAAGGACCTGGGCGGCTTCGTGGCCGGCGCGCCCGACGCCATCACGGCCGATGACAACGTCCAGGCCGGCCAGGTCTCCGTCCTGCAGAACGACGGCGCCGACTACACCTGGGTGCCGAGCCGCCAGAACCTCAACCAGGAGACCGAGGGCGACAGGCTGGCGACGAACCGCTAGGCGCACGGCCTTACAGCCGCCCCGGCCAGGGGCGGCTGTCCTTCAACACCCGCTCAGTCCTTCTTCTCCAACTCCTCGGGGTGGAAGACGCGCGAGGCCACGCGGTCCAGCACCTCGTCGCCCCACACGAGGCTCGCCTTGCACAGGCGCTTCATGTCCTTGGCGAACTCGTTCCCGTCCGGCACCTGGGTATAGGTGCGGCTCAAGAAGAGGCCACGGTTCTCCCGCTCGTAGTCCACGAAGCCACCGCCCGTGTCCGTTCCCTCGCGGGCCTCGGCCTCGAAGCCCGCCAGCACGCCCGGCTTGGGCGGCTCGTTGAAACGGTAGACGAGGGCACTGCACTCCAGCGTCTTCGAGTCCTCGTGGAACTCGAAGTACACCTGCGCCCCGCCCACGGCGACGCCGCCGAAGCCCTGGGGGTTGAGACCCGGGCTCAGCACCGCGCCCTGCGAGCGGGAGTACCAGCGCAGCAGCTCCTGCGCCGCCTCCCGCGTCATGGGTCCCCCACTCGCGGGCGGCGGCGGGGCGAGGCCCACCGCGGACATCAGCCACTGAAGCATGCCGGGCCTCTGCGTCGCCATCACTTGCCGGCGCGGGCCTGATCGAACGGCAGGCGGTGCGGCAGGTAGGCATCGTTCAGGCTGTGGGTGCCACCAACGCCCGAGCCGAAGTCGAAGCGGCGCACCACCGCGCCCTTGCCGCCGTCGCGCAGCGCCCAGTCATCCACGCCCTTGCCGTTGCCCTGGCCGAACCACGTGGGGACGATGTCCTTGTTGTTCACGTAGTGCACGTACTTGGGGCCATCCGGGTAGTGACCGGCGGCGCCGCCGAAGGTCTCCACGTTCACCTTGCCCAGCATCTGCTCGACCTGCGACCTGGACATCCCGTCCTCGATGCGCAGCCGGTTGGCCACGTCGGTGAGGGCGCGGCTGGTGACGAGGCCACCCTGGCTGTGCGCCATCAGGTGCACCGAGCGCCCGGCCTTCAGCTCCGCGTAGACGGTGTCCGCCAGCGAGTCCACCGCCGGGTTGGTGCCCTTGTCGAGCTTGTCCTTCACGCACTGGGCCAGGTCGGCGACCATGCCCTCGGTGGCGTTGTGCACGCCGACGACCTTGGCCCCGGTCCGGTCGGCGATCTGCTGCATGCTGTTGAACTGCGTGTCCTTGTCGTTGGAGATGCCGTTGACGTAGATGAACGTCTCGGTGGGGTTCGGGTTGTTGCGCGGGGTGACGCCGGGGACCTGGCTCAGCGGCGTGCCGGGCGGGAAGGTCTGGCCGCCAGCGCCCACCAGGTGCCCGTCGTACACGCGGTCCGGCTTGGAGCCGCCGAAGAGGGTGTTGTTGAGCGCCCGGGCCTTGTCCGTGGCCCTGTCCTCGAAGGCGTCGACGAACCGGCCCACCTGCTGGCCGCCCTCGACGACCTTGTTGGCCACGTTGCCCACCACCTGCTGCGTCTTCTCGACGGCGTTCTGCGCACCCGTGCGCACGTTGTTGAAGAGGTTACGGCCGCGCTCGAGGGGGTTCAGGGACATTGAAGGCTCCAGCAAAAAATATTGAGGAAAATCGTTACAGGATTGTCGTGAGCAGGGGGCGGAAGTTGCTTCCCCAGGATCACATGGTCCCACCGTGCGGCTCCACGCACCCCCGGTGAGACTCCAGAGGCCCCAAAAGGCGCGGGGCGCGCTCGCCGTCGATGCGAGCGCGCCCCGGTGGAACGACTTGTCGCCTGAGTGAGGGGCGGGCCTAGTACTTCAGCAGGGCCGTCTCGTACACCGGGCGGTTGTTGGCGCCGTCATAGAGCTGGGTGCTGCGGCCGGAGAGGTTGGTGAGCATCAGGTACTCGTGGCCGACCTTCGCACCGGACACGCCGTAGTCCCAGTCGTCCACGTCCGTCTCCCAGAGCTGCTTCATGACGCCGGTCTCCAGGTCGAGGGCGACTTCCTGGCCGTCCCAGCGATACAGGTTGGCGATGCAGCCGGTGGTGGAGTTGCCGTGGGCATCGCACGCCACGTCCATGTACCGCTTCGGGGTGGTGGAGCCGTTCTTGAGCACCACCGAGGTGACGCGCCCATTCGAGTCGTTGACCAGCGTCCACACCGTCCAGCTCTTGGCCTTGGTCTGGAAGTTGGAGGCCTCGCCGCCGGCCCAGGGGTAGGGGTGACGCACGGTGAGGTTGGAGTTCGGGTCCGCGTCGGACAGCTGGATGGGGGTCGCGTCACCCACCAGCGCCATCAGCGCCTTGTCGGAGCCGCGGCGGTAGATGGCGCTGATCTCGCTGATCCTGACCGAGTTGGTGACCACGTCGCTCACGTTCGTCACGGTGTCGGCCTTCTGCTCGACGAGGCTCGAGGCCCCCGAGCTGGCCACGAACCGGGTGTCCGCCAGCCACGCGTAGGTGTAGCTGCTCGCGCTGGCCGGGGCCATGGCCGTGGCGGGAATGGCCGTGGGCGGCATGGCCGTCATGTAGAGCGAGTAGTTGGTGCCGTAGATCTGGAACGCGACGCGGGTGCCGGTCGGGTTGATCTTGGCGGTGTTGGCGACGCCCGTGGTGTACGCGCCGGGGTAGGCGGTCGCCGTGCCATCGGTCAGGTGCACGTAGGCGTTCTTGCCGTTGCCCTCGATGCGGGCCCACTCGGCGTGGTTGGTG
>NZ_DASVWK010000682.1:0-9914 GCF_036389735.1 Archangium sp. | reverse complement strand
TCAGAAGAAGGAGGCGCCGATGCGTAGGCCCACCATGGACACGGACAACTTGGAGCAGGAGGAGGGCCTCTGGGACGCGAATGACGTGGCTCGCTTCCTCAAAGCCTCGCGCTCGTGGGTGTACCAGCGGGCTCAGGCGGGTCAGCTTCCGTGCGTGAAGATCGGCGGGCTGCTGCGCTTCGAGCCGGCAGAGATCCGCGCCTTCATCAGGGGCCAGGGCACAAAAATCAGGTAGGTCCAGGTCATAAGACCTCTGAGGTTCATCATCACGAGGAGGTCCGAATGGGTTCCATCTACCGCAAGAACGACAAGTGGTACGTCCGATTCAAGGACGGACACGGCCGGTGGCGCGACACCGCGACCCAGGCCACCACGAAGACGGAGGCGAAGTCCCTCCTCCATGACTTGGAGGTGCAGTCCGACCGGCAACGGCGCGGCCTGGAGCCCATGCCCGAGCACCGGAAGCCCATCACCTTCGGTGAGGCTATGGACGTCTGGAAGACCGAGGTGGGCAGTCGGCTCCGCTCTACCACCATCATCGGCTTCGCGGAGAAGCACCTGCGCGATGAGCTGGGCCCCCTACCCCTCAAGGACATTACGCCCTCGCGGCTGGAAACGCTGCTCAACGCGAAGGCCGATGAGCTGGCCCCCAAGTCTCTCAACCACCTGCGCGCTCACGTCCACCGCATCTTCGAGCTGGCGATCCGGCGCGGTCTCTTCACCGGCCTCAACCCCGCCAAGACCGTCCCGCGCATCAAACAGCCGAAGAAGCTCCCGCAGTACCTCAAGGCCGAGGAGGTCCCGCTGATGCTCGCGGCCCTGGAGCTCCGCTGGCGGCCCCTGTTCGCCACGGCCGTCTACACCGGGATGCGCAAGGGCGAGCTGCTGGCGCTGCGCAAGTCGGACGTGGACCTCAAGACGGGCACCATCCGGGTGGGCCGCTCCCACGGGAGCGACACCACGAAGGGCAACCGGGAGGACCTGCTGCCCATCGCGGTGGGCCTGGTGCCATATCTGCGCGAGGCCATGGCCGCGTCCCCCTCGGAGCTTCTATTCCCTCGGCAAGATGGCACGCAGCACCGGCCGGACGTGGCCCTGCACAAGGTGCTACGCCGGGCCCTGGGGCGCGCGGGGCTGGTGGAGGGCTACAACCACGTCTGTCGGCGCAAGGGCTGCGGCTACAAAGCAAGGAGGAATCACGGCGTGCCCGAGCCCTGCCCCCGCTGCGGCATGAAACTGTGGCCCCGGGCGCTCCCTCGCCCGCTGCGCTTCCACGACCTGCGGCACACCACGGCCACGCTGCTGCTCAAGGCGGGCGTCCCACTGGCCACCGTGCAGCGCATCCTCCGGCACTCGGACCCGGCCATCACCACGGAGGTGTACGGCCACCTCGACGTGGAAGACATGCGCAAGGGCCTCAACCAGCTTCACTTCGCGGGGCCCGAGCCAACCCCGGCCGAGTAGTCGGCGGTGGCGGCGCCGTCCGGGCCCGGCGCTCTGCCTACTCCGCGTGCTCTGCGGCCTGCTCTAGCCGCTGGTATCGCTCACGGACGATGCCCTCCAGCCGCGCCACCGCGGCGGCCAACAAGATCACGCCGCCGAGGAGGAGGAGGAAGACCGCGAGGCGGCGCAGCAGCTCAGCCAGACTGTATCGGTTCATACAGGGCTGTTCGAAGCCCCGCGCCGACGCGGGCACGCCCTAGGACCTTGAGGCAGTAGCGGCCCTGCGCGTCCTGGCTTCTCATTCTTGAGGCGGTAGCGCCCCTGGACCCCTTGAAGCCTGGTTCTTGAGCCCCTCCCTGGGGGTGGTCGACAGGCGGGCACTTCCGCCCGGGAGAGCTTGCGCGCGTGCTCCAGCTCCAGCGAGGCTCAGCTCACTGCCACTCGGTGCTTGGGCTTCAAGATGAGCGGAGGAACTTCACCTTCCAGGGCCGCGTCATCGCGCAGCTAGGACCCAAGCCAGCCCCGTAGTGAGGATGAGGTGAGCAGACGGCCGAGTAGTCCCAGCAGCCGCCAGAGGTGCCCCCTCCGCTTGCTGCTAATTTGCTGCTGGCCCCTTGGTCGCGGAAAGACGAAGGGCGCGGACCCGAGGATTTCTCCAAGGATTCCGCGCCCTTCTGATGGTCGGGGAGACAGGATTCGAACCTGCGACCCCTTGGTCCCGAACCAAGTGCTCTACCAGGCTGAGCCACTCCCCGTTACCGTCCCTCCGCCGGTACTGCTCTCGGGCCGGCGAAAGTGAGCGGTCATGTATCCGACCCACCCGGGCTAGTCAACGCCCGTGGATCATCTTTTCATTCCTGGATTTTTCCAGAGGGTGCCCTTCACCCCATGGGGCCAGGGAGACCCAGAGCCCCCACCGCCAACCCCTCCAATTCACGAGGAGAACCCCTCCGGAACACCGCTTGCTTGGTACTCCTGCGAACAACGCAGGCACCCCGGGGTCCCATGCCTTCTCCGGTCGTCCTTATCGCGGATGATGAGCCACTCCTCGTATCCGCTCTCGCCCGGGAGGCCCGTCGTTCAGGCCTCGCCTCGGTGGCGGATACGACCTCCGAGCAGGTCCTGGAGCTGGCCCGTAAGCACCGGCCGGCCGTCATCATCCTGGACATCCACCAGAACCAGGACGGGCGTGATCTGCTCGCCCAGCTCAAGCAGGACCCCGAGACGCGCGCGTGCAAGGTCATCATGCTCAGTGGCGTGGAGGACCAGTACACCCGCCACCTGTGCTTCGAGCTCGGCGCCGATGCCTACGAGCTGAAGCCCTTCGACCCCACCTTCATGACCCGGGTGGCACGGCTCGCCGGGGTGAAGACGCCCCTGGACGTCTGAGCGCCCCTCAGGGTCGCAGTGAGCGGATGGCCGCGGCGTAGTCCTTCGAGCCGAACACGTACGAGCCCGCCACCAGCACGGTGGCCCCGGCCTCCACCACCCGCCGGGCCGTCTCGGCGTTGATGCCGCCGTCCACCTGGATGTCCGTGGACAGCCCCCGCGCCTCCAGCATGGCGCGCAGCCGCCGCACCTTGTCCACCGTGCGCTCGATGAAGCCCTGTCCCCCGAAGCCGGGGTTCACGCTCATCAGCAGCACCATCTCCACCTCCTCCAGCACCTCCTCCACCGCCGACAGCGGCGTGGCCGGGTTGAGCACCACCGCGGGCTTCGCCCCCGCTTGGCGGATCTGCTGCAACACCCGGTGCAGGTGCGTGCACGCCTCCACGTGCACCGTGAGGATGTCCGCCCCCGCCTTCGCGAAGGCCTCGATGTACTTCTCGGGCTCGACGATCATCAGGTGCACGTCGAGGGGCCGGGTCGCCGCCCGCTTGATGGCCTGCACCACCACCGGGCCCAAGGTGATGTTGGGGACGAACCGCCCATCCATCACGTCCACGTGGACCCAGTCCGCCCCGGCGGCCTCCACCGCGCGCACCTCCTCGGACAGACGGCCAAAATCGGAAGACAGGAGAGACGGGGAGATGAGGACGCGGCGGCTCATGGACGTTGGCTTATACCCGCCTGGAGGCCAGGCGGGCGACTTGGATACCCTCACCCTAGAGGGACCGAGCAGGGGGGGCCCCCCCCGGGGTGGGCGGGCCCTCCTTCTCTCGTGCTAAGAAGATGCCTCCCTGGCCGTGCGCCGTTGCTTTCGGAGCCAACACCGGTGCTTCCACAGACCCAGCCCGACCCTCCCGACCTGACCCGGCGCCTCAAGAAGCTCACGTCCATCCTGGACGTCACCAAGGCCATGAGCGCCGAGCGCGATCTGGACCTGCTGCTGCCGCTCATCCTCTACGAGGCCAGCAAGGTGGTGGAGGCGGACCGTTGCTCCCTCTTCGTGCTCGACCGCGAGCGCAATGAGCTGTGGAGCAAGGTGGCCCAGGGCTCCAAGAATGAGATTCGTCTGCCGGTGGGCAGCGGCATCGCCGGCCAGGTGGCCCACACGGGCGAGGTCCTCAACCTCCCGGACGCCTACGCCGACGAGCGCTTCAACCGCACCTTCGACACCCTCAGCGGCTACCGCACCCAGAGCATCCTCTGCGTGCCCATGCGCGACGCCAACGGCGAAGTCACCGGCGTCATCCAGGCCCTCAACAAGCTGAGCGGCAGCCCCTTCGACTCCGAGGACGAGGAGCTGTTGCTCGCCCTGGGCGCCCAGGCCGCCGGCGCCATCGAGAACGCCCTCCTCCACGAGGAGATCAACCGCCTCTTCGAGGGCTTCGTCTCCGCCTCGGTGGTGGCCATCGAATCGAGAGATCCCACCACCGCCGGTCACTCGGGCCGCGTGGCCGATCTCACCGTGGCCATGGCCCGTGCGCTGGAGCACATCAACACCGGCTCCTACGCCCACACGCGCTTCAGCGTCACCGAGCTCCAGGAGCTGCGTTACGCCTCGCTGCTGCACGACTTCGGCAAGGTGGGCGTGCGCGAGCCGGTGCTCGTCAAGGCCGAGAAGCTCTACCCCCACGAGCTGGAAGGGCTGCGCTCCCGCTTCCAGCTGGCCCGCAAGGACCTTCAGCTCCAGAGCTACCGCCGCCGCCTCGCCGAAGCGAAGCTCCGGGGCACCCACCACCTGGCGGAGATCGACGCCGAGGAGGACGAGCGGCTGGCCAAGGAGACCCGGCAGCTCGACGAGGTGCTCGAGTTCGTCCTCACCTGCAACCGGCCCACGGTGCTCGCCCAGGGCAACTTCGAGCGGCTGCACGAGCTGCGGCACCTGCGCTTCCACGACGCCTTCAACGAGGAGCGGCCCCTGCTCATCGAGCGGGAGATCCAGTCGCTCTCCATCGCCAAGGGCACCCTCTCCCTCGAGGAGCGCCGGGAGATCGAGAGCCACGTCGAGCATACCTACCGCTTCCTGTCGCAGATCCCCTGGACGCGCACCCTGCGCCGCGTGCCGGAGATCGCCTACGCGCACCACGAGAAGCTCGATGGCACCGGCTACCCGCGCGCCATCCCCGACAAGACCATTCCGGTGCAGTCGCGGATGATGTCCATCGCGGACATCTACGACGCCCTCACCGCCAGCGACCGGCCCTACAAGAAGGCCGTGCCGCACCAGCTCGCGCTCGACATCCTCAAGAAGGAAGCGCAGAGCGGCCAGCTCGACATGGAGCTGTTCCGCATCTTCATCGAGGCCGAGATTCCCAAGCGGGCCCTCAAGGACTTCCGCGGGTAACGGCCTCACGCGGGTCGGGGTGGGGATGCGCTCCCCACCCCCCGCGTCTTCTCAGCTCCCGATGGTGTGCAGCCGCAGGCTGTTGATCTTGCCCGGCTGGCCCACCGGCGCGCCGTACACGATGACCACGCGGTCACCCTTGCGCGCCAGACCCCGCGCCAGCAGCTCCTCCTCCACGCGGCGCACCATCGCCTCCGTGTCCAGGATGGGCTCCAGCACGCGCGGCACCACGCCCCACAGCAGCGCCAGCCGACGGCGCACTTCCTGGTTCGGGCTGAACGCCACGATGGGCACCGGCGGCCGGTAGTGCGCCAGCAGCCGCGCCGTCACGCCCGACAGTGTGAACGCGGCGATCAGCGACGCCCCCGCCTGCTTCGCCGCGTAGCACGCGCTGGCGGCGATCACGTCCGGGAAGTGAGACGGCAGCCCCACCGGCGACTCGTTCGGCGTCCACAGGCCCTGGGCCCGGATCGTCGACTCGGCCGCCAGCACGATGCGCTCCATCATCTGCACCGACTCGATGGGGAACTTGCCGCTGGCCGTCTCGCCCGACAGCATCACCGCATCCGCCCCGTCGAAGATGGCGTTGGCCACGTCGCTGGCCTCCGCTCGCGTGGGCCGCGGGTTGTCGATCATCGAGTTGAGCATCTGCGTGGCCACGATGACCGGCAGGCCCCGCATGTTGCACCGGCGCACGATGTCCTTCTGCACCGAGGGCACCTCCTCGGGCGGAATCTCCACGCCGAGGTCACCACGCGCCACCATCACGCCGTCCGTCTTGTCCAGGATGGCGTCCAGCCGGGCGATCGCCTCCGGCTTCTCCAACTTGGCGATGATGGGCACCGAGCGGCCCACGTCCGCCATGGCCGCGCGCGCCATGTCGATGTCCGCCGGCTGGCGAACGAACGAGAGGGCGAGGAAGTCCACGCCCGCCTTGATGCCGAAGATCAGGTCCTCCTTGTCCTTCGGCGTCAGCGCGTCGGCTCGCACCGCCACGCCCGGCAGATTGATGCCCTTGTTGTTCTTGAGGATGCCGCCGTGGATGACCTTCGTCCGGATGAGCTGCTTCTTGTCCGTCTCGATGACCCGCAGCTCCAGGAGGCCGTCATCCAGCAGGATGCGGTCTCCCGGATTCACATCCGCCGCCAGGTGAGGGTACGTGGTGGACACGATCTCATCCGTGCCCTTCACGCTCTCGTCCGTGGTGATGTGGAACTCGCCGTCGTGCTTCAGCTCCGTGCTGCCGGTGATGAAGCGGCCGGTGCGGATCTTCGGGCCCTGGAGATCCCCCAGGATACCCACCGCCTTGCGGACCTTTAGCGAGGCCGCCCGGAGTTTGGCGATGTTCTCGGCATGCTGCTCGTGACTGCCGTGGGAGAAGTTGAGCCGGGCCACATCCATCCCGGCTTCCAACAGGGCCTCCAGCATTTCCTGGCTCTGGCTGGCCGGACCAAGGGTGCAAACAATCTTCGCTCGTCGCATGGGCAAAAGAGGATTGGGTCGCGGCACGGGCAGGGTCAAGCAGCGTCCGCACGCGGCCGTCGATCGGTAAATTGGTAAAGCAGCGGGCAGGGGGCCACGCTTCAGCCCCTCAGCAGCAGGTTCAGGTTCTCGCGCTCCCAACGCAGTGCGGCACCGTAGAGCGGGAACGCCTTCTCCCGATCGCGGAAGGCCCTCGGGTGGTGCACCCGGCGGCCATTGCCATTCGAGCTGGGGAAGAGCTGGTGAAGCATCTCGTGGAAGACGATGAACTCCACGAAGTAGATCGGAACTTCCGGGCGATCCAACCCGGGGTGGATGCGGATCTCCCTCGTCTGGTGGTCGTAGACCCCCAGGCGGATGGACTTGCGCCGCCGCCGGGGAGGCATGCGACCCCAGCCAATGCGTGCCTGGATGCCCCCCTGGAAGTAGATGCGGTTGAGGGAGTCGAAGAGGGCCTGGAGATTGAAGTACTGGCCCATCGGCTCGAGGTCGGCCTCGTCCGCGTGGCGCTCCTGGCGGATGCGCGGCTGCTGGCCCCGGATGTAGTCGTCCAGCACTCCGCCCGCTACGCGGTTGCCGCGGCCCGCGTAGTCCGCCACCGCGCGCACCACCGACGCCGGCGCGTCGAGGAACATGTGGTGCAGGCGCAGCTGCAGCGCGTTGGCGCTGCGGCGGAAGGACACCATGGTGGAGCGGTTGTCCGTCACCGCCAGCCGCACCGGCATGCGCAGCTCGGCCGACAGCTGGAAGGCGAGCGCCTCGGCCCGGGACCACAGCTCCTCCCGGGTGGCCACCGACAGGTGCGGGGCCATGTCGCGAGCGGAGAGCTCGTCGTGGAAGTTGTCCGCGACGGGCACATCCTCCTCGCGAAGAGCCGTGGACAGGCGGTTGGAGGACTCGGCCGCACGGCTCCGGGCAGGCAGCGACGCGACCCCCTCCCGATTGGGAGGGCGCGGGAACAGATGGAGCTGGTGGGACGGAAGAGACGACACGCGGCCGGCATCGTACCCGTCAGCCTCCGGGACTCAAGGCCGGCGGAAATCGCCTGCTCGCCCACCGTCTGCCCGTCAACCCCGCCCGTGCTCCCGCGTCTCCCGGGCGAGTTGCTCTCCCAACTCCTCCACCGCCTCCCGCGTCGTGCCGAAGGTCGCCAGCACGTCCTCCATGCTCTCGGCCTCCTCCACGCCCAGGCACGCGTCGCCGCCCGCTCGTGCCTCGGCCAGGTCACCGTAGCGCCCCACCTGCACGCTCCAGCTCCCATCCGGCCAGCGCTCGAAGGGGTAGAGCCGGCAGGCCACCGGCCGGACGTCCGCGGGCAGGCCACAGCCCCTGCCCTTCTCGTGGAAGACACAGGCCCCCGCGCGCACGGCCAGCGTCAGCCGCACCGGCCCCCGGCGGAAGTAGCCGCGATAGAGGGGACGGCGCCCCTCGTAGTCCGCCGCCTCCTCCTCCGTGAGGCCCTCCTCGACGACGAAGCGCCGCGCGGCCATCCTCGTGTGCGCCGCGATGCGCTCCACGTCCGCTCGCGTGAGCGTGGCCAGGCGCTCGTCCTCCTTCACCTCGCAGCAGGAGGCGCCCAGCATCACCGGGCAGCGCGCGCACACCGGGCCTGTCGGGGGCTTCACCCTCATGAGCCGGCCGGCGCCTCGCCTCCGCGCGTCTTCAACAGCCGCTCCAACCGCTCCGGCTCCATCCGCACCACCAGCGTCTTCTCCCGGGTGTAGAGCACCTGTCCGGGCGCCCCCCCCTTCACCTTCTTCACGAACTTCACCGGCACCCAGCTCACCTCGCCTCGCGGCTCACCCTTCGCGCCCGAGTGGTGCAGCGCCAGGTGCGCCGCGTCCAATAGCACCTCCTGCGACACCTCCGCGCCCTTCTCCAGGGGCACCACCACATGGCTGCCTGGCAGCCCTCGCGCGTGCAGCCACAGGTGGTAGGGGCGCGCCACCTTGAAGGTGAGCGTGTCGTTGTCCTCGCCGCCCTTCCCCACCCAGATGCGGTGGCCTCCGTGCCCCACGTACTCCTTGAAGGGCCGGGCTTCCGGCGGGCCCGCCTCGGCCGCCGTCTGCATCAGCACCTCGGCCTGCGCCAGCAGCGAGGCCTCGTCCAGTGATTCGAGCTGCTTGAGCGCCGCCTCCGCGTGCGCCACCTCGCGCGACAGCTCCGCCTCGCGCTGCCGTGCATGCTCCACGCCTCGCAGCAGCCGCCGGTACTGGTGGAAGTGCCAGTCCGCCTCCTCCTTCGGCGTGCGCTTCGGATCCAACTGAACCTTCACCTCCTCCATCCCCGACTCGGTGTACGCGGTGAGCGTCACCTCGGTGGCGCCCCGCTTCAGGCGGTAGAGGTTCTGCGAGAGCAGCTCGCCCAACTGCCGGTGGCGCTCGGCCTCCGGGCCCCGCCCCGCCTCCGTGCGCACCTTCTCCAGCGTCCGGCCCGAGCGCTTGAGTCGGGCCCGGTAGGGCTGCGCCAGTCGACGGCGGATGGTCTCCGCGCGGCTGGCCTTGTCCTTCGGCCCGAGCAGCTCCTCGGCCGCCTCCGCGTACGGAGCGAAGGCCTCGGGTTTCGGCACGAGGCGCGAGGCGGAGGACTTCGCGCGAGCGAGGGCCTCGGCGGGCAGCGACTCCGGCCGCGTCCACTGGGCCCCCGGATGCAGGGAGCGCCGCTGCGCCAGGCCTTCTCCGGAGAGCATCAGCACCCGGCCCGAGTCCGTCGTCAGCAACAGGCCCCCGGGCGAGCCCAGCTCCAGCACCAACCGGCGCCGCGTGTCCTCGCTCTGGAAGTCCAGCGTCACCACCCGCTCCGACTCCACCCACGAGGCCCGGGCCAGCTTGAAGCCCACCAGCTCCTGGCGCAGCCAGCGCTGGAAGGGGGCCGGCTCTCCCGGCGTGGGGAAGCGATCAGCGGCGACGGAGACCCGGGACAGCTCGCCCTCCGCGCACACGCACAGGAGGATGGAGCGCCCGGGCACCCGCAGCTCCAGGTAGGCCAGGCGCGGCAGCGGGCACCACGCCTTCTGCACCACCGCGCCCACCAGCCGCGCGGACACCTCCGCTACCACCTGCTCCAACTCCGAGGGACGCAGCGACACCTGTCCTCCAGGAAAAAAGAAAACGGCCCGGCGGAATCCGCCGAGCCGTTCACGCTGCTTGAAGTCCCAGGCTTACGTCTAGCCCTCGGAGGGCGCGGCCTCGGTCGACTTCGCGGCGCTCTTGCGGCGGGTGGTCTTCTTCGCGGCGGTCTTCTTGCCCGCGGCCTTCTT
>NZ_DASVWK010000681.1:0-2996 GCF_036389735.1 Archangium sp. | reverse complement strand
CCTCGTGCGCCTGTCGGAGTCGGTGGACATCACGGTGCGCTCCAGCGCCGAGCGCCTGGATTCCATCCTGCGCAACTTCGAGGGCGTGAGCGCCGACGTGAAGGGGATTACCGCCGCCAACGAGCAGAGCGTCGGCCACATCGTGCGCAACATCGAGGCCATCACCCACGACACGCGTCAGGTGCTGGCCACGGTGCAGAAGATCGTCGGCAGCGGTGGGGAAGGGGACCTGAAGGAGAGCGTGGCCAGCGTCAAGCAGACGATGAACCGGCTGGACAAGACGCTCTCCAACCTCGAGGAGATCACCTCCCGGGTGAACAAGGGCGAGGGCGCCGTGGGCGCGCTGGTGGCCGACAAGCGCCTGGGCCAGAAGCTCGCCGAGTCCGTGGAGGACCTGTCCGACTTCTCCTCCAAGCTCACCGGGATGCAGACCGAGGTGGGCCTGCAGGCCACCTATCTGGTGGAGCAGGGCGCCTCGAAGAACAGCCTGACGCTGCGCCTGGCGCCCAAGCCGGACAAGTACTACCTGCTGGAGCTGGTGGACGACCCGCGCGGCATCTCCGAGACGCAGTTCGTCCAGGCCAACCCGCCCTCCTCGGGCGAGCCCGTCGTCCAGCAGCAGAAGATCACCCGGGAAGGCTTCAAGTTCAGCGCCCAGTTCGCCAAGCGCTACTACTTCACCACCCTGCGCTTCGGCATCATCGAGTCCACGGGCGGTGTGGGTGCCGACTTCCACTTCTTCAAGGACCACCTGATGCTGAAGGTGGACGCCTTCAACTTCTCGGTGGACGAGCTGCGCTACCCGCGCATCCGCACCTCGCTGCGCGCCCAGGCCTTCGACCGGCTGTTCATCACCGCCGGCCTCGACGACATCCTCAATGACACCAAGCGCGAGGTGAACACGCGGCGCATGCTCGCCGGCCGGGATTTCTTCTTCGGCGGAGGCATCTACTTCACCGACGACGATCTCAAGGCCATGCTGCCGGCCCTCCCCACGCCGTGAACGCTTGACCTGACCGGCTGAAAAGTCGTACCTCGCCACGGCACGGGCGGTCCCCTGGGAGTCCCGTGCGCCGTCCTCACGGACTCTCCCCCTGGAACGCCCATGTCTCTTCTCGTCGTTGGCTCTGTCGCGCTGGACTCGGTGGAAACCCCCTTCGGACTGAAGGAGGACATCCTCGGCGGCTCGGCCACCTACTTCTCCACGTCCGCGTCCTTCTTCGCCCCGGTGAAGGTGGTGGCGGTGGTGGGGGAGGACTTCCCCCAGGCCCACCTGGACTTCCTGCGCGGCCGCGGCGTGGACATCGAGGGCGTCACCCGCGAGAAGGGCCGCACCTTCCGCTGGAAGGGCCGCTACGGCTGGCAGCTCAACGAGGCCGAGACGCTCGACACCCAGCTCAACGTCTTCCAGACCTTCTCGCCCAAGCTCCCCGAGAGCTACCGCGACTCCCAGTTCGTCTTCCTCGGCAACATCCACCCCGAGCTCCAGGCCCAGGTGGTGGATCAGGTGAAGGGCCCCAAGCTCGTCGCCGCCGACACCATGAACTTCTGGATCAACGGCAGCCGGCCGGCGCTCCTCAAGACGCTCCAGCGCGTCAACCTGCTCTTCGTCAACGACGCCGAGGCGCGCCAGCTCTCCGGTGAGCACAACATCGTCCGGGCCGCCCGCGCCATCCTCGGCATGGGCCCCCAGCGCGTCGTCATCAAGCGCGGCGAGTACGGCGCGCTCCTCTTCGAGCAGGACCACGTCTTCGCCTGCCCGGCCCTCCCGCTGGCCGACGTGTTCGATCCCACCGGCGCCGGAGACACCTTCGCCGGCGGCTTCATGGGCACCCTGGCCCAGCACAACGGGAAGCTCGACAGCCAGGTGCTGCGCCGCGCCATGGTGATGGGCAGCGTGATGGCCTCCTTCACCGTGGAGAAGTTCAGCCTCGAGCGCCTGCGCGAGGTGGACCGCAAGCTGATCCACGGGCGATTCGCGGATTTCAAGCGACTCACGCATTTCGAGGATCTGGGTCCGCTTGACGGATAATTCCGTTATCCCTAATCTCACTCCTTGCCATTTGGAGGGCCAAGGGGTTGCGGACGGATAACCGAAAGCACGGTCGAATCCCCTCGCGCCAGCGGGCCTGGTGCGAGTCGGAGAACATCACCCTCTACGCGCGGGTCGGCAACTTGAGCGAGGGGGGGATGTTCCTCCAGACGAACACGCCCCTGGCCAAGGGCCGGCGGACGCTGCTGAAGCTGAGTGGCGGGGACGTGAAGGAGCTCACGGCCGAGGCCACGGTGGTGTGGAGCCGGGATCGCCGGGTGGAAAAAGGGCCCCCGGGCATGGGCTTGAAGTTCGAGGGGTTGGATTCTGGCGCGCTGGATGTCCTGCGGCGCATCATCTCCGAAGAGCAGCGGACGCCCGCGTTCGGCACCTAGCGGCCGGGGGCCTGAGAGAGTTCTCCTGAATGCGCATCGCGATCATCTCCGACATCCACTCCAACATCGAGGCGCTGACGGAGGTCCTCCGCGTGGCGGAGGAGCAGAAGGTGGATCGCATCGTGTCGCTGGGGGACGTGGTGGGCTACGGGGCCTCGCCCAACGCCTGCTGTGACCTGGTGCGCTCGGTGACCGAGGTGACGCTGCTGGGCAACCACGACGCCGCGGTGGCCGGGCGGATGGACTACTCGTACTACTACGAGGCGGCCCGCCATGCGCTCGACTGGTCGGCCGGGGTGCTCTCGGACGAGAACATGGACTGGCTCAAGAGCCTGCCCTACACGTACCGGATCGGGGACGTGGGCTTCTGTCACGGCTCGCCGGTGGAGCCCCGGGCGTACGAGTACATCTTCGCGCTGGAGCAGGCGCGTGAGCTGGCGCCGTACGTGGAGCACCTGCCCGAGGTGACGTTCATCGGGCACAGCCATCTGTGCAAGGCGTTCGCCATCGGCAATGGCGAGGTGCATGACGTGGTGGCGCAGAAGTTCGGCATCCGTCGGGGCTACAAG
>NZ_DASVWK010000680.1:0-23961 GCF_036389735.1 Archangium sp. | reverse complement strand
GGAGGAGCAGCGCCCCTGACGCCGCGAGCGACAACCCCATGGCGGCCAGGGGCTCGAGGTCAGCCAGGCGTCGGGTCATGCGGCCAAGGTAGACCAGGAGCCTTCCGTTGCACGAATGTTCAACCGGATTTAACATTCGTGCATGCAGGCGAAGCGCCCGAATCCACCTGATTGGGAGCGACTGTACGAAGTCGCCGCCGGCCAGGGGGGCTACGTCACCACACGACAGGCGCAGGAGGCTGGCTACTCACTGCCGCTCCTGACCCATCACGTGAAGCAGGGACGCCTTGAACGTGCCCGCCGAGGTGTCTACCGCCTCGCGCACTACCCGGCCGGAGAGCACGAAGACCTCATCATCCTCTGGCTGTGGAGCCAGCAAGCGGGTGTCTTCAGCCATGAAACAGCGCTGTGCCTGCATCATCTCTCGGATGCGCTGCCCGCCGTGCACCACTTCACCTTGCCTGCGGCCTGGGCTCGGCGAAGGCTGCGTGTGCCTCGCGGAGTTCGCCTGTACTTCGCGGACGTCGCGGGAGCGGATCTGGTCTGGGTTGGAGGAGTCCCCGTGACTTCGCCCCTCCGCACACTCGTGGATTGCGCGACCTCGGCGGTTCTCCCCGAGTTCATTCACTCCGCCTACAGACAGATTCAACAACGGGGACTCGCGGCTCCGGACGAACTACGAGACAGGTTGCCCCGCTCTTTTGGGAGGAGGTGACTTTTCAGGTAGACTCGGTTCGTGACTTCCAGGCGATACGCAACCCCCGGTGCCTTCAAGCAGGCGCTTGAAACCCGCTTGCGCAGTGCCGCAACGCAGCAGGGCATCCCCATGAACCGACTGCGTCAGCGACTCATCTTCGAGCGCTTTCTCGTACGGGTGTTCGCGGTACTCGGGGAGAGCGCCACGCTCAAAGGAGGTGTGGTGCTCGAAATGCGTCTCGCCAGGGCTCGCGCCACGAAGGATGTGGATCTGCGCTGCACGGGGAGTCCCGATTCCCTGCTCAAGCACCTCCAGTCCGCGGGACGACGCGACGAAGGGGACCACCTCTTCTTCGAAGTGAACCTCACCTCGGACGGCGGCATGCTCGAGGGAGAGGGAATCCTCTACGAAGGCCGCCGCTTCCGCGCCGAAGCCCGGCTCGCGAACAGTCCGTATGGAGACCCATTCGGAGTCGATGCCGCATTCGGCGACATGATGACGGGTGAGGTCGAGCACCTCGAAGGAAGTGACCTTCTCTCCTTCGCGGGCCTCCCGCGCTCGCGACTCCGCGTCTACCCTCGCGAAACGCACATCGCCGAGAAACTGCACGCCTACACGCTTCCGCGAGGGCGCGAGAACTCCCGGGTGAAGGACTTGCCAGATGTCGCGCTCCTGGCCCAGACCGGAGCCTTCACTCGCACACGTCTACGTGCGGCGCTCGAGCGAACCTTCGCATTCCGCGGTACGCATCCCCTCCCTGGCTCGATGCCATCACCGCCGACCTTCTGGAACACCCTGTACGCACGCATGGCGCGAGACCATGAATTGCCCTGGCCCACGCTCGCGGACGTTCATCGCGCCGCGAGTGCCTTTATGGCTCCAGTCCTGGGCAGCGGCGGGGAGACATGGAACCCCGAGCGCTGGACCTGGGAGTGAGCCCCACGCCTACTCCAGCGACGGTCCCGTGTCGCCCGGCATCAGCACCTGCCGAGCGAGCGACACCGGCAGCCCGAGCCGCAGGAACCGGTCGTGGAAGTCGCGCAGCGAGAACGTCTGTCCCCGCGCCTCCAGGTAGCGCCGGTAGTCCTCGCGCAGCTTCAATATCTGCATCCGCCCCAGCGCGTAATAGAGGTACGTCGGGTTGAACGTGCCGCGCTGCACCTCGCGCAGCGCCGGGAAGGGCTCGAAGTAGGCGATCTCCGCGTACCGCTTCGCCGCTCCCTCCACCGACTCGCCGAAGGCGTGCATCGACAGGCCCGCGTACCACCGCGCATGCCGCTGCAACGCTCGCCGCAACTGCCCCAGTCGCACCGCGGGCGCTCCCCCGCCGAAGCCCTCGTCCACCATCATCTGCTCCACGTAGTGCGCCCAGCCCTCCACCAACGACGTCGGCGTGAACACCTTGCGCACCTCCGTGGGAATCTGGGCTTCGTACAACAACTGCACGAAGTGGCCCGGCATCGCCTCGTGCACGGTGATTCCCAGCAGCCCCGCGTGGTTGAAGTACGTCAGGTGCTGCGCCTTCTGCTCCTCCGTCCACCCCGCCTCGACGTTGGTGATGTTGTAGAAGGCCTCCGTCGCTCGCGTCTCGAACGGCCCCGGGGTGTCCATCGACGCGAAGCCCATCCGCGCGTATGGCGGCGTCTCGCGCACCGTCGGCAACCGCTCCGAGGGCAGCGTCAGCAGTCCCTTCTCCAGCACGAACCGCTGGCACTCCTCCAACTGCTTGCGCGCCGTGGGAATCAGCTCCTCCGCCGTCGGGTGGTCGTGCACCAGCGCGTCCATCACCTCCGCCGGAGACTTCGTCGCATCCACCCGCGCCGCCTCCTTCGCCACCCACGCCTGGTACTCGCGGATGGCCCGCTCGTTGATGTCCCGGAGCTGCTCGGCCGTCAGCGCCACGTGCTCCTCCAGCGCGAGCTTCTTCTCGAAGAGCGCCCTCCCCAGCCGGAAGTCCCCGTTCGCCTTCGGCAACAGCTCCTGCTCCTGCCAGCGCGCGAAGCCCTCCACCTCGGCCGTGGCCCTCGCCAGCACGGTGGAGAACTCCTGGCGCAGCGCCGCGTCCACCCGCGCCAGCCCCTGGGCCTCCAACGCCTTCGGCAGGTCCGTGCGCAGGAAGCCCACCGTACCGCGCGTGTCGCGCAGGGCCTGCTCCGCCCATGGCTTCGGTACGTCGCGCAGGTTGGCCTTCGCCGAGGCCACCACCGCCGGAACCCCCGCCATGCGTGCCATCAGGCTCCGCATCCGCTCCTCCACCGGAGCGAACTCGCGCTGCGTCAGCGACGACAGGCCACTCGCGAGGAGGCTGTTGTAGAACATCGGGTCGCGCTGCCACTCGCGCGTCTCCTCCAGCGACAGCAACTCCGCGCGCAGGGCGTTCTCCAGGATGCGCACGTCGAACACCGCATCCCCCGTGAGTGTCGAGCGCTCCAGCCGCTCCAGCCGCGCGAGCCACCCGTGCAGCGCCTCCGCCCGGCGCTGGAAGGCCTCGGCCGTCAGCTCCGGCAGCCGGGTGTCGTGGGCATGCAGTCCCAGGTTCGTCGCGCGCACCGGGTGCGCGGCGTAGTACGCGTCGAGGTACTCGCGGGCGAAGCGGGTGTATTCGGCATCGGCGGCGGAGGGGGCCATGGTGGACGAGGAGGCCGTCGGCGCGGGGCCCGTACGCGCGGTGCACGCGGGGACCAGGAGCAGGGCGGCGCAATAGAGGATCGAGCGAAGCATCACGCTCCCAGTGTCCATCCTCCGGCGCGGCCCAGGGAAGGCACTTCGACCCGGGTACCGCTCGGGGAGCGGGCGGGCGGACTCCACGTCCGGGGCCCAGGTGCATGTTCGCCACCCCCTGCCGTCCAAGCCGGTGAATGCCATCTTCAACATCCAGTCCCCAACCCCCGTACACGAGGGACGTGCGGCAGAAGCCCCTCTGGGTTATGGCTTCCCCCGCCTGCCAGCCCGGGCTCCGAGCAAACCACGGGAGTCCGCTCGCTGGAGGAGGTAACGCGTGATGTCCGAACAGCATCCGAAGAAGAAGCGTTGGCCCTATGTCCTGGGCGGCATCGTCCTGCTCCTGGTGGTGGTCGTGGGGATCGCCCTGTCGCGGCTCGACTCCTTCCTGCTCCAGCGCGCCCGCACCGAGGCCGCACTGCTCTCGCAGCAGCTCGGCCGGCCGGTGGAGATTGGCGACATCTCCACGCAGCTCCTCCCCCACCTGGGCGTCGAGGTGGAGGACGTGGTGGTGGGTGCCGCCGAGGGCGAGCCCGTGCCCCTGGTGGAGCTGAAGCGGCTGGACGTGGGCGTGGCGCTCTGGCCCGCGCTGACGTCGCGCGGCAAGGACATCCAGGTGAAGAACGCCGAGGCCAAGGGTCTCACCGTCAACGTCGTCCGGCTGCCGGACGGCACCACCAATGTCTCGCGGCTCCAGGAGAAGCTCGCCCAGCAGCAGCCCGAGGAGGAGCCTCCCGCCGAGGAGCAGCCGCCGAAGGATCTCTCGGGCGTGCGCGTGGACCGGGCGGCGCTCACCGACGCCACCATCCGCTTCCTCGACCGGAGCGGGGCACAGGCGCGCGAGCTGGCCATCACGGACCTGGACATCGAGGTGAAGGACCTGCGGGCGGGCAAGCCGCTGGAGGTGGCGCTGCACGCCGCGGTGCTGGCGGAGAAGCAGAACCTGCACATGACGCTCCAGGCGGCGCCGTTGCCGGCCTCGCTCACCCCGGTGCCCGAGCGTCTGGTGCTGAAGGCCGACCCCATCGACCTGGCGCCGTTGGGACCCTTCCTCGGCCCGGATGTGGGGCTCCAGGCGGGCCAGGTGCAGGCGGACTGGACGGCGGACCTCGGCGCGGCGGTGCCCGGCGGCAACGGGCCCACGAAGCTGACGGGTGGCCTGCGCGCCCAGGGCCTGCGCTTCGCTGGGGCCGAGGGCGGCAAGGCGCTCGACGTGGTGCTGGACACCAACGTCACGGGCGACATGAAAGCGGGGGATCTGTCGCTGGAGAAGTTCCTCGTGGAGCTCGGCCCCGCGCGCATCACCGGCAAGGGCCAGGTGAAGGGGCTGCTTTCCGAGACGCCGGTGGTGAAGGACTTCGAGCTGGTGGGGCAGAACCTCGACCCGGCGGTGCTGGCCGAGTACTACCCGCCGCTGCGCAAGCAGGTGGCCAACCAGGTGTCGGGCCCCATCGGGCTGGTGGTGCGGGGCGGGGGCACGCAAGAGGCGCAGGCCCTGACGGCGGACGTGGACCTGACGCCGGTGCGGCTGCGCATCCCCGCGCAGCTCTCCAAGGAGGCGGGAGCGCCCATGCGGCTGACGTCCCGGCTCACCGGGGCCGCGGCCAGCGGAGGCGCGCTGCGCTTCGACGCGAACATGGACCTGACGGGCGCGGACCTGAGGCCGGGGACGCTGTTGGACAAGCCGCCCGGCCAGCGCTTCACGGTGGACACGGCGGGCACGTACCAGCCGGCGCGCGGCAAGGCACCGATGAAGGTGGACCTGGGCCGGCTGAGCGTGGCGCTGCTCGAGTACACGATGACGGGCACGGCCTCGTTCTCCCAGGCGGGCCAGGGGACGAAGCAGACGACGACGTTCGCCATGGCGCTCAAGAGCCCGCGGCTGAACGCGGACGAGCTGCTCATGACGGATGAGGAGGTCACCGCCGTCACGGGTGGCGCGCCCGAGGGGCCCGCGGATCCGAAGCGCTTC
The DNA here is from genome assembly GCF_036389735.1 of Archangium sp. Lineage (GTDB taxonomy): Bacteria > Myxococcota > Myxococcia > Myxococcales > Myxococcaceae > Archangium. Next base: position 18,571 of record NZ_DASVWK010000680.1, on the reverse strand, counting down.
AACGGCATGCGCGGGGACATGCTGTTCGAGATTGGCTCGCTGCGGATGAACGAGATGGACCTGTCCAACATGGTGGCCGAGCTGAAGATGGTGGACGACCTCATCACGGTGGAGCGCTTCACCACGGGCGTGTACGGCGGCACGGTGTCGGCGGGAGGGAGCACGGTGCGGCTGGGGCCGGCCGCCGAGCAGCGGCCCTTCGAGCTGAAGGCGGAGGTGCGCGGGATGGACGTGGCACAGGCGATGTCCAAGCGGGTGCCGCGCAAGGTGCTGGGCGGGACGTTCGACGGGCAGATGAACCTGTCGGGCGTGGGCTACTCGGTGGAGAGCCTCCAGCAGCGACTGGCCGGAGCCATCGACGGCAACCTGCTGGGCGGAGCCTTCTTCGGCACGGACATCCCGGCGGCGGTATCGGGGCCGCTGGTGAAGGCGCTGCCGTTCGCTGGCAAGGTGCTGAACAACGAGGGAGTGACGCAGCTCTCGGAGCAGTTGCCGTTCGGGGTGACGATCAAGAACGGCGTGGCGCAGCTCTCGAAGCCCATCACCTGGACGAGGCCAGACGTGGCGATGAGCTTCGACGGCGGCATCGGACTGGACGGGACGCTGGACCTGGCGGGGACGGTGAACATGGGGCCGCCGCTGGTGCAGAAGATGACGGCGGGGCGGGCGAAGCCGACCGATCCGATTCCCCTGGCGTTGAAGCTGACGGGCAAGGCGTGGAGCCCGGAGGTGACGGGGCTGGACGTGAAGCCGGCGGCGACGGCGATCGCCAAGATGGCGGCGGCGAGCGCGGCCACGGAGCTGCTGGGCGAGAAGGGCAAGAAGGTGGGGGAGGTCATCACCGGCGGCACGAAGGCCGCGGAGGAGGCGGCGCGAGCCGAGGCGGACAAGCGGAAGCAGGAGGTGGAGGAGCGGGCGCGGCAGGAAGCGGAGGCCGCGCGCAAGCGGGCCGAGGAGGAGGCGAAGAAGCGCGTCCGGGGCATCTTCGGGAGGTAGAAGGGTAAGCTGGGGACACGATGCCCACCACGCTCGACCGAATCGAGATCCAAGGCTTCAAGTCCATCCGCGAGATGCGGTTGGATTTGAAGCCGTTGAACGTGCTCATTGGCGCGAACGGCGCGGGAAAGAGCAACTTCATCTCGGTCTTCGGGCTGCTGCGCCACCTCATCGAAGGTCGATTGCAGGTCTATGTGGCGCAGTCAGGCGGTGCGGACGCCCTTCTGCACTTCGGACGCACTGGGAGAAGAACGTCTTCGGCGGGCGGCCTCCCGAGGAGATCAACGAGGGCCCGACAACGGCGCCCTCCAAACGTCTCCTGAAGCTCTTCACTTCCATCAATGGGTGTCAGCGCTCGAAGCGCTCTGAGTCACGGGGCCGCGGTCTCAATCCCGGCCGAGTCCGACCCCACGGCCGCCGGTCCGCGCTGGCGCGGCGGGAACTCGCGCACCACCCGCTGGGTCGGCTCGGTGGTGAGGAACACGTCCGGGCTCGCGTCCCGCAGCAGCCCCACGTTGAGCACGTGCTTGCAGTAGCCCCAATGCCCCGAGTCCCAATACTCGATGCGCTCGTTGTAGACGCCGCGCCCCCACTGGCCGGGAGCCAGGAGGAAGAGTTCCTCGTGCTTCTCGCCCCGGGACAGGCCGCTCCCCTCGCGCCGACCGGGCATCCCCATCCGGGCGTAGTCGAGCAGCACCCGCACGCCCTCCTCCGTGCACTCGACGCGGAAGGCCTCCGCCTCGACGAAGGACTTCTCCTTGTGCACCTTCGTCCATTCCCGGGGCAGGAACCGCCGCTGCTCGGAGAAGTACACATGGTGCACCCGGAGCGTGCCGTCATCCGGCCCACGCCAGGACTCGGGCAGCGCCATCGCCAGCGGGGTGGTGTTGCGCAGCCGCGCCCCGCTTCCGCCTCGCGACTCCTTCGTCCACTCGGTGGTGAGCAGTTGCAGGAACAGTCCGGAGCTGCCGCCATTCACGTGGGGAGTGCCTCTGCTGTGGTGCCGGGCCATGTGTGGCTCCCAGACGGGGCGAGACCCCAGAACGAGCGAGAGGCCCCCTGCCCTCGCGTTTCCCCGGGCGAACACCCACCCGGCCCTCCCATGTGGGGCCAAGTATCCGCAACGCCGGTATTGCCGGCAATCCCCCTACTTCCCTTTTACCTGCCCCCAGCGGCATGAGCGTCGGAGGAGCAACAGTGCACCCTCTCCGAGGAGCGCGTTACCCAACGCTCGCGAGGGGAAGCGGGGACGCCGTCAGGCCCCGGAGGTGCTCGCACAGCTTCGCGGTGCCACGCACGGATTCGGGGAAGCCCTCGCCGAAGGTCTGGAAGTTGTGGACCATCTCCGGCCACTCCTCCAGGTGGGCGCGCACGCCCGCGGCCCGCGCCTTCTCGACGATGCGTGCGCCGTCGTCGTGCTGCATCTCGGCGGTGCCCACGTGCACGAACAGCGGCGGCAGCCCCCGCAGGTCCGCGTACCAGGGAGAGGCGAGCGGCTCCCTCGGGTGGGCCTCCCCGAGGTACCACTTCGCCCAGTGCAGCAGCATGCGCTTGTCGCCCCAGTCCTGGAGGCTGTTGCGCTCCACGCTCTCGCCGCTGCACTCCAGGTCCACCCACGGAGCGATGACGACCGCCCCCGCCGGCAGCGGCACGCCCCGGTCTCGCAGCGCCACCAGCGCGGAGATGGCCAGCCCTCCTCCCGCCGAGTCCCCGCAGAACACCACGCGCTCCGGCTTCACCCCCGTGGACAGCAGCCAGCGGTAGGCGGCCACGGTGTCCTCCACGGGCGCGGGGAAGGGGTGCTCGGGTGCCAGCCGGTAGTTGAGCCCCAGCGCCCGCGCTCCCGTGCCCAGGGCGATGCGCGCGATGAGGTCCCCGTGCGTGCGCGTGGAGCCGTAGACGTACGCGCCCCCGTGCAGGTACAGCACCACGTCCTCGCTCGCGCCCTGGTGGGGGATGAACCACTCGGAGGGGACTCCGCCCGCGTCCACCGGCTCGCGCTTCACGCGCTTGAGCGCCGCGGAGGGAAGGGACAGCGACTCCATCTCCGCGCGCTGCGTGGGCGCATCGAGGTGGATGACGCGCTCGTTGAGGGCCTTCATGAAGGCCACGGTGGCCTCGTACTTGAAGCTCCACCCGGGCCGCAGCGGCCCTCGCTTCAGGCGCCGCGCTCCCGTGGCGAGGCTCGTGCGGACCAACGTGGACAGCGTGGTGAGGTGTCCCATGTGCGTTCCCCCTGGTGCACGCGCATTGTGCACCAGGGGCCCGCCCGAGGGGGGACTCAGTGCCTCGTGACGCTCGACGCCGGGGCCATCAGCCGGGGGCCCAGCCGGTCCCGGTTGTGCGGCGCCAGCAGGTCCACCGCCGGCCCCATCGGCACCAGTCGCGAGGGGTTTACCGCGTCCTGGCTCCAGTAGTAGTGCACCTTGATGTGGTCGATGTTCGTCGTCTCCGCGAACCCGGGCGTCTGGTACAGGTCCAGCAGGTAGTTCCACAGGTTGGGGTAGTCCTGGATGCGCGACAGGTTGCACTTGAAGTGCGAGTAGTAGACGAAGTCGAAGCGCACCAGCGTCGTGTAGAAGCAGATGTCCGCCTCGGTGAGCACGTTGCCGCACAGGTAGCGCTGCCGCTCCAGCACCTGCTCCCAGTGCTCCAGCGCGCCGAACAGCTCCCGGCACGCCAGCTCGTACGCGCCCTGGCTCGTCGCGAAGCCCGCCTTGTACACCCCGTTGTTCACCGAGTCGTAGAGCGCGTCGATCGTCTCGTCCACCTGCTCGCGCAGCCCCTCGGGCCAGAGCGTCACCGGGTTGCGCGCGAAGGCGTCGAACTCGGTGTCCAGCATCCGCATCAGCTCGCGGGACTCGTTGTTGACGATGGTCCGCTCGCGCGCGTCCCACAGCACCGGCACCGTCACCCGCCCCGAGTAGTGCGGGTCCGCGCGCAGGTACACCTCGCGCAGGTAGTGCGCCTCGTTGAGCTTGTCCGTGTCCGAGCGCGGATAGTTTCCGAAGCGCCAACCCTCGCGCCCCATGCGCGGATCCAACACCGTGACGCCCACCGCCTCCTCCAGCCCCTTCACCTTGCGCATGATGAGCGTGCGACTCGCCCACGGGCAGGCATAGGAGACATAGAGATGGTAGCGGCCCGCCTCCGCCGGGAAGCGCCCTTCACCTCGCGCGGAGACCCGGTCATGGAAGCGCGTCCGTGGACGCTCGAAGCGTCCGGCCTCGTTCGGGGCGTACCAGTCCGTACGCCACTCTCCTTCCAGCAACATTCCCAAGAGAGCTCACCTCCGTCGTTGGGAAACTCTCGACACGCCGCGGCACGAGGACAACCTCCCGGGCTCGTGGCAACCCGTGAGCGCGCCTCCCCGCTCGCCCCTCTCCACGCGCCTCCCCTGGTGGCTTCCGGAGGGCATCCCCATCTTGTCCTTTTCGGATGTCCGGTATGCCCAAGGTCGCGGACTTCATCGACACCCACCGGGAGCACCTCATCCAGCGCATCCTCGAGGAGGCGAGCAGGCTGGAATCCTCGCGGGGGCTCAGCGCCTATCAGGTCACCAATACCTTCCCCGAGTACCTCGACACCCTCGCGCGCATCTCCCGTCAGGGCTACCGGGAGGACCCGGCCTGTACCAAGCAGCGCCTGGAGGAGAGCCACATCGGCCTGCGGCTGCGGTTGGGCTATACCCAGGCGGAGGTGACGAGTGAGTACGTCCTCCTCGGCCGCCTCCTCGCCACCCTCTGGGAGGAGCTGCCCGCCGAGCAGCAGCCCGCACCCGAGGACGCCGTCCTGCTCTTCCAGGAGCTCCAGGACGCGATGGACCAGGTGGTGGCCACCTTCAGCGGCTACAGCGCGGAGGACAGGCAGGCGGAGAAGCGCAGCCTGCGCCGCCTGGAGTCCGTCGCCCCCGAGGCGTTGGAGCGCCACCACCCCGAGACCCTGGGCCCGCGGCTCGCCCCTCTGCTCCAGGTCATCCAGGAGGGGCTGGGTGCGGACGGCGCGGAGCTGCTCCTGGTCAACCGGGAGGGAACGCGGCTGGTGCCCGTCGCCGCCACCGGCGCCTGCCCCCCTCCCTCGCCGGAGGACTTCGTCCCACTGGACAGCCCCTCCTTCGCCACCCAGGTGGCGCGCGCGGAGGAGCCCCTCCACCTGCCGGATGCCTCGTACACCCCCCTGCCCGTGCGCGATGCGCTGCGCTGTAGCGGCCTGCACTCGCTGCTCGGCCAGCGCCTGTGGCCCCAGGGCAAGCTGCTGGGCATCGTCTACGTGGGAGTGAGGCAGACGCGCGCCTTCGAGCCCCGCGCCCGGCGCTTCTTCGAGATGCTGGTGGAGGTCTTCTCCGGCCTGCTGGAGCGGGCCTTCCTCGTTGGAGAGCTGCGCGCGGCCAACCAGCGGCTGCGCGACGCCGCGGAGTTCGAGCAGCAGCTCATCGGCATCGTCAGCCATGACCTGCGCAACCCCCTCAACGCCATCCACTTGTACGCCACCACGCTCTTGCGCCGCCGGGACATGGACGAGCGGCAGGCCAAGGCCCTCCACGGCATCCTCAACGCGTCGGAGCGCGCCAGCCGGCTCATCCACGACCTGTTGGACTTCACCAAGGCCCGGCTGGGCGGCGGCCTCCCCATCCAGCGCCGGCTGTTGGACCTGCACGAACTCACCCGGCAGGTGGTGGACGAGGTGCGGACCACCCACCCCGAGCGCCAGCTCCAGGTGGAACAGCACGGCGACGGCCAGGGCGAGTGGGACGGGGACCGGGTGGCGCAGGTCCTCACCAACCTGCTCAACAACGCGCTGGCCTACAGCCCTCCGGACACCCCCGTCCGCGTCGTCACGCGGGGCCTGGATGAACATGTGGAGCTCACCGTCCACAACGCGGGCGACCCCATCCCGGAGGCGCTGCTCCCCCGGCTCTTCGAGCCCATGCGCCGGGGCGCCCACGAGGGAGACAAGGCCAGCGGCAGCATTGGCCTGGGCCTCTTCATCGTGAATGAGATCGTGCGCGCGCACGGCGGAGTCGCGGCAATGCTCCCTCCCACCGGGGAGATGCACTCCCCGGCCGTGGAGGTGCGCTCCCTCGCCGGAGAGGGCACCACCTTCACCGTCCGCTTCCCCCGGCGTGAGCCTCCGTCCGGGGTAGCTCCACGGTGAAGGTGGCCCCCTGCTCCGGTGCGCTCTCCACGCGGATGGTGCCACCCATGGCGGTGACGATCTCCTGGGTAATCCACAGCCCCATCCCCAGGCCCCCGTAGTGGCGGTCGCTCACCGCTCGCTCGAAGCGCTCGAAGATGCGCGACTGCATCGCGGTGTCGATGCCGATGCCCTCGTCGCGCACCCGCAGCACGGCCCGCGTCTCGGACGCGCTCAAGGACACCTCCACCGGCCGGCCCCCGCCATACTTCAGGGCGTTGGACAGCAGGTTGCTCAGCACCTGCTCCAGCCGCAGCCGGTCCCACCATGACACCACCGGCCCCTCCACCCGCACGTGCAGGGCACACTCGACGCGCTCGGCCTCGGGGCGGATGCGCTCGATTTCCTCGTGCACCAGCGCGGCCAGGTCCAGCTCCTCCGGGTGCAGCACCAGCCGGCCCGAGGTGATGCGGGACACGTCGAGCAGCTCGTTCACCAACACGCTCAGCCGGCCCACGCTGCGCTCCATGCCCTCGAGCCGCGCCACGGTGCGCTCGGACCAGGGGCCCTCCTGGCGGGCGCTGGCCACCAGCGCCTGGGCGTTGAGCTTCAGCGAGGTGACGGGCGTGCGCAGCTCGTGCGCGGCCACCTGGAGGAAGCCATCGCGCAGCCCGATGGCCCGCTGGGCCTCGCCGTAGAGCAGCGCGTTGTCCACCGCGATGGCCGCCCGGCGCGCGAGGTCCTCGGCCAGCCGCTGCTCCTCCGGGCCATAGCGCAGACTGGTCTCGGCGCGCACGAGCGTGATGGCGCCCAGCACCCGTTCGCGCGAGCGCAGCGGCACCACGAGCAGGGAGCGCAGGCCCAGCTCACGCAGCAGGCGCAGGTGCTCCGCGTCCTTCGCGTAGCGGGCGAGCGCCTCGTCGGAGAGCTCCCGCGCCAGCAGCGACTCGCCGCTGCGCATCACCCGGGCGGAGGCGGTCTCGAGGTCCTCGGCCCGGGGGTAGAGCCGATCCACCTCCTCGGCCAGCCGTACCTTCTCCATGTCCCGGTGGATGAGGACGATCCGGCGCCCCTTGCCCCACGCGTCCACCACGTCCACGGCGCACCAGTCGGCGAGCACGGGCACGGCCAGCCGGGCCATGCGCCGCAGCGTGTCCTCGTAGTCCAGCGAGCTGGTCAGCACCTCGCTGGCCTGGGCGAGGAAGCGCAGGTTGTCCTCCGCGCGCCGGCGGACGGTGACGTCCATCACCGTGCCGATGAAGCGCACGGCCCGGCCCTGCTCGTCGAAGAAGCAGCGGCCTCGCGAGGACAGCCACCGCTGCACGCCGTCCAGCAGCCCCCGGGTGCGGTACTCCTCGAGAAACTCCCCGTCGCCGCCGGGCTGGAACACGCGCTGGATGGCGGCCTCCACCCGGGCCCGGTCCTCCGGGTGGACGCCCGCGAGGAAGGTGGCGAAGTCCACCTCCAGGTTCGCCGGGAGTCCAAAGAGGGCCTTGCACCGCTCGTCCCAGCGCAGCTCGCCGCTGAGGGGGGCGAAGTCCCAGGTGCCCAGCGAGGCCGACTCCATCGCCAGCCGCAGGTGCGTCTCGCTCTCCTGAAGCGCCACCGCCTGCTCTCGGAGCGCCTGCGAGAGCGCCTCCGCGCGCTGGCCCGCCGCCGCCGCCTCCACCAGCCGCCGCTCGCGCTCCTGCCGCTCCTCGTTCACCCGCTCGCTGTAGTGGGCGAAGAAGTCGCCCAGGCGCGGCTCCTCCTCCAGCAGCGGCCCCAGGTTCTCCTCGACGCGCCGGTCCGCCTCGTAGACCAGCTCCGGATGGGACTCCACCCACAGGTGGCAGGACTTCACGTAGGCGAGGAACACCACGAGGTGCCCGTAGCGCTCGGAGCCGAGCAGCCGGCGCACCCGCTGCCGGCACCGCTCCGTCTGGTACTGGTGGACGAAGAGGAAGACGGCGCAGCGGAACAGGTCCTCCTCCAGGTGCGAGCCGGGCTCCGGCCAGGCAATGGGCTCCTCCCCCTGTGCATCCATGCGGGCGAGCGCCTCGTCGATGGAGCCATGAGCGGGCGGGAGGTGCTCCAGCAGGTCCAGCACCTCCGAGGACTTCATCCCCAGCGGCCGCAGCGCGCACGCGTGGCACAGGATGCAGTAGGGCACCACGCAGTAGCGCGACAGGTAGGTGAAAAGCTTCTCGCGGAAGAGGACGGGGAGGGGGTTCTCCACGTAGCTCTGGCGCGTCTGTTGCCAGAGGTTCTCCAGCACCGCGGGGTTGTCCTCGGCGGGAGCGAAGAATGGAGGGAAGAACCCGAAACGAGCCTCGATCTCCTCCCGGATTTCCCGTGATGTACGCATTCCTGGATGGGGCGGAGGAACCCGGCCCTCGCCTCTCAAGGTTCAACAGGAGGTGGACAAAGCGCCAGTCCAGGACTGCCTGCTCGGAATCCCGGCGGGCTACTCCTCTTCCGCAATCCGCCTCGTGACTTCCAGGAGTGTAACTCGCGTGCGCTCGGCGTCCACCGCATAGAGGACGGCGTACCCCTCGACGATGAAGGCCCGCGGGTCCGTGCTGCCCGCCTCCCGCGGTGGGTGGGACTGCCGCGTGGAGCCCATCTCGTTGGCGATGGCATCCAGCTTCTCGCGAATGCGCCCGTAGTCGTCAGTCGCCAGGGTGGCGAGCTGACTCCAGGCCGATGGACTGATGTCCACCGAGTACGCCGTGACCGGGTGTATGTCTCGCGCGCTCCGCATCTCGAGCGGGACTATAAGCATGGTCCGAGCCAGAGCATCCTCCCTGCTCTCCTGGATCGGCCTACGGGCGTGAGGACGTTTACCACCGCACGGGAGGTATTACAGACCCCGGCAAAAATTACGGCGCCCTGCCCATCATCGCGAGGGTGGGGGAGGCGCCGAGGAGCCCCGATGACTCACGAACACCCAGCCACCGCGGCCGAGCCCGCGGGTGCTGGCGGAGGTTGGTTCCACGAACTCCTGGGGCAGGTGTCCAGCGGCGACTGGTACATGCCCCACGGGCACTGCTACCTCTGGCAGCCACCGCTCGTGTGGATGCACGTCCTGTCGGACTTCTTCATCGGCGCGGCCTACTTCTTCATCTCGCTCACCCTCTACTTCCTCGTCCGGCGCATCCGGCTTCCCTTCAGCGGGATGATCATCGCGTTCGGCGTCTTCATCGGCGCGTGCGGGCTGACGCACTTCATGGAGGTGTGGAACGTCTGGCAGGCGCACTACTGGCTCGCGGGCGGGGTGAAGGTGGTGACGGCGGCGGCCTCGGTGTTGACGGGCGTCTACCTCGTCCCGCTCAAGGGAAGAATCGCCGAGCTGGCGAGTGCCGCGCGGCTGGCCGAGGAGCGCCGGACGCAGCTCGAGTCCAAGAACAAGGAACTGGAGTCCCTCTACGCCCGGGTGAAGGAGTCCGAGGATCTCAAGACCCAGTTCTTCGCCAACGTCAGCCACGAGCTGCGCACGCCCCTGGCCCTCATCCTCGGCCCGGTGGAGAAGCTGCTGGACGACACGGGCCTCACCGCCGCCCAACGAAGGGACCTGGAGACGGTCAACCGCAACGCGGAGCTGCTCCTCAAGCACGTCAATGATCTGCTGGATGCGTCGAAGCTCGAGGCCGGCAAGGTCGAGGCCCAGTACACCCAGGGCGACCTGGCCCAGCTCGTCCGGCGCACCGCCGCGTACTTTCCCTCGCTGGCCGCCGAGCGGCAGGTGGTCCTCGCCGTGGAGGCCCCCGCGTCGCTGCCCTGTCAGTTCGACGCCGAGAAGGTCCAGCGCGTGCTGCTCAACCTGCTCTCCAATGCCTTCAAGTTCGTCCCTCGGGGCGGAACGGTGCGCACGGCGCTGGCCTCGCGCGACGACCTGGCGCTGCTCACCGTGGAGGACAGCGGCCCAGGGGTGAAGCCGGAGCTGCGCGGTGTCATCTTCGAGCGCTTCCGGCAGGGCGAGGGGGGCGCGACGCGGCGCTTCGGTGGGACGGGACTCGGGCTCACCATCGCCAAGGACTTCGTCACGCTGCACGGCGGTCGCATCACCGTGGATGAGTCTCCCCTGGGGGGAGCACGCTTCACCGTGGAGCTGCCGCGGACCGCGCCCCAGGGCGTCCCCGTGCGGGAGCAGCCTCCCGCAGTAGTGGCCACGATGCTGGAGGTCGCCGCCCGGCAGGGCGTCTCGGAGCTTCGCACCCCCTCTGTCACGGCCGCGCCTGGGCCCACGGTCGACTCCTCCCACCTCGCCCTCGTCGTGGAGGACAACGTGGAGATGAGGAACTTCATCTCGGAGACGCTCGGCACCGAGATGCGGGTCATGACGGCCGAGAACGGGCGCGAGGGCCTGGAGAAGGCCCGGGCGCTTCGGCCCGACGTGCTCGTGACGGACATGATGATGCCCGAGCTGAGTGGCGATCAGCTCGTCCGTGAGGTGCGTGCCGACGAGAGCCTCGCCTGCCTTCCCATCATCCTCCTCACGGCCAAGGCGGACGAGGCCCTCAAGCTGGCGCTCCTGCGCGAGGGGGCGCAGGACTACCTCACCAAGCCCTTCCACCCCGAGGAGCTTCGGGTGCGGGCGCACAACCTCGTCGCCATGAAGCGGGTGCGGGACACCCTGCGACAGGACGTGGCCACCCGGACGAACGACGTGGAGGAGCTGGCCCGGGAGGTGTCGCTCCGGCACCGGCAGCTCGAGGCCGCGCTGACGGCCACCACGCTCGCGCGCGAGCAGGCGGAGAAGGCCAGCCTCGCCAAGAGCACCTTCCTGCGCCTCGTCTCCCATGAGCTGCGCACGCCGCTGACCGCCATCCAGCTCCACCTCCACTCCCTCGGAAGGGGCCGTGACCCGGCGGCCTCCCTCGAGAAGATCAACCGCTCCTTCAAGCGGCTGGCGGATCTGATCGAATCCATCCTGGAGTACACGCGCATCGAGAGCGGGCAGTTGGTGGTGAAGGTGGAGCGATTCGACCTGGTGGGGCTCTCCCGCGAGGTGGTGGAGGACCTGCTGCCTCAAGCCCAGCAGAAGCTCTTGCGCTTGGAGCTGTTGTCTCCGGAGGAGGTGCCCGCGCTGGAGAGCGATTCCCGGCTCCTCCGCCTCGTCCTCATCAACCTGGTGATGAACGCGCTGAAGTACACGCCGCGGGGCTCCGTCCACGTCTCCGTGGGGCATGGAGCCCAGGGGCACTGGTTCGCCGTCCAGGACACCGGGCCCGGCATCCCCGAGCAGGTGCGCGAGCGCATCTTCCAGCCCTTCGAGCAGCTCGAACCCATCGACCACAAGCACACGCCGGGATTGGGGCTGGGGCTCGCCCTGGTGCGCGAGCTGGTGGCCGTGCTCGGCGGCCGCATCCACGTCGAGTCGGCGGTGGGACAAGGCAGCACGTTCACCGTCGTGCTTCCCCCGAGCGACCAGGGGCCTTCCTAGGCGGGCTGGTCGGCGGGCGAGCGGGCCTTCACAGGGTGGAGCGGGGTGTGTCTATCCATGTGAAGGCCCGACCGCAGGAGCTGTACCCATGTTTGATTCCGTCGCACCATCACAGCAACGACTCCGCCCGGCGTGGCCGCTCGTCTTCGCGCTCACCCCGAGCGAGCCCTCCTTCGCGGGGCGGGCCCATCGCGTCATCGACAACTCGGCCCGCGTGCCGGCCTCCCCCGAGCAGGTCTATGACGAGTTCACCGAGCTCGCTCATGGCGCCGAGTGGCTCGACCAGTTCCTGCACATCGACCTGCACACGCCGGAGGCGCCACCCGATCGTCGCATCTACACCGAGACCCTCACCTTCATGTCGGTGAGGTTCCACGTGTGCGAGGCGGAACGTGGGCGGCGCTGGGTCGCGTCGATCGACAGCTGCTCCCTCCCGCTCGCCGCCCAGATGCTGCAGGAGGTGACCTTCGAGCCGATGGACGACGGGAGCACCCTCTTCCGCTGGCGCATCCATTACACCCCCTCGCGGCTCACACGGCCCGTCCTCGGGACCCTGGAGCCCCTCCTCGGAGGGCTGTTCAAACGAAGCACCGAGCAGCTCGCCACCTTCTTCCAGAACCCGCAGCGCGGCCAGGCATAGAGGGCACATGGACTCGACTTCATCCGCTGACCGATTCAGACAGTTGCTGGACGAATTCCAGAAGGACCCACAGCGCGTGGAGCAGCGCTCCCCCGAAGAACTGCTCGCCTTCCTGAAGCCGGACGTCGAGGAGACCCAGGAGGAGCGCAGGGAGCAGAGCACCGACGGGGGGCGAATTGGAGGCCCTCCGATCCCACCTCCCGATCCGGCCCTGCGTGAGTTCTGGGACCCCCGGACGGACATCTTCCACCCGAGGTCCACCGAGCACGTCAGGTTGCTGCTCGACGCCGCGAGGAACCAGGGCAAGAGGGTCCGCGTCCTGGGCTCACAGCACTCCGTCCGGGACGTCATCTTCGGCGCCTCGCAAGACTTCACCCTGCTGCTCGATGGCGAGCTGCGGAAGATCGAGCTGCTCGAGTCTCGGACAGCGGATGGCTTCAACCTCGTGCGGGTGGGGGCGGGTTGCTACCTCGGCCCCAACCCCGCGGACCCCAGCCAGCGGGCCACGGACACGCTGACGCGCTGGCTCGATGCGCGGGGTTTCGCCTTCCCCATCACCGGAGGCATCACCCACCAGACGATCGCCGGCTTCATCCAGACGGGCTCGGATGGCGGCTCGCTCATGCACTCCTTCTCCGACGCGGTGGAGGAGCTCGAGCTGGTCGACGGGAAGGGAGAGGTACGGACATTCCGCCGCGGCACCAATGAGTTCGCCGCCGCCGGCGTGTCGATGGGGCTCTTCGGCGTCATCACCCATGTCACCCTCAAGGTGGGCACGAGCTACTGGGTCGAGGGCGAAGAGGGGAACCAGGAGCTGGAGGACTCGTTGCTGGCACCTGGACTCGGCGGCGACGCTCTCGTCGAGGCCCTCCGCACGCACGAGTACCTGCGCCTCAACTGGTACCCCCAGAAGAACGTGCAGCGGGTGACGCTGTGGAAGGGAAAACAGGTCGCGAAGCGCGTGGGCCCCCGCGACCCGTACGAGCCCCCGTTGCGCGACGAGTTCTCCAACCTCATGGCGGCGTTGGTGCTGAGGATCATCAACGGCAGCCTGGGGCTGGATCCGGACAGCGACCTCACCCACCAGTTCATCGGAGCGTTGATGAAACCGTTCCTCCCGCTGGGAGCGCCCCAGACGTTCCGCGACGCGTGGCACCTGACGCTCCCCATGGACGACACGGTGCGCACCGATGACATCCTCAGGGTGTTGTTCACGGAGCTGTGGTTCCCCCTGGACAAGGCGGACGAGGTGCTCGGCATCCTGCGGGAGCTGCTGGCCGACCAACGCGTCGCGGGAAACCTCGCGGTGGAGCTCTACGCCGGGAAGCCGTCGCCCTTCTGGCTCAGCCCCGCGCACGAGGGAGGTTCCCTCCGGGTGGATCCCTACCGGTGGGCCTACGACGAGGGCGTGCCCGAGGATCTCTTCGAGCAGTACTGGAAACGCCTGTTGGATGTGGGAGGCGTGCGCTTGCACTGGGGCAAGTACCTGCCGCTGTTCGGCACGCAGTACGGTCAGACCGTCTTCGATCTCCAGTACCTGCGGAAGGTGTACCCCCGGATGGATGATTGGCTCGAGATGCGCCTGGAGATGGACCCGGATGGGCTCTTCTTGAACCCTTATTGGGAGAGCCTCTTGCTATCCGTCGCCAGCACCCAGGAAACGGACCCCGTCGTCCCGAAAGAACCCCCCGCGGACAACGGGCTGCTTGTCCGATGGGCGAAAGCCGCCACCGTGGCCTGCTTGACCCTGTTCGACAAACTCTATGGAGTGGCGGTGCGGGAGTAGAGCCATGCATGCTTCTCGACACCTCGGCACCGAGCGGCACCGGATCCTCATCATCGGAGGCGGCACGGCGGGTATCTCGGTGGCGGCCCGACTGGCGCAGGCGGGGCAGAAGGACGTGGCCCTCCTCGAGCCCAGCACGCACCACTACTACCAGCCGCTCTGGACGCTGGTGGGCGCGGGGCAGGCGCGCATCGAGGACACCCGCCGCGACGAGGCCCGCTACATCCCCAAGGGCGTGACGTGGCTCCAGGACTGGGCGGAGGAGGTGGACCCGGTGGCCCGGGTGGTGGGGACGCGAGGCGGGAAGCGCATCGGCTACGACTTCCTCGTGGTGGCACCGGGCATCCAGCTCGACTGGGACAAGGTGAAGGGCCTGCGCGAGGCGCTGGAGCAGCGGCCCAACGTCTCCAGCAACTACGACGTGCGCTACGCGCCGAAGACGTGGGAGATGCTCCGCGGCTTCCAGGGAGGCACGGCCCTGTTCACGCACCCGGCCACGCCGGTGAAGTGCGCGGGCGCGCCACAGAAGGCCATGTACCTGGCGGCGGACCACTTCCGGAAGCGGGGGCTGAGCGACAAGTCCCACGTCGTCTTCGCCTCGGCGGGCAAGGTCCTCTTCGCGGTAAAGGAATTCGCCGCCGTGCTGGAGCAGGTGGTGAAGCGCTACGGAATCGACACGCGCTTCCAGCACGACCTCACCGAGGTGCGCGGGGAGAGCAACGAGGCCGTCTTCAGGCGCACGAAGGAGGATGGGAGCAGCGAGGAGACGGTCCTTCCGTACGACCTCCTCCATGTGTGCCCGCCACAGAGCGCGCCGGACTTCATCAAGCGCAGCCCGCTGGCGTGGCAGGACGGAGGCACGAAGGGCTGGGTGAAGGCACGCAAGCACACGCTCCAGCACCCGGACCACCCGGAGGTGTTCGCGCTGGGAGATGCGTCGGACCTGCCCACCTCGCGCACGGGGGCGGCCATCCGCAAGCAGGCCCCCGTGCTGGTGGAGAACCTGCTCGCCGTCATGGCCGGACGGGAGCCCACCGCGACGTACGATGGCTATGCCTCCTGCCCGCTCACCACCGGCTACGGCAAGCTGCTGCTCGCCGAGTTCGATTACGACGGCAAGCCCACGCCCAGCATTCCCTTCATCGACACCCTCCGCGAGCGGCGAGACATGTGGCTGCTCAAGAAGTACGGGTTGCCACGGCTCTACTGGGATTTGATGCTGCGCGGGCGCGCGTGAGCCGTGGGTCTCGAGGTGAGGTACACTGACCCGATGATGGTGCTGGGCATCGCCGCCTCACTGCTCATCGGAGTGCTGCTCGGGCTGCTGGGCGGCGGCGGCTCCATCCTCACCGTCCCCCTGTTGGTCTACGTCCTCGGCGTCGAGCCGAAGACGGCCATCGCCATGTCCCTGCTGGTGGTGGGAGTCACCAGTGCCTCCGCCGCCGGGCTGCACGCGCTCGCCGGCCGGGTGCGCTGGCGCACCGCCTTCGTCTTCGGGGCCGGCGGCATGTCCGGCGCCTTCGTCGGCGGGCGCGTGTCCGGCCTGCTCCCGCCGGGCGTGCTGCTGCTCCTCTTCACCGCCGTGATGGTCGCCGCCGCCGTCTCCATGCTGCGGCGCAAGGACTCCCCCGCTCCCGCGCCGGAGGTGGTGCCCGCGCGACTTCCCGTGGCGCGGGTGCTCGTCCAGGGCGGCGCCGTGGGCCTGCTCTCGGGGCTCGTGGGCGCCGGAGGTGGGTTCCTCATCGTGCCCGCGCTCGTCCTGCTGGGGCTGGCCACGCCCATCGCCATGGCCACCTCGCTCGTCGTCATCTCGCTCCAGTGCACCGCCGGGCTGCTCGGGCACCTGGGCCACGTGCACCTGCCCTGGGGACTCACCGCCGCCGTCCTGGCCACGGCCGTGGGGGGCAGCTTCATCGGCGGGCGGCTCGCGGGGCGCATCGCCGCGGGCACGCTGCGCAAGGGGTTCGCCTGGTTCGTGCTCGGCACGGCCTCCTTCATGGTGATGGCCCAGACGCCTCCCGAGCTCCGCGCGCGCGTCACCCCGCTGCTCGCCACACCGTGGCCATGGCTGGGACTCGTGGGACTGGTGGGCGCCGCGGTGCTGCCCTTGAGGCTCCTGCTTCGCGGCGCTCCCGCCCGGTCCGACCCGGGGCACGGGGACTGAGGGCCACCCATGCTACCCTGGGCCCCTTACTGGGGAGGACGACGCATGAGGACAGGGAAGTTCGTGGGAGTGTCTGTCGTGGGAGCGCTGCTGCTGAGCACGGGTGCGCTGGCGGGAGCCAAGGCCACCAGCGAGGTCGTCATCAACACCACCTCCAACGCACCCACGGTGACCGCCATGGGCTCGATGGGCAGCGCTCGCAACAGCGCGGACGCCACCCAGTACATCGGCTGCCAGCTCTCCACGAACAACGTCTCCTCGGGGTCCGTCACGGTGGTCTGCTTCGCCAAGAACGCGGCGGGCCAGTACGTGAGCTGCGTCACCACGGATCCCAACTACGTGAACGTGGCCCAGTCCATCCAGAGCGACAGCTACATCCGCTTCAACTACGACTCGTCGGTTGGCAGCACCTGCACCTACCTGCTCGTCGTCCAGAACTCGTACTACGCACCGAAGCAGCCGTAGGCCACGGGCGCGAGGGAGATGAACCTCCGACCGACACTGGCCGCGCTCGCGGGCCTGGGGCTGGGACTGGCGGTGGGAGGGTGGCCGCGCCCCCCCAGCCGAGACGAGGAGGTCTTGCGCCTGCTCCAGGCCCAGGCGCGACAGCTCGAGGTCCTCGAGGGGAAGCTCCGGGCCCCACCGGGCGAGCACTGCACCCTCACCCTGCCGCCCGGTGCGCTGGACACCCAGGCCCTGCGCGCGGAGCTGGCCCGCCTCATCAAGGAGGAGCTGCGGGCCGCAACCGCGGCGGTGCCGGCCACGCCAGAGCCCGCCGCCCCTCCTCCCCCGCCCTCACCGGTCCAGCTCGAGGCCCGCCGCCAGGTGGACCGGTTGATCGACGCCGCGCTCACCTCGCGGAAGTGGGGCCCCACCCAGGCCGAGGAGTTCCGCCAGCTCCTCACGCAGCTGACCGGGCCCCAGAGCCAGGAGGCCATCGACCGGCTCCTCCGCACCCTCAACAGCGGTCAGATCGATGTCCAGACAGGAGGAGCGCCCTTCTGAGCCGCGTCTAGGCCGCATCATCCCGCTCGCGGCCGGTCTCTTCCCGTCCCTTGGCTCCGTCCGCGCGCATGGGCAGGAAGACCCGGAAGGTGCTGCCCTGGCCCACCTCGCTCTCCACCTCGACGCGCCCGCCCATGCCCACGATGATGCCATGGCAGATGGACAGGCCCAGCCCCGTCCCCTCCCCGATGGGCTTCGTCGTGAAGAAGGGATCGAACAGCCGGGCACGGTTCTCCGGAGGAATGCCAATCCCGCTGTCCTTCACCGCCACCACCACCCACTCCCCTTCATGCGTGGTGGTGATGCGGATCTCATGCGACTTCTCGTCCGCCTCGGGAATGGCCTGGGCGGCGTTGACGATCAGGTTGAGGAAGAGCTGCCCCAGTCGGGACTCGTTGCCATGAACGGGCGGGAGCACGCCGTAGTCCTTCACCAGCCTGGCGCGGTGGCGGATCTCTCCCCGAGCGATGTTCGCGCACGAGTCGAGCAGCGCGTGCAGGTTCACCGGGCCGCGACTCTCGTCGTCTCCACGCGAGAAGGTCTTCAGGTCTCGCACGATGTCACGGATGCGTTGGCAGCCCGCCCTCGACTCCCGCAGCGCCTCCACCACTTCCCGCCACCGCGCCCCCTCCAGCTTCTCGTCCGTGCCCACCAACGCGTGCAGCTCATCGTGGATGAAGCCCAGGTTGCTCAGCACGAAGGCGATGGGATTGTTGACCTCATGCGCCATGCCCGCGGAGAGCGTCCCGAGGGAGGCCATGCGCTCGGAGGCCCGCAGCTTCTCCTGCACCTGCTTGCGCTCGGTCACATCGCGCGCCATGGACACCATCGCCAGCTCGCCATCGAAGACGAGGGGGAATGACACCACCTCGCCCATCACCAGCCGGCCCGCGCGATGCCGGAAATGCACCTCGCAGAGCGTATCCACACCCGAGTAGCGGGTGAGGGCGACCGCCTCTCCATGGAGGACGACGGCCTCCACCGGCCTCCCCTGGAGCTCCTCCGCGCGCTCATAGCCCAGCATCCGCACCGTCGCGGCGTTGACGAAGCTCAGCATCCCCTCGCGGTGGACGATGATGGCGTCCGGAGCGCGCTCGATGAGGGTGCGGAAGCTGGCCTCCGAGCGCCGCAGGGCTTCCTCCACCCGCTTGCGCTCACTGATGTCACTGAAGGTGACCACGAAGCCCACCCGCTCGCCGCCCCGTCGCACGGCATGGGCGCGGTACTCCACGGGAATCTCCGTTCCATCGGCGCACCGGAGCACCTCGTCCTCCCCCTGGACGTACTCGGACGAGCGGAAGCCGACACACACCTGGCAGCCTCCCTCCTTCGAGCCCGTCCCGGGAGAGCGGTGGATGAGCTGATGCAGGGGCAGGCCGAGCACCTCCTCGACGCGCGTGTAGCCGAGCAGGAACAGGGCGG
>NZ_DASVWK010000679.1:0-15397 GCF_036389735.1 Archangium sp. | reverse complement strand
TGAAGCGCTCGGGGCGCATTGCCTCGGAGCGAGCGCGCCACTTCTCCCATGAGTCGTCCACGGACGAAGTGTGTCGTAGAGTCAACACACTCGCAAGCCCGCGGCCCGTGCGCAACGCATAGGGCGAGGAGATTCGTCAGGGGTTGCTGGCCTCGGTGTTTTCAGGCCCCCGCTCGTCTCCACCCCCCCCAAGCTCCACCCAACCCTTCGATGCTCTCGAGAAGCCCTCGTGCATCTCTTCCGCCCGAATCCCCATGTTCGAGGAAGGCGTCGGCTCTTACGGAAGGCGGAGGGCAGCATGCAAGAGGACCACATGCAGGGGGACGAGCAGTACCTGTCTTCCCGACTGGAGGAGTTGGACAGCGATGACACCCTGCTCCAGGCCCTCGCCCGCCCCGAGATTGTGTTCCCGGTGCCCCAGCGGGGAGAGCGACTGGGCGGGCCCGAGGACCACCGCTTCCAGATTCTGGAAGAGCTGGGCGCGGGCGCCATGGGCCAGGTCTTCCGCGCCTGGGACGAGCAGCTCCAGCGCACCGTTGCCCTGAAGTTCCTGGCGCCCCGACAGGAACGGGACTCCTCCGAGCTCCTGCTGCGCGAGGCCCGAGCCATCGCTCGGCTCGACCACGAGAACATCGTCCGCATCCATGATGTCGCGGAATGGAGCAAGGGGCCGGGGTACCCCCGTGTCCCCTTCCTGGTCATGGAATGCCTGGAGGGGGAATCACTCGCCGCCGTGATGAAGCGTGGGCGTCCGGGTTTGAGACAGGCCGTGGAGTTGCTGTACGGAATTTCCTCGGGGCTGGCGCACGCGCATGCGCACCACGTCATCCACCGGGATCTCAAGCCCAGCAACGTCTTCCTGACCCGCGAGGGGCGGGTGACACTGCTGGACTTTGGCCTGGCCCACGTGGCGGCCGAGTCCTCCGACATTCCCCACCTGCCCAAGGCCGGCACGCCTCTCTACATGGCGCCCGAGCAATGGAGGGGTGGAGCACAGGATGAGCACACCGACGTGTGGGCGGCGGGCGTGCTCTTCCACGAGCTGCTCACCGGCAAGCCCCCATACCAGTGCTCCACGAGACGGGAGTTGGAGAAGCGGGTTCTCTCCCCGGAGCCCGTGTCCCCGGTGCGCGCGCACCTGCCGGAGCTGCCCGAGGACGTGGCGCGGTTGGTGATGGCCATGCTGGCGAAGGAGCCCTCCCAACGCCCGTCCTCGGCCGAGCTGCGCGAGCGGTTGCGGCGACTGGTGCAGGAGCTTGGCCCCTGGCGGGAGTCGTCACGCCACCTCGCCCCGGAGCGCCGGCAGGTGACGCTCCTGGTGTGCCGGCTGGTGGGTCTGTCCGAGCTGGTGGAGCGCCTGGGCTCCGAGGACGTCGACGAGGTGGAGTCCGCCTTCCACCGGCTTGCCTCCCGGTTCATCCTGCGGGACGGGGGACTGCCCGCCCTGTTCATGGGAGACGAGGTGCTCGCCTGCTTCGGCTACCCGCTGGCCCGAGAGGAGGACCCGGAGCGAGCCGTCCATGCGGGCCTGAAGCTGTCCCGGGAGCTCCCGTCCACCTTGAAACAGGAGTGCCCCGGCACGCCCCTGGAGACGGTGGCGGTGCAGGTCGGATTGCACACGGACTCGGTGGTGTTCGAC
Organism: Archangium sp.; assembly: GCF_036389735.1. GTDB lineage: Bacteria > Myxococcota > Myxococcia > Myxococcales > Myxococcaceae > Archangium. The sequence goes on along the minus strand of NZ_DASVWK010000679.1, from coordinate 13,758 downwards.
GACCTTCAACCGGAGCCGCGGGAGCACACGCTCTCCATCCAGGGCAAGGCGCCCCGGGTGGCCTCCGCGCTGGCACGGCGGGCCGAGCCGGGCACGGTGCTGCTCAGCAACACGACCTGGTCGCTGGTGCCGGGCTCCTTCGAAGCCGAGGCGCGCGAGCCCCTGCCCGCGGAGGGACGGGCGCCTCCGGTGGAGACCTGGCACGTGAAAGGTGCGCGCCAGACGGCGCTGCGCTTCGAGCAGGCCCGGGCCTCCAGAAGCCTCACCCCGTTGGTGGGACGGGAGTCGGAGCTGCGGCGGCTCCAGTCGTGCTGGGAGTGGAGCCGCCAGGGCCACGGGGCCTGTGTCCTCCTCGAGGGCGAGGCCGGCATTGGCAAGTCACGCCTGCTGCTGGAGTGGAGCGAGCGCCTCCTGCCCCAACAGGGCCTGGTGCTCCGCGCCCAGTGCTGGCTGCGGTCCCAGGCCAGCGCCTTCGCCCCCATCGTGGAGATGCTGAGGAACATCTTGCGGTTGGATCCGGAGGCGCCCCCCGAGCAGAACCTGCGCTGGGTGGAGCGGAGGATGGCCCTGCGCGGCTTGAGCCCGGAGCAGACGCGCGCGGTGGCCTCGCTGCTCTCGCTGCCCGTGGCCCAGGCGTCGCCCCATCTGCGGCTCCCCCCGCAACGACAGAAGGAGGAGACCCTCCGCGCCCTGATGGAGCTGCTGTGGCGTGTGGCCCTCGAGGGCCCCGTGTTGTACATCATCGAGGATCTGCACTGGGCGGACCCGTCCACGTTGGAGTACCTCGCCTTCCTGGTGGAGCACCTGGAGCCCCACCCCGTGCTGCTCCTGCTGAGCGTGCGTCCCCACTTCCGCCCCGCCTGGCCCCCACGGCCCTGGATGCACCAGATGACCCTGGAGCGCCTGGCGCCGGAGCAGACGGCGGACCTGGTGCGGAAGACGGCCGGGAGCCGGACCCTGTCGGAGGGGCTGGTGTTCCAGCTCGTGAAGCGCACGGATGGCATTCCCCTCTTCATCGAGGAGCTGACGCACCGGGTGCTGGAGTCCGCACCGGGCGTGGAGACTCCCATCCCCGCCACCCTGCGCGGGCTGCTGATGGCGCGGCTGGACACGCTGCCCCTGGCACGCAAGGCGCTGGTGCAGCTGTGCGCGGTGGTGGGGCGGAGCTTCAACCTCGCCCTGCTCTCGGCCCTCACCGGACACGACGAGCCCACGCTGCGCGAGGAGTTGCACGGATTGGTCGAGGCGGGGTTGCTGGAGCCACAGGAGAATGCCGCGGAGCCGGGCTACCAGTTCCGCCACGCGCTCATCCAGGAGGCGGCCTGGGACTCGCAGTTGCGCGGCACACGCCGCCAGCACCACCGGCGCATCGCCCAGACGCTGATGGAGCGCTTCCCCAAGGTCGTCGAGGCGTGTCCCGAAGTGCTGGCCTGGCACTACACCCAGGCGGCGGACACCGAGCCGGCGCTGCGCTACTGGGCCCGGGCCGGAGCGCGTGCCCTCGGGCGCTCGGCCAACCTGGAGGCCATCAATCACTTCCAGCAGGCGCTGGCGCTGGTGCACGGCCTGCCCGAGCCCCCGCGCCGCCGGAGCGAGGAATTGAAGCTGCTCCTCGCCCTGGGCATTCCCCTGATGCAGAGCCAGGGCTTCGCCTCGCCCGAGCTGGAGCGCACCTATGCGCGAGCCCACGCGCTCTTCCTGGAGGAAATGGACAAGCCGGGGCGGGTGGCACTGCCGGACTGGAGCTGGGGCCTCTACTCCTATTTGTTCGCCCGGGCCCGCTTCCGCGAGGCGCACGAGCTGGGGCAGAAGGCGGTGGAGGTGGGGCGGCGCCAGGACAACCGCGAGGTACTGACCCTGGGCTACCGGATGATCGCCACCATCCTCTTCACCCACGGCCACATGACCGAGGCCCTGGCGAAAGTGAAGGCGGCGCTGGCCTGCTCGGACTTCTCCCTCGAGCAACACCGCGACCTCGCCGTGAGGCACTGGGTCAACCCCCGCGCCGTGGTGCTGGCCTATGCCTCCGTCGTCCACTCGGCGCTCGGCCACCCTGACCTGGCCGAGGAGTCCGGCCGCGAGGCCGTGGCCCTGGCCCGGGAAATCGCCCACCCGCATACCCTGGCCTACGTGCTGACGTACGTGGCCTTCGGCTGCCAGTTCCGCCTGGACCTGGTGCAGGCCGTGGAGCGCTCCGAGGAGTGCATCGCGCTCTCCCACGAGAACCACTTCCTGCTGTGGCACGAATGGTCGACCATCACCCGGAGCTGGGCGCTGGCCCGGATGGGGAGGCTGGAGGAGTACCCGGTGCTCCACGCCCACCTCGAGCGCTGGCAAGCCATGGGCATCCGCAGCGGCATGCCGGCCTTCCACGGCATGCTCGGGGAGGTCTACCTGATGATGGGGAAGAGCAACGAGACGGTGGCGGAGGCCCAGAAGGGACTGGTGTGGGCGGAGAGGACGGAGGAGTGCTCCTTCGAGGCGGAGCTCCACCGGCTCCACGGCGAGGGCCTGCGGTCCATCTGCCAGGAGGACGCAGCGCGGCACTGCTTCCTGAGAGCACTCGCCCTGGCCCGCCATCAGCACGCCGGTACCTTCGAGCTGCGCGCCATGACGAGCCTGTGCCGCCAACTCCGGGACCAGGGGAAGCGGGAGACCGCACACCAGCGGCTGTCCAGGCTCTGCCACCAGTTCGACGCGGGGCTCGACTCGACCGACCTGCGCGAGGCCCGGACTCTTCTCGAGCAGCTCTCCCAGGGCCAGGACATGGCCCTATGAAGGATGCCAGCCGTCACACTCGTGTGCCAGACCACCGGAACCAGCGCCAGCGGCCCCTGGGGCAGCACCAACGTGTGGAACAAGGTACGTCTCGGCACGCTGCCCGTAGAACCTCGTGAGGTTCGTCCCTGGCGGAGACGCCAGGGACGCCACGGTGATCAGACCTGATGGAGTTGGAGGAGGTTGCCGCACGTATCCTCGAGTATGGCGATGGTGACCGGCCCCGCCTGTGTTGGCTTGGACCGGAACACCACACCCAACTTCGTCAGCCTCTCATACTCCTTCTGGCAATCCTCCACGGCGAATGACGTCCAGGGGATGCCTGCCTCGAAGAGAGCCTTTTGATAGACCTTGGCGGCCGGGAAGACGTTTGGCTCGAGGGACAACTCGACATCGGCTGGCCCCTCGGGCGAGACGACGGTCAACCATCTGAACTCCCCGGCCGGCAGCTCGGTCTTCTTGATGAAACCCAAGACCTCCGTATAGAAGCGCAGGGCCTTGGTCTGGTCGTCTACCACCACACTCGTCAGGTTGATCTTCATCACGACCTCCAGATGACGCGGAAGGGATTGCGGTCCAGCTATCGCGCTTCGCGTGCGAGCACCGTCGCCCGACCGAGCTCCTCCACCACGGAGAAGCCATGCCGCTCCAGCTCGGGCACCGCCAGACGCCGGAACGTCACCACCCGATTGTAGGTGGAGTCACGCATCGCGGTCTGGAAGTTTTCGTCCTCGGGCCGGTCCGCCGTCAGCCAGGGAATGTGCCTGCCGATATAGAAGTAGCCCCCCGCTCCCCACACGCTCTCGTTGGGCACCTCGTTGAGGATCAGCAGGCCCCGCGCCTCGGGTGAGCGGGTCGCGCGCACGATGGCCTGGAAGTGCTCCCTCTTCTTCGGTGGATCAATCCGCTTGAAGATCGCCAGCGAGACGGCCAACGCCCCCAGCGCGGCGACGGTCCGTGCCTTGACGCCTCGGAGCGACGCGAGCAGCTCCACCGCGGCCGGCGCGGTCCCCACGACCCAGAGCACCACCGCCGGGTAGAGGAAGCGCTCCTCCTTGTGGCCCGTGGCGCTGATGGCCACCAGGTAGAACGCCGAGCACCCCAGGTACAACAGGGCGCCCCGGTGGCGCCGGAGCACCCCCCACAGGCCGAGCCAACTCCACAACGGGAGCACCTTCAGCCAGATGGGCACATAGAAGTCGGCGGGCTCGGCGCCGAACCACTCCGCCGACTTCCCGGAGAAGACGTTGAAGGCGGTATAGGCCCACAGCGAGTGCAGGGGCATGCCCCAGGTGAGCCAGTCAAGCACCGCCAGGCCCAGGGCGACTCCCGCGCCCCCCGCCACCCAGCCCCCGAGGACGCGCCACTGGCGCCCCGCCAGCAGCCAGCCCAGGGACGCGACGACGAAAACCATCGAGCCATACCGGGAGACCACCGCCAGCCCCAGCAACGCGCCGGCCACCACGCCCCGGCGTGTCTGTCGCGCTGGCGCCTCCCCCGACCCGGACGCGGCCAGCCGCTCGAAGGCCAGCACCAGGAAGGCGGCGGAGAAGGACTCGCTGAGCGTGCGCCCCGCGTAGTCGAGCACCGGGCGGTAGAGGGCCACCAGCGCGGTGGCGAACCAGGCCTCGCGCACCGGCAGGGTGCGCCGCGACCACCGCTCCACGGCGGCCAGGGCCGCCAGGTGCAGCGCGTACTGGGGCAACGCGAGCACCGCCCGGTACCCGAGCGGATGGCCGATGCCCAGCACGTCGCACAGCCGCAACAGCCAGGAGAACAGGCCGGGGATGGCCCAGTTGCGCAGGCCCTCCTTCCACTCCCACGCCAGCACGCCGTAGCCGTGGGCGCGGTACCAGGCGGGCTCCAGCACCTGGTACACCTCGTCCGGGTGGACGCGCCCCAGCTGGACGACGGCCAGGATGCTGGGGAGGGCCGCCAGCGTGCAGAGCACCAGCCAGCGCCCGACAGGCACGTGCGAGGTGGGAGAGCCGGGCTCGCGGGGTGGCGGGTTGGGGCTCACCTGCGCGTCTGGAGTTCCGCCTCGGCGTGCGAGTCGTGCGGAGCCTCCACGGACAGCCCCCCGGGACGGATGTGCATCAGGTAGGTGTCCTCCGCGTGCGCCGAGCCTCGCATCTTCACCACGCTGATGCTGCGCGCGAGCTTCCGGTCCCGCCGCTCATAATCCAGCGCGATGATGGCGTCGGGGATGGTGGAGAGGAACGGCGCCGCCGAGTCGTCCTGATGGACCGTGATGGTCTGGGTGAGGAGCGCGCTGCGGCTGTGCTCCCGAACCAGGGACGAGAAGCCGATGATGAACTGGCGGAAGCCCCGCGCGGACGTCGAGTGCGCGATGGAGGAGATGCTGTCGAGGACGATGAGGGACGGCTCGAAGTCCTCGAGGCTCTTGCGCAGGTTCACCAGGAGATCCTCCGGGCTGGTGGCCTCGGGGTAGCTGCACTCCACGCGCAGGTGCCCCTTCTTCACCAGCTCTTCCATCGGCAGGCCGAGACTCGCGAAGTTGCGCATGAGGATGCCGTACGTCTCCTCGAAGCCGTAGTAGACCACCCGCTCGCCGCGGGCCGCCCCGGCCCGCGCGTACATGCCGGCCAGCGTCGTCTTCCCGCTGCCCGAGGGCCCTCGCAGCAGCGTGATGGAGTCTCGGAGCCAGCCCCCGTTGGTCATCGTGTCCAGACCCGCGAAACCGCTCGAGAAGCGGCTCGTGGTGGGGCGGGCCTCGGGGGTGCCTTGCACCCCGAAGGGGAACACCATCAGCCCCTTGCCGGTGATGGTGCAGGGGTATTCCCCCTTCTGGTGGGCGCTGCGCCGGTACTTGTGGACCTCGAGGGTCCGCCGCCGGCGTTCGTTGTCCACCAGGTTGCGCAGGATGAGCACCACATCACACACGAAGTCCTCGACGCCGAGCGTCGTCCGGGCGCCGTAATCGTCCGGCGCCTCCGCCGTCACCAGCGCCGTCAGGTCGAGCCGTCGGAAGGTGCGCACCAGCTCGAAGAACTGGTGCCGGAGCCGCTCCTCGGGCGGCTTGGGGCTGAACAGCGCCGTGGCGGAGTCCAGGACGATCACCTGCGCACCGAACTCGGTGACCGCCGCCTCGATGCGGTGCACCAGCGCGGCGATGTCGTACTCCCCCGTGATGATGGTATTCGCATCGAGCGGGAAGGTGAGGTCCGTGAACCGGAGCTTGCCCTGCGCCACCAGCTCCGAGGTCCCGAAGCCGAGCCCGTCTCCGGTGGTGATGAGATCCGCCGGAGTCTCCTCGATGGTGAACACCATCGTCTTGAGCCCCGAGCGGGCGAACTGATTGGCGAGCTGGAGGGCGAGGATGCTCTTCGCCGCACCGCTCTTGCCCGTCAAGAGGGTGGTTCGTCCCTTGGGAAGGCCGCCGTTCGTGATGGTGTCGAGCCCGGGTACGCCTGTTGGCACCTTCTGCATTGTGTTCATCTTTTCCGTTCGACCCGTGCGTCACTCAGCAGGTCGGTCACTGCCTGGATCTGATCCAGGGCTCCCAGGTAATAGGCCCGCGGCGAGGGAACGCGCTTGACGAGCGTGGGGGTAAAGGCAATCCGGTCCTCGTCGAACGAGGGGGGGCGCTCCTTGGAGAGATCCACGACCTGGAGCTGGACCTGGGAGCGCTCGTAGCCGGCGAGCAGCTTCTCGAGGTTGCGCAGCGCTCGCAGCGACACGGGGGAGGCCTCGCTGATGTAGAGCACGAGATCCACCTTCGCCGCCTTGTGAACCTCCTGCTTCATCTGGGTCCGCTCCAGATGATCCTTGGTCCTCACGAGCTCGCGGTCGCGCACCGGGGCGAGGATCTCGTGGAGCTTGAAGAGAAACTTGTCCACGTCGATGGGCTTGCGGATGACGCGGTAGCCCGCCGTGCCTTCGAGATGGGAGGCCCCGGTGAGGACGAGCGACTCACAGTTGAGGAAGCCCTCCTCCGCGGCCTGGGCCAGCATGCGAGCCCCATCGAAGTCCGGGAGGTTGTAGTCGGTGACCACGAGGTGGAACGACTCCCGGCGCAGCGCCGCGAGCCCTTCACCGGCTGTCGCCGCCACGGTGACGTTGTAGCCGGCCGCCTCGAGCACTTCCTGGAGTGCCTCGCGGATGTCCGGGTCATCCTCGACGTACATCACTCGCAGTCCCAAAGATGCCACGCGTGCTCCCAGGCTCGACCCAAATTTCGTAATAAATTCAGCGAGGTCCCCATACCAGAGTTCAGGGGTCTTGTTCCCTTAAACCCGCGAGGAGCAGGACACGGGTGGAGGTAGATCAACGCGAGGGAGCAGAGGAAAAATTCCTCGGAAGTCCAAGCAGCCGAGGGGCGTCTCCTTCCGTCCAGGTTTCGTGGTACCCGGGAGTGCCGTGGAGATGTGGATCACCCCCTTTGAGCTGCAACATACCCCCGACGCGCTCGCCGGGGTCTTCCCGAGCCCCTTTGACGAGCTCGGCCCCCACGCCCTGGCGCGCCAGGCCGCGGAGGTGATGCAGGCGGAGCTCCGAGCGGGCTTCATCGCCCCGGGAATTCCGACCGCGACGCTCGATGGCCCCGAGGGCGGCAAGATGTTCGGCGTGCTGGTCGTCCGACAGCCCGATGGGCGCATCGGGTTCCTGCGGTCCTTCTCCGGCATGCTCGCCGGGCGATGGGAGCTCGCGGGCTTCGTCCCGCCGCTCTTCGATCGCGAGGCCCGTGCCCAGGTGGAGCCCGCGGGCGAGAGCGTGGTGAAGGAGCTGTTCGCCCGCGCCGAGGCGCTCCGGACCTCAGCGGAACTCGTCTCCCTGCGGACCGCCCATGAAGCACAGGAGGCCCGCCACACGGCGGAGCGAGCGGCACTGCGTGCCCGGCACGAGGAGAACCGGCGGAGACGCCATGCCCGACGGGCCGAGCTCACGGCCTCGAACGTGCTCGCGGAGGCCGAGAAGCGCGAGGCCCTCCACGCGCTCGATCAGGAGAGCCGGGGCGACAAGGCGGAGTGGCGCCGGTTGGAGGCGGCGCGGGAGGAGGAGCGTCGGGCGCTCGTGCCGAGGAGAGCGCGGCTGGAGCGGCGGCTTCAGGCCCTCGAGCGCCTGCGGCGGATCGTCTGTCGCGCGCTGATGAAGCGCATCCACGACACCTATCGCATCCCGAATGCGCGGGACGAGCGGCGTCCCCTGCGGGCCCTGTTCGCCCCCGGAGAGCCTCCCTCGGGCGCCGCCGACTGCGCGGCACCGAAGCTCCTCGCCCATGCCTTCACGCACGGCCTGCGTCCGCTCGCGCTCGCCGAGTTCTGGTGGGGCGCTCCACCGTCCTCGGGGGGACGCGTCGCCGGCGCGTTCTATGCCGCCTGCCGGGACAAGTGCGGGCCCCTCCTCCCCTTCATGCTGGAGGGCCTGCGCGTCGCGTCTCGCCGCGCCTTCTCGCCACCGTCCGTCGTGGCCGAGGAGCTGTCCATCGTCTTCGAGGACGCGTGGGTCGTCGTGGTCGACAAGCCCCAGGGGCTGCTCTCCATCCCCGGGAAGGACGCCTCGGTGACGGACTCGGTGCTCGCCCGGCTGCGCGCCCGGTATCCGCACGCCACGGGTCCGCTCCTCGTGCATCGGCTCGACCTGGACACCTCGGGCCTGCTCGTCGCGGCGCTCGATGCACGCACGCACGCGGAGCTGCAGCGGCAGTTCGCCCGCCGCGAGGTCCACAAGCGCTACGTGGCCTGGGTCGAGGGACACGTCCGGGGCGAGCAGGGAACCATCGACTTCCCGATGCGTGTCGACCTCGACGACCGGCCCCGGCAGATTCACGACCCCGTGCACGGCAAGTCCGCGGTCACCCGGTGGCAGGTGCTCGAGCGACGCGGAGGGCGCACCCGCGTGGCCTTCTTCCCCCTCACCGGGAGAACCCACCAACTGCGCGTCCATGCGGCGCATCCCCTCGGACTCGGGGCACCCATCATCGGAGACCGCCTCTATGGGCACGCGGACAGCCGCCTGCACCTGCACGCGGAGTCGCTCTCGTTCCAGCACCCGGAGTCGGGACAGCGCGTCTCCTTCGAGCGGCCAGCGCCCTTCTGAGGCAAGGTGAGCACCCATGAGTACGAAGCAGGATCTGCCGATCGTTCCCTTTGAATCGCAACGGGCCTGGGAGAAGTGGCTCGACAAGCATCACGCCACGTCCCAGGGGCTCTGGCTCAAGATCGCCAAGAATGGCTCGGGCATCGACACGGTATCCTATGCGGAAGCGCTCGAGATCGCGCTCTGCTACGGGTGGATCGATGGACAGAAGGGCTCGTTCGATGAGCAGTTCTGGCTCCAGCGGTTCACCCCCCGCAGGGCGAGGAGCAAGTGGTCCAAGGTGAACCGCGAGAAGATCGCCACGCTCATCGAGCAGGGCCGCATGAAGCCGGCGGGCCTGAAGGAAGTAGAGCTGGCCAAGGCCGACGGCCGGTGGGACGCGGCCTATGACTCCCAGAAGAACGCCACCGTCCCCGAGGACCTCCAGCGCGAGCTGGAGAAGAACCCGAAGGCCTTGAAGTTCTTCGCCTCATTGGACAGCGCGAACCGGTACGCGATCCTGTTCCGTCTCCACGACGCCAAGAAGCCCGAGACCCGGGCGAGGCGCATCACGCAGTTCGTCACCATGCTCGGCGAGCACAAGAAGCTCCACGAGTGAGCTAAGCTCGTCCCCACCATGGAGCGCACCCGAGCAGTCTCCCCTCCCCTTTCCGACGAGAGCGCCCCGCGGGGACTGGCCTCCTTGGAGCCCAGCCCGAAGACGCTCCCGCTACGGGACTGGGTGGAGACGGTCAGCTCCCCAGGGGTGGTCCACGACGATGTGGAGGCGCTCCTGGGCAGGCTCTCCGGCCCCCTCGCGGAGGGAGAGCTCCCGCGCGAGCGGGCGGACCAATTGCTGCGCCTCCTCCAGGACGAGGAGCTCGGAGAGCTCACCAGCCGGGACGGGCGCCAGGTGCGCCCCGCGGCGCTGGAGGCGCTCCTGTCGCTCGGCTATCCCTATGCGCTCGAAGTGCCACCCGAGGTGCTGGAGCGGATGCGCGAGCCCGGCGCCCGGGCGCTGTCCCGCTCCGCACGCTGGGGCCTGGGACTGGCCGCTTTCGCCGCGCTGCTGCCGAGCGTGTTGGTCGCGTCGAGCACGCGCGACTGGTGGAACTCCGTCGATGAGCTGGCGATCCTCGGGGGAGTCATGCTCCTCCCAGCGGCCCTGTCCGCCCTGGCCGAGCGATATCGCGTGGGGTGGCTGAAGTACCTCGGCAACCTGGGCCTCGTGCTGTTGAGCTCGGGCAGTCTGCTCTTGTCGTGGGTGATCTTGCACGGCGGGGCTCCGAAGGAGGCCTTCACCAGCCTGACCATCGGCCTCTCGCTGCTGGGAAGCGCGTTCTGCCTGCGGCACCGCAAGGACCTGGAAGACTGAGCGCATGAAAGCGGCGGAGGCGGTGGAGTCGAAGGTCGGGGAGACCCGTCCGAGCACCCGGCTCGTGTGGGGGCTCACCGCGCTCATGCTGGCGCACCACTTCGGGCTGTGGGCGTGGACCGCGTTCCACCGGGGCATCCCCCTGCTCGAGGGACTCGACCGCTGGGACGCCACCCACTACAGCACCCTCGTGACGCGAGGCTATGTGCCTCCGCTCTGGGCCTTCCTGCCGCTCTACCCCTGGGTGGTGGGGCTCGTGCGCACGCTGCTCGGAGGTGAGGTGCCTGCCCCGGTGTTGGGCTGCGTGCTCTCCACCGCCTTCCTGCTGGCCTTCGCCGGCTGGGTACAGCGGCGGGGCGTGGGCTCTCCGCTCGCGCCACGGACCGTGTGGGGCTGGTTCTTCTTCCTCTACAGCCCCGCCAGCTTCGCCCTGCACTCGCACCACACCGAGGGGCTGTTCCTCCTGCTGTCCCTCGGCGCGTTCGCCTCCGCCTGGAAGGGACGCTTCTGGCCAACGGCGCTGTTCGCCGCGCTGTGCGTGTGGACTCGCAACCAGGGGGTGTTCGTGGCCGTGGCCTCGGCGCTCCTGCTGGCCGAGCGCGCGGAGGGGGTCCGTGACCGACTCACCCGCTTCGTCGGGCTCGGAGCCCTGGCACTCGCTTCCTATGGAGGGCTGATCGCCTTCGAGTGGCTCGCGGCTGGAGATCCGCTCGCGCACCTCCATGCCCAGGCGAGCTGGGGCCACGTGGACACCGCGTGGCAGGCGCTGCGCACCCTCTGGTTCGGAAACCCCGGGCAGGTCCTGCGTGGCTGGTCACTCCTGCGGGGCCTCTTCTTCGCCGTGCTGCTGGTGACCTCGCTGGTGCTCCTGCGCGAGAGCCGGCCATTGGGAATCTACGGGCTGCTCTCGCTGGCCGTGCAGTTGCCGCAGGGCGACGTCTACAACGCGTTCCGCTTCGGCGCGGTGCTCTTCCCCCTGCTCTTCTGGCTGGGAGACTGGCTCGCCGCGCGCCCGGCCTGGCTGCGCTGGCCCCTCGCCGTGCTCACCCTGTGGCTCAACCACCGGGTGACGCACGGGTACTTCATCGGCCTCTGGGCTTACTGACCGCGCGGCGACACCGAGGACGGGAGTACGAGTGTTGGCCTTTGAGCGGGCAGTTCCGCTTCACTCGTCTCCCAGGATTCCTAATGACCGCCCGATGTGGGTAGGCTCACTGCATGAGCGAGGCCACTCTCACCTGGCTGCATCTCACGGATGTCCACGTTGGGGCTTCGAAGAACGGGTACAACCCGGAGAATCTCCTCGAGCTACTCGTCAGTGATGTCGAGCAGCTCTTGAGAGACAAGAAGCTCCCAGCCCCCGATCTCGTGTTCTTCACGGGAGACCTGGTCCAATCAGGCCTCTCCCCCCAGTACATGGCGCTTAACGGGCTGCTGGACCGCTTCTGGAGGCGAATGAAGGGTGTGCTCAAGCGCGAGCCACTCCTGGTGCCCGTGCCCGGAAATCATGACCTCGCCTGGCAGGAGCTCTCGCTCGATGAGCTCGTCCTCTGGCGCACCTTCCACACGCTCTCCGGAGAGGTACGCAACCAGTTCTTCGACAACCCCTGCTCCGCGGCGAGCGGCTACTGGCTGCGCGAGCGCGTCACGACGGCGTTCGCCGCGTACACGCAGTGGCTCCAGACCACGACCCTCCCGGTCCTGGCCCGTGGGGGCCCCGGCATCGTTCCCGGCCAGTACGCCACCAGTTGGACGAGTAGGGAAGGCCTGAAGGTGGGCATCCTCGCCCTGAACTCGGCCTACTATGACCTGCCCTCCAAGCAGCGGCCCGAGGAGGGCAAGCTGGCGCTTTACATGGAGCAGCTCGAGCCGCTCCTGGAAGGACAGACTCTCTCGGAGTGGTGCGACCGACATCACCTCTGCCTGATGCTGACCCACCATCCCCCCTCCTGGCTCGACGAGCACCCGAGAGCCCGGCTCGAGGAGTTCGTCGTTACCCCGAATCAGATCGCGCTCCACCTGTGCGGCCACCTGCACGACGTGGAGGCAAGTCATTGGGGCACCGGTTGGGGTGAGCGGACCCTGCTCTACCAAGGACGCTCGGTGTCGGGGCTCGATGGTTACCTGCAACAGCAGCCCCCAAGCTTTGGCTATGCCCTGGGAGCCCTGTCCTTCACGGGGGGCCAGCGGGAAGCGAGGCTCCGCATGTACCCCAGGTTCATCCTCCACAATCAGAGACCGTTCGTCTTCCGCCCCGAACCGACCACGGAGCCAAACACCCAGGCCCTGCCTGAGAAGCGCGTGCTCGTCCGCCCCTGGCTGAAGCAGGGGGGGCCGCAAGACGACAGGGCGGACGTGCGGGACGAAGCCAGGCAGTTGGATGTCAGTCCCCGCCCCATTCCCATTCAGGAGGCGAATGAGATTTTCGAAAGGTTGACGCTTCCCAGGAGCGATGGAAGGTGTGGCGTCTACCTGCGTGCTCCCTCCCGCTTTGGGAAGACGCACCTCGTCCAATGGCTCACGAAGGAGATCCAGGCCCAGACCACCGAGGATCTGAGGATCCCGATCCGGATCGATCTCGTGTCCTGGTCGTCCGAGAAGAACTGGGAGCCCGTGCTGACGGGCATCCTGGAATACATCAGCGAGGCCACCCAGGTGGACAACATCGCCTCGACGACGTTCGAGCTCTCCATCCGGAAGACCCTGCAACGGCTGCGCGCCGCTTCGCAGAAAAAGGTGGTCCTGGTTCTCATGTTCGAGTCGCTCGATACGTTGAACCCGGCGATCCGGGGATACTTCGAGGCCCACCTGCGCGCGGCCTTCGATCGGCTCGGCTACCGGTCTCAGCCAGACGGAGGGCTGCGCGTGTTGTTGGCCTCCAGGTTCCCCCGCGCCACGACCCTGCTCAACCCGGCCGGTGGCTCCTCCCTGCTGCCCTTCCTCCATGAAATCCAGCTCAAGCCCCTCTCCCGCGAGGCCGCCCTGGCATGGGCCCGGCAGCATGAGCATTGGACGGACGCGGACGAGACCCTGCTTTGGATCTACCAGCAGACCCAGGGACATCCGGAGTTCTTCACCCGCCTCGTCCTCGAGACGAAACCCCTGGAAGGAGAGCGCTGGCTGGAGCTGCTGCGTGAAAGCCAGGACAACGAGGAGAGCGCGCGCGTCCTCTACTCGTCCGCGCAGAATCTCATCACCCAGGCGGCGGAGCTGGTGAAACAGACAGCCGAGGAGTTCTGGCAATCCCTTCCACCCACCTACCAGAACCGGATCGTGCGCCCTCAGCCCAATCGCCTCAAGACCACGCCTCGCAAGCTCACCCCGGAGGAAGCGTGTCTGGCGAGTGGTCTGTTCCTGAGGCACGGGAACGGAACCCTCGAGATGATTCCTTTCGCCCAACACGTGCTCGAGTTGGCCAGCGTTGAGAGCGGAGAGACGCAGTCATGAGCGGGTTCACCACGGCCGGCGCGATTCCCATCGACAACCTCTACGTCCGACGCGCCGCGGATGAGGATCTGCTGGAGCGTCTACAGGCTTTCGAGTACTGCTATGTCCTCGCACCACGC
>NZ_DASVWK010000678.1:0-5745 GCF_036389735.1 Archangium sp. | reverse complement strand
CGGCTTCCGCACCACCGGCCGCGTCTCCTCCCCCGCCGCGGAGACACGCATGGCAGCCAGGACCAGCATGACGCGAAGAGTCATGCCAGCGCTCCCTGACTTCATACGTCACCCAACCTAACAAAGAGGCAAGCAGGTGAGGAGGGGGGAAGTCGGCTTTCGTGTACCAACCAACTGAGACACACGGGCAGACGATCGTGTCAAACGCAACCTTCACGCATCGCGTCAGGGTGGAGGTGCCGACAGAGGGTCCGACACTGTTGAGAAGCTGTCGAAATCTCCACCTGTTCTCACTTTCAGGGTATTCTGTTCTCGCGGGCCTTCGTATGGAAAAGCCATTCCAGGTCCCCCGAGGAGAAATCCGATGAAAACCCCCACCCCTTCCTGTCTGTCTATCGCCTTGAGCGGCCTCGCGGCGGTCGCCGCGCTGGGCGTCTTCGCCTTGAGCACGCCCGCCCAGGCGCTCACCTGCGGCACCGCCAACGGCAGCCGCTGCGCTGGCACCGCGACCCAGTACGCTGGAGGCTTCAGCCCTGGCGTGGGCTTCGGCGGCTTCGGCGGCGGCGCCTGCACCGCCACCAAGACCCCGGTCGTCTTCGTCCATGGCAATGCCGACCAGGCCATCAGCTGGGACGGCGCCACCTCACAGGTGCCGGGCTACACCAAGCCTCCGCGGACCGTGTACGCGGAGCTCAAGGCCCGCGGCTACAACGACTGCGAGCTGTTTGGCATCACCTGGCTGAGCTCCACCGAGCAGAGTGACTCCGGAGCTGGCAAGAACTACCACCAGCCCTCGAAGTACCAGATCCTCAAGACCTTCATCGACAAGGTGAAGGCCTATACGGGCAAGAGCCAGGTGGACATCGTCTCCCACTCCATGGGCGTGTCCATCAGCCTGGCCACCGTCCGGTACTACGGCATCCAGGCCAGCGTGCGGAAGTTCGTGGGCATCGCGGGTGGTCTGCGCGGCCTCAATTCCTGCTACTACACCGGCTACGCCAACGCGGCCGCCCCCACCTGCGGCTCCCAGAACGTCTACGACGCCTATACCTTTGGCTACTTCCCCGAGGGTCTGTACTGGGGCACGTACGTGAACAACGATTGGACGGGCACGGGCAACAACCTGAGCATGCGCGACCAGCCGTACTACAACACCGGCATCAGCTATTACACCATCCGCGCCGGGCAGAAGGACCAGGTGATGTGCTCCACCACGACCGGCTTCGATACCTGCGGCGACAGCGCCAGGTTCAA
The DNA here is from genome assembly GCF_036389735.1 of Archangium sp. GTDB lineage: Bacteria > Myxococcota > Myxococcia > Myxococcales > Myxococcaceae > Archangium. Next base: position 4,491 of record NZ_DASVWK010000678.1, on the reverse strand, counting down.
CACCTACACCAACGTGAAGGCACAGTTGAACGTGGGAGCCGGCACCGCCGCGACCCAGTACGACTGGGATTGGAGCGACGGCTACCCGACCAACCTGGCCGGCGGCGACAAGGACGGCGTGGGCCACTTCCGCGCCAAGAACAACACGGGCGTCATCATCTACAACATGCTCGCGGGTACCTGCACGGGTACCGGCTGCGCCAGCGGCTACACCTACGGGCCCTACACCAACTAGGCCTGTCAGACGCCGCGGGGCCCCTGCGCCCCGCGGTGTCTGGCTTCACCTTCAGGAACGGTCGGCCGCGAGGGCCCGCTCGCGCAGCTCGCGCTTGAGAATCTTTCCCGCCGCGGACACGGGCAGGGAGGCCACCAGCTCCACCTTCTTCGGCACCTTGTAGCGGGCCACCCGGTTGCGCAGGTGCTCCAGCAGCGCCTCGGCCGTGGTGGACGCACCGGGCTTGAGCACCACGAAGGCTCGCCCCACCTCGCCCCACTTCGCGTCGGGCACCCCCACCACCGAGCACGCCTGCACCGCCGGGTGCTCGTGGAGGGCCGTCTCCAGCTCGAGCGGGTACACGTTCTCCCCGCCGGAGATGAACATGTCCTTCTTGCGCCCGTTGATGAAGTAGAAGCCGTCCGCGTCGCGGTGCGCGAGGTCACCCGTGTGGAACCAGCCGTCCTTGTCGATGGCCTCGGCCGTGGCCTCCGCGTTCTCGAAGTAGCCCGAGCACATGGAGGGGGCCTTGAGGATGAGCTCGCCCGTCGCGCCCTCGGGCACGTCGCGGCCCTCGTCATCCACCAGTCGCGCGTCGATGAAGTAGTTGGGCCGGCCGATGGAGCCCGCCTTGGACACGGCGAACTCGGGGCCCATGCTGAAGATGCCGGGGCCGAACTCCGTCATGCCGAAGCCCTGCTTGAAGGGCACCGCGTGCACCGCCTGCCACGCCTGGAGCAGCGGCACCGGCAGCGGCGCCCCACCGCTCGTCACGAAACGCACGCTGGAGAGGTTCGCCGTGCGGAAGCGCGGCGAGTCATACATCTGCTGGTATTGCGTGGGCACCGCGAAGAAGAGCGTCACCTTCTCGCGCTCCACCAGTCGCAGCATCTCGTCCGCGTCCCAGCGGCGCATGAGCACCACCGTGCCCCCGGAGGAGAGCATCGGCACCGTGTACACGAGCAGTCCGCCCGTGTGGAACATGGGCGTGTGCGTCACCGTGACGTCCCCGGGCCGCACCTCGTGGATGAGCGTGTTGAGCGTGTTCCACGCCACCATCCGGTAGCTGATGCGCGCGCCCTTGGACCTGCCCGTGGTGCCGCCGGTGAAGAGCAGGCAGATGATGTCCTCCTCGCTCACCCGCTCGTTCGTCACCTTCGAGGCGGAGACGTGTCCGAGCACCTCGGCGTACGGCCGGCTCTCGGGCAGCCCCTGCCCCTCCAGGTGGACGAGCTTCAGCGACTCGCCCACGTTCTGGCGTACGGCCGCCACGCTGTCGCGGAAGTCATCGCTGAAGAGGAGCACGCGCGGGCCGGTGTCGCGCACCAGGTCCGTCAGCTCCTGCGCGTGCAGCCGCCAGTTGAAGGGGACGAAGACGGCCCCCAGCTTGCCGCAGGCGAAGAAGGCGTCCAGGTACTCCACGCCGTTGTGGGCCACCAGGCCCACCCGGTCTCCGCGAGAGACACCGGCCACGTCGCGCAGCCAGCCCGCGAGCGCCTCGGCACGCGCGTTCATCGCCCGGTAGGTGAAGCGGCCAGACTCTCCCCTGGCCACGTCCACCACCGCGGTGTGCTCGGGCCAGTACATGGCCCCACGCCCCATCCAATCGCCGATGAACATGCGTGTCGCTCAAGCCGTCCAGCGGTAGAGCGCCGAGGCCATGGCCAGTCCGCCGCCGCTCGCGCACAGGGCCACCAGGTCACCCTTCTTCACCCGGCCCTGCACCACCGCGTCATCCAGCGTCATGGGGATGCAGGCCGAGCCGGTGTAGCCCCACTTGTCCATCGTCCAGTTCGTCTTGGACATGGGCTGCTCCAGCACCTTCATCGTGGCCTCGATGGTGCGCAGGTTGAGCTGGGTGAAGACGAAGTGATCCACGTCGTTCATCGTCAGCTTCGCCCGCTCCAGCAGCTGCTTGAGCAGCATGGGCCAGCGCTCGGTGTTGAAGGTGGCGGGGAACTTGCGCACGAACTGCACCGCGGGCTTGCCGTTGGTGAGCGCCAGCGTCTCCGCCGTGGACGGCCGGTACGTGCCGCCCGTGTAGACGCCCAGCGCGTCGTGGTACTCGCCGGCCGCCAGCAGCCTGGCGCCCATGAAGCCGGGCTTGTCACCCGCGCCCAGCACCACCGCGCCCGCGCCGTCGGCGAAGAGCGTGCAGGTCTTCTTGTCCTTCCAGTTGATGTAGCGCGACATGCCGTACGCGCCCACCACCAGGATCCGCTGGTAGCTGTCGTCCGCGGCGATCGTCTTGCTCGCCACGTCCAGCGCCGTCACCCAGCCCGCGCACGCGGCGTTGACGTCATACGTGCCCGCGTTGCTGGCCCCCAGCTTCGCCTGCACCGCCGAGGCGGTAGCCGGGCTGAGATAGTCCGGCGTGTCCGTGGCGATGACGATGAGATCCAGCTCGCTCGGCTTGACGCCCGCGCGCTCCATCGCCTGCTTCGCCGCGCCCACGCACAGGTCGGACGTCACCTGGTTGTCCGCCATCAGGTGACGCTGCTTGATCCCCACGTTCTGCTGGAGCCACTCGTCCACGGGCTCGCCGATGATGCGCTCCACGTCGGCGTTGGTGAGGACCTTCTCGGGGACATAGCGGCCAGTGGCCAGGATGTTGGCGTACCTCATCGGCTCCTGCTCCGCGGGACTCGGGGCTTGTCGGCCCCCTTCCCGCTCTCGGTGTCTGCCCCGGCCGGACGCGCGTCCAGGCCGTGGCGGATGAAATCCATCGCGGTGTCCATCACCTGCTCCCACCCACCCTCGCCAACCCACAGCACCCCGCGCATGCCCAGGAAGTCGCTCAGCCCCATCAGGCAGTAGGCCAGCGCCTCCGGGTCCATCCGCCGCATCTGGCCCGCGGCCATGGCCTGCTCGAGGCCCATCACGTAACCCTTGGCGAAGCGGTCGTAGTAGCGCCGGAAGCACGCCTCGTCGACGAACTCGGCCTGGCGCACGATGCGATACAGGTTGCGGTTCTCGCTCACGAACCGGAAGAAGGTGCGCAGGCCCTCGCGCTCCACTTCCATCCTGTCCTCGCACCCCTCCACCGCCTCGGAGATGAGCCGGCGCAGCCGCGCCCCCAGCTCGTCCACCACCTCGACGAAGATGGACTTCTTGTCCGGGAAGTAGACGTAGAAGGTGCCCAGCGCCACCTCCGCCTCGCGGGTGATGTCCGCGATGGAGGCATGCTCGTAGCCCTTCTGCCCGAACACGGTCTGCGCCGCCTGGAGCAGTCGCTGGCGCGTGCGCTGCCCTCGCGGGGTCGCGGGGACGCGCGGCTCGGCTGGCGAAGTTGAAGACCGATTCATCTTTCAACCTTGCGTAACACCCCCCTCGCGGTATTGTCAAAAACCGTCATTCAAACGCCGACGCGCGGACAACACCAACGCATTGCGTCAGCCAGGGAGAGGGAACACATGCAGCTCAAGGATTTGAAGGTCATCGTCACGGGCGGCGCCCAGGGCATGGGCGCGCACTTCGCCACGCGGCTCCAGGAGGCCGGGGCCCAGGTGGCCGTGGGTGACGTGAACGATGAGCGGCTCGCGGCGCTGCCCGCGGGCATCCACCGCCGCCGCCTGGACGTGTCCAAGGAGGAGGACTGCGTGGCCTTCGTGCAGTGGGCCCACGAGACGATGGGCGGCCTCAATGGCCTCATCAACAACGCGGGCATCCTGCGCGACTCGCTGCTGGTGAAGAAGGACCGGGCCACCGGCGAGGTGAAGAAGCTGTCCACCGCGGACTGGAACGCCGTCATCGGCGTCAACCTCACCGGCGCCACCTTCATGGTGCGCGAGGTGGTGGCGAAGATGGTGCAGACGGACCAGAAGCCCGGCGTCATCGTCAACATGAGCTCCATTGCCCGGCACGGAAACCGCGGGCAGAGCAACTACGTGTCCGCCAAGGCCGCGCTGGCCGCCAACACCTTCACCTGGGCGCGGGAGTTCGCTCCCTTCGGCATCCGCGTGGGCGCCGTGGCCCCCGGCATGGTGGAGACGCCCATGACGCAGGGCATGAACCAGAAGGCCCGGGACGCCCTGGTGGCCAACATCCCCGTGGGCCGCATCGGCCTGCCCGAGGACCTGTGGCTGGCGGTGAAGTTCGTCCTCGAGTGCGACTACTTCAACGGCCGCACCATCGACGTGGACGGCGGCCTCACCATGTAGGTGAGTGAACAGGCCGGCGCGCAATGGGTCAGACCCATTCGCCCGGCCCGTTCGTTTCAAGGAGGAGTTCCAGGGGTGGGAAGACCCTCACCCCCACCCTCTCCCAGGGGGAGAGGG
>NZ_DASVWK010000677.1:0-2456 GCF_036389735.1 Archangium sp. | reverse complement strand
GCTCGCCGTGCTGCCCCTGCTGTGCTACGGCGCCGCCCGCATCATCGAGCTGCGCCCCGGGACGACCGCGCTCGGGGCCGCCTTCACCGGCCAGGGCTTCCTCCTCGCGCTCGACTTCGTGCGCGGGGGCGTCGACGGCCTGCTGGAGCGGGGCTGGCTCATCACCCTGCTGGACTGGGGGATGTTCGCCGTGGGCGTGGTGCTCACCCGGCAGGCCGTGGTGCGAGGACGGGCCGACGCCGGGAAGCAGGCGGAGCAGGCCCAGAAGCAGGCCGCCGAGAAGAAGGACGAGTACGCCGAGTTCCTCCGGGAAGCCGAGCGCGCGGGGGAGAAGATCGCCCAGCGCGAGGCCGCGAATGCGGAGGGGCTGGGCGCCCTGGTTCATGTCCAGCCCGCTCCGGAGGAGGCCCCCCCTGCCTCGGAGGAGGCCAGGCCCGAGGATGTGCCGAAGGCTCCCGCCGCCTGAGTCATCCCGGGCGCGTGGCCGGGCTTCAGTCGAGGAAGCGTCTCCACCAACGCCGAGCCTCGTCCTCGGTGAAGCGAAGCGACGTGTACCGAGGCTGCTCAATGGACGTCGTTCGCGGCAGGAAGAGTGGCTCGAGCCAGGGCTCCAGCACCTGGGCGAGCTCGCGGTATGTGGGAAGGGTCTTTCCGGTGGTCAGGTCGCCCGCGTCCGGCCGCTCTCCCAGAGAGACAACGGCGCGATCCTCGGCGAGTTCCACCAGCGTCGTCTCGGTCGAGTGCAGCCGGGAACGAAGGGCAGTCGCACCGCCGAGCTGAGTGAGAACGGGGGGGCCGAGGAAGTTGAGCCAGTGGACTCCATCCACCCGGTGGCCCATCCACTTCTCGTGGTGCCAGGCAGCTCGAAGGTCGATGCCTGGGTAGCGTAGGGCCTCGGCGCGAAAGGCGTCGTCCGAGACCTGAAGGCCCTGGTAGAGGTGAAGGGCCAGGCCCGCATGCCCAGAGGCGAACAGCAGCTTGGAGGCCATGTCGAGCGCCAGCTCGCGAACATGTGCGGGTCCGTGCTCTTCGAGGTACTCGATGGGAAGCGTCGCCGTGAGCAAGCTCACGAACGTCTCTTCGGGAGCAGGCCGCCACGGAATGCGAGCCCGGTACTCGAGCTGATAGCCATTGGGGTTACCGTGGCCTCCGGTGAAGAGAAGGCCCCTCTCGAAGCCGCGCTTTTCAATTCCCCGTTGCTCCGAGTCATCGTAATCATCAGGGAACGACCAGCGTTTCGTGTTCTCCAAGAGCCCGCGAACCGAGCGCCACTCCTCCGGTGTCAGTCGTGAGCCTTCGCTATAATTGTAGTGAACGAGATTGATTGACCTGGGGCCCTCGCCAACAGCGTGCATGTATCTGGCGATCGCATGGCGCACTCCGAGGGAGAGTTCCGGGTGGTCGTGCGGCATGTAGAAGACGAAGCGGACAACCTCGCGCGCAAGCAACTGTCGCTGCGGGCGCGGAGGCTCTCCGTCGTAGTGATTCCAACGTCTTGGTGGAATGCCGCGAAAGCGTAGGCGTGGATGGTAATCAATCACTCGCTTTCCCCTTGAACGGCTTGAGTTCCCCCGGTGTCACGAGGACTACCCGGCAACTTTTGGAGAGGTGCGTGTAGCTTTCCAGTTGGGCCGCCACCCCGGGAGAATTCAGCGGGTCAAGTCGGTGTCTTTCGTAGCAAGGGAACTTGAACTCGTAGACGCACTGCACGTCGGTGGCATTCCGAGTGGCATGCACCACGACATCAGGTTTGAGGGACCCGGACTTGTTGTTGGTAAGGACGGTGCCGTTGACATCGGGGGCTCCCTTGTAGCGCGGCTCGATGGAGAAGTTGCCGCGGAGTTCCTCCGGGAGGCGAGCTTTGATGCAGACGAAGGCGGCTGCGTGCTTCAGGTTCCCAAGCTCTTGGGAGAGCTTGATGGGAATCCCCTTTTCATCGACGCCCACTTGCCGGTCACACTCAGCATCGTTTGGGAACTTTCCATTCTTGAATTTGTAGCCGCCCTCGTTCTGTTGGTAAGCCGCGTTGACATCGGCATGGGCCTGGGCAACGCACTCCTTGAAGACGGTTTCGACGTAGGCCAATTCCGCTCCGGTAAGGGCGCGCTCGAGGGTGAGCAGGCCTTGACTGGCCTCAACAGTCTGGACGACTTTCTCAACCACCGGGCTGAGCCGAGTCGCCGCTGGCATGAGTATCTCGCCGGTGCTCGGGCCGACTGGGACGGAGCAGGCCGCGCCACAGGACTGGTTGAATTGAGCGCGTCCGCCGGTGAGCTGCCCGCCCCAGGAGGGCTGGGGTTGGAAGCGAAGGGGAGTGGTGCAGGAGAGGCAGAGGAGCGCGGCGGTCGAGACGACGAGCAGAAGGCACGTGGACGGTTGCGCCCGAGTCCAGGAGCCAGGATGGAGAGAAGACACCGCGTACCTCTCAGGTGGTGTTGCAAGGGAAGACTCAGCCG
>NZ_DASVWK010000676.1:0-5417 GCF_036389735.1 Archangium sp. | reverse complement strand
CGGCCCCCCCAGCTCCGAGGTGAGGAGGTCTCCCTCGCGGTGTGTCACCAGGTGCGACAGGCCGGCCTGGGAGATGATCTCCCGTCCCACCCGCACGCTGCCCTCCAGGTCCAGCACCGTGGCCTTCAGCCCCCGGTGCTGACGGCACAGCTCCGCGGCGAACCAGCCAGGGGCGCCCCCGAGGTCCAGCACGTGCCGCGCTTCCCGGGGCAGGGGAATGGTGCGCGCCACCTCGGGCGCCGACAGCCGCGCCATCTGGTGCATGGCGTGGATGTAGGAGCGCCAGCGCGGGTCATCCGGGGAGAAGCGATGGATGTCCACCGCCTCCCCCGTGCGCACGGCCTCCTCCAGGTGGCTCCACCACTCCCACTGGGTGTAGTTGAAGTCCAGGAAGCCGCCCACGTACTGCGGCGAGCGCGGATCCAACCAGCGCCGGGCCCGGTCCGCCATCCGGTAGCGGCCCCGCTTGCGCTCCACCGTCTCGCACGCCTCCAGCGCCTCCAGCAGCGCCCGCGTGCCCTCCGGCGACAGCTTCAGCCGCGCCGCCAGCTCCTCCACGGTGGCCGAGCTCTCGGCGAGCGCCGCGTACACGCCCAGCCGCTCCCCGGCCATGACGGTGCGCGCCGCCATCATCCCGAAGAAGGCGTGCGCCAGCGGCTGCGGCGCCAGGTTGAGCCAGTCGGCCACCCGCTCCAGCAGGCTGTCCGCCTTCAGCCCGAGCCTCATCGTCCCTCCTGGCCGCGCCGCCGCGCCGCCAGCACCAGGCCCAGGGCCACCACCGCCAGGGTGTCCTCGGGGCCCAGCAGGCAGCCCACGCGCTCGGCCTGACGGATGCCCGTGTAACGGCACCGGCCCTCGCTACAACTGAAGCGCGCCGCGCAGTCGGCCCCGCTGCGGCACGCCCCGCCGGGTCGGCCCGTGGAGTCATCCCCCTCCGGGTTGTCCCGGTCCGCCCCGCCCCCGCCCACCGAGGCATCCGGGAGGTCATACACGCTGCCTCCGTCCACGAGGCCCCCGTCCTGGGCTCGGACGGCCAGGGGCAGCAAGAGGGTCAGGGCGAGGGCAAGGCGCGGGAGCATGCGACCAATCGAAGTAGGGGCCTTCATACGGGGCCGCAACCTATCCCCCTGCCGGACGAGATGCATCCCTCGGGAACACAGTCACTTACGGATGGTCGGGCTTTTGGTAGGGTGGGCGCGCGATGGCTCCCCGAATTCTCGTCGTCGATGACAACCAGGAGCTCCTCACGCTCCTCACCCAGCTCTTCGAAGACGCGGGTTATGAGGTGGTGGGTGCCACCAAGGGCAAGCAGGGCGTCGAGGTCTCGCGGGCCCGGCCGCCCGCCGTGGCCGTGCTCGATATCCTCCTGCCCGACATGATGGGCTACCACCTGGCGGATGCGCTGCGGAAGGATCAGCCCCAGCTGCCGCTCATCTTCATCACCGGCGTCTTCAAGGGCGGCAAGCACGCCATGGAGGCCCGGCAGAAGTACGCGGCCGCCGGCTACTTCGAGAAGCCCTTCGAGGCCTCCAAGCTGCTGGAGGCGGTGCAGAAGCTGGTGCCCGCCGAGAAGAAGGCCCCCACGGCCTCCTCCGTGCAGGACGCCTTCGACGTGGAGCTGGACATCGACGTCGAGGAGGAGGGGCCCCAGGACGCCATGGAGCTCACGGGCCGCATCAAGGTGACGGGCGGCGACAACCTCACCGCCGAACTCCGCGGCGCCAACCTCACCGCCACCCCCCTCAACAAGGTGCCCGCCACCCTGGTGCGCCCGCCCGTGCCGGGCCGGCCGCCGGATCCGCTCCCCGTGGGCGCGGGCTCCCCGGGCAGCCGCCGGGGCGATCTCAAGGACAGCCTGCCCTCGCTCTTCACCGCCTTCTACCTGGCGCGCGAGACGGGCGAGCTGGGCGTGCAGCGCGGCAAGGTGAAGAAGGTCGTCTACTTCGAGCGTGGCATGCCCGTCTTCGCCCTCTCCAACCTGCTGGCGGACCGCTTTGGTCAGTTCCTGGTGCGCGTGGGGAAGATCAAGCCCGAGCAGCTCCAGGACGCCGCGGCGGTGGCCACCGCGAGCAACCGGCGCACCGGGGACGTGCTGGTGGAACGCGGCCTGCTCAAGGACACCGAGCGCCTGTACTACGTGGGCCAGCAGGTGAAGGCGATCATCTACTCACTCTTCTCGTGGGAAGACGGCACCTTCGTGATGAGCTTCAAGGAGAAGGCCACCACCGAGTCCATCAAGCTGGACGTGCACCCGGCCAACCTCATCGTCCGGGGCATCAAGAAGCTCTACAAGCCCGAGCGCTTGAGCCGTCTGCTGCGCCCGGAGGATCGGCTGATGCCCGCCGTGGCCCCGGCCTACCAGCTGCACGAGGTGGAGCTGGAGCGGTGGGAGGCGGAGCTGCTGCCGAAGATCGACGGCAACCGCACGGTGGGGGAGCTGGTGGCGTACGCCAACCGGCCCGAGCAGGTCGTCCACGGCTTCCTGGTGGCGATGATGTCGCTGGGCATCCTCGAGCCGCGCAGCTAGGGCGCCCCCCCGGAGCGGGGCGGCGCCTGGGCCGGGCTCAGAGGCGGGTGACGATCCAGAAGAGGCCGAGCGCGGCGGAGGCGGCGGCCACGAAGCGCTGGAGGCGCTCGGCGAGGCCCGAGCCCAGGCGGGACAGGCCCTCGGCGAAGAGCAGGCCCACCGCGCCCATGCCCAGGAGGATGCCGAAGGCGAAGCCGGGCAGGTACGTCCACCCGGAGGACTGCAGGCTGCCGCCCACCAGCAGCGGAGGCAGCGCCAGCAGCAGCGCGCGCACCCCACTGAGGGCCATGAGCGCGCCCGCGGCGGTGCTCACCTGCTCGTGCCGATGGGCGTCATGCAGGTGCGAGTGCGGCTCCTGCGTGTGGCCGGGCAGGTGCGGGTGGCCGTGACGCAGCACGTTGGGGAAGAGGAAGGCGGTGACGGCGAGGGCCACCAGCACCGCGCCGCCGAAGATCTCCGCCCAGCGCTCGAAGGTCTCCGAGAGGCCCACGCCGGCCATGAGGCAGAAGGTGGCCACCCCGCCCAGCACGGCCGCGTGCCCGAGGGCGAAGCGCAGCGCGACGACGAAGGTGGCGCGGCGCCGGTTGGGGCCCAGGGTGCCGAGCGTGGCCATGGCCGCGCAGTGGTCGGGCCCCACGGCGTGGAGCAGACCCTGGCCGAGTCCGAAGAGGAATGCCAAGAAGAGGGGCGACACGATGGGCGGCACCCTAGCCCCGCTTCGTGCTCGTGGCCAGCAGGAGGGTTGCACTTGTCTCGCACCGACCGAAACCGTCGCACCGTGGTGCTGCTCGTCCTGGGGGCCCTGGCCCTGGGCGCCTGCCGCAAGGACGAAGGGCCCGAACGGCTCGCCCGTGCCGAGGCGAAGTACACCGCCTTGGTCGAGCGCGGCGTCTCGCCGAAAGACCCGGCCTGGGACGCCGTCATCACCGAGCTGGAGTCCGTACCCCGGGACTCCAAGGCCTGGCCCGAGGCGGAGCGTCGGCTGGCCACCCTGCGGGAGCTTCGGAGCACGCCCCTGCCGCGCCGGCCGCTGTCGAGGCCCGGCGAGCCGGATGGGGGCTCCCCCTCGCTGGACGAGCACGGGCACCCGATTGGAAGATGACCGGGCCCATGCCCATTCCCCAGACAGGCGACCGAGCTCCCGACTTCCAGCTTCAGGACCAGAACGGCAACGACGTGAAGCTCTCCCAGTTCCGGGGGAAGAACGTCGTCCTCTACTTCTACCCGAAGGACGACACCCCGGGCTGCACGCGGGAGGCGTGCGACTTCCGTGACGAGCACTCGGCGCTCCAGTCGGCCGGAGCGGTGGTGCTGGGCGTGTCGCCGGACACCACGAAGAGCCACCAGAAGTTCGCCACGAAGTTCTCGCTGCCCTTCCCGCTGCTGGCGGACACGGAGCGCCAGGTGTGCGACGCCTATGGCGTATGGGGTGAGAAGTCGCTGTATGGCCGCAAGTTCCAGGGCGTGACGCGCGCCACCTTCGTCATCGACACCGAGGGCAAGGTGGCCCGCGTGTGGCCCAAGGTGAAGGTGCAGGGCCACGTGCGGGAGATCCTCCAGACGCTGAAGGGCGGCGCGCCCACCCCTGGGGCTGAAGAGCCAGCGCCGAAGAAGACCGCGAAGAAGGCGGCTCCGGCGAAGAAGGCCGAGCCCCGTCGCAAGTAGCCCACCGCTCTCCGCCTCGCTGGACTCCGAGCGAGCGAGCAGCCCTCGCCCGCCCGCCCGCGGCTACCGGCCGCCCGCGCGCATGGCCACCCCTGTCCATAAGGAACGGACGACGACAGGGAGGCAGTCATGCGGAAGATGGGGATGAGGCAGGCGCTGCTCGGCGCGCTCGCGGCGGCGGCATTGCTCGCCGGGTGCGCCAAGGGGCCGAACCAGTGGGCGATGACGGCCCAGGAGGACTACTACCCGGACGAGGCGCAGACCCAGAATCCGGCGAGCCGGGCCTACTCCAACCTCGGCACCTCCGCCACGCTCTATCAGACCAACGAGCAGGGCACGGGCGGCGCTGGCAATCAGGTCGCTCAAGACGAGGCGTGGAGAGGCATCCAGGGCAGCAAGAAGAACCAGGAGCAGCTCTGGCTTCAGCAGGATTACCGCGTGCCGTTCCCGCCTCCGCAGCTCGATGCCCTGATCGCCATGGAACTCGGGACGGGCAAGCCGCTGCTGAAGGGCCCCAATGGCGCCTGGGTGCAGGGCACCTACGGCGTCGAGCTGGGCTCCGGCAGGGCCACGTCCGTCGCTCCGTCCAGCGGCTCCTTCCAGCCGCAGGAGGTGCCCGAGGGCCAGCAGTCCACGCCCCAGGACCCCGTCCAGCGTCAGGATGGGGAGCGCAACGCGCAGGAAGTGTCGCCGGTCAAATAGCGCGTGACCGGAGAGCAGCCGGACGACCGGGCGCTCGGCGGACACCCGCTCGGTAGTCCGGAAGCCTCGGGGTGCGCATCCCTGAGTGCGCGGCGAACTCCGCCCCTCGCGATACGCGGGGAGCGGAGGGGGACGGCAGCGTCCCCAGGCGCCGACGGAGAGAAGCCCGGACGAGGTCCCTGGAGATGGACATGCACAACGGTTTCAAGCGGTGGATGGTGTGGGGAGCGCTGGCCTCGGCCTCGTGGTGGGTGGCGGCGTGCGGAGCCCTTCCGCAGCAGGCGGGCAACGAGAGCTACAAGCCGGGCGCCGTCGAGAAGAAGAGCGGGGCGGAGGCCGGCTACAACGGCACCATCAAGGACATCCCCACCAGCATCGATCCCCGGACGCCCAAGACCAACGGCACGCCGGGCCGCTCCCTGGCGATGGATCCCGGCGAGCAGGCCCTGCTCGAATCGCGGGGACTGGGAGGCAGTGGCAGCAGCTCCACGCCACCCGCTCCGGCCCCCGAGGGCGGAGCCCA
>NZ_DASVWK010000675.1:0-2295 GCF_036389735.1 Archangium sp. | reverse complement strand
CCGCCGCGCGATGAGCTGGAGGAACCGCAGGAAGTCGGTCCCCCTCATCTGGTCCTTGATGAGCGCGGCGTAGGAATCGTTGCCCATGTCGTGGAGGGCGGCGAAGGCGGTGTCGAGCAACGCGTTCACCTCGCCCCGGCGCTCGGGCTCGCGCGGAGGCTGGGCCATGAAGAGCGCCAGCAGCCCCGTCACCGCGTGCAGTGGGGTGTCGTGAACCACCGGGCCCGTGGGCACGCCGCCGTCCTGGAGCGCGGCGGCGATGGCCCTCGCTCCCGGATGAAACGAGCGCACCATCGCGCCGAAGCCACAGTAGGTGAGCGGCGAATGGCGCGCGGCCGCGTCCCCCACCAGCACCACCCGCCGCCCCGGCGCCCGAGGCGGCGGCACCAGGCGCGACCAGCCCGGGATGTACCCGAACGTCGGCCGCAGCAGGCGCGGCTCGCCTCGCTTGTACCGCCCGAGCCTCTCGAAGAAGCGCCCATACAACCGCAGCAGCGCGTGCTCGCCACGGACCTCGCGCGCTGGCGCGTAATAGAAGAGGTAGACCGTCGCCTCGCCCGGGCGCCCGGGAAACCCCTCCCAGATGTGCTGGCGCCCCTCCTCCACGCCCTCGGTGGTCACCAGGATGTCGCCCACCCGGGGATTGAGCTCGTCGGGCGCGGTGCCCTCCCGCAGCCCCGACAGCACCCCGCCCACCGTGGGGCAGAGGAGATCCGCCGTCGCGTAGGGGCTGGAGACTCCGCGCGCATCGAGCACCAGGCGCGCGGTCACCTCGGCCCGTCCGCCCCCGGGACGCTCGAACCGCAGGCGCACCGCGTCGGGGCCCTCGCCCAGCCCCGTCAGCGTGTGCTCGTCATGGAAGGAGACGCCCCGCTGCTCGGCACGGCGGCGGACCTCCGCGAGCAGCCGCCCCGCGTCGAGCGCATGGTCGAGCGCGCCCCGGACCGGGTACTCCCCTCCCCCGTGCCAGCGGCACACGCCGTGCTCGTAGCGGGCGACGATGAGCGACTCCACCTCGTCCAGTTGGAAGAGGCCACTGGCCGTCAGCGGCCAGAGCTCGGAGCGGCTGATGTTCCACTCGCGATGCACCACCGCGGCCCGGCCACGCTCGAAGACGCCGACCTTCAGGCCGAGGTCGGCCAACACGGGCGCGAACAGCAGCGAGAGGCCACCGCCCGCGAGCACCACGTCGAAGTCCACGTGGGCGCCCCACTCCGGGGCTCGCACCCACGGCGCTTCCACCGGAGGACGGGCCCGCTCGGCGTCGAGCCGCTCCAGCCGTTCGAGCAGCTCGGGCCCGCCCGCTTCGCGCACCCGGGATTTGAGTTCCTCGACGCGGACCATGCCTCCACTCTAGCCATGCGCCCGGGCAGGACTCCGGGCTCGTGCATCCAAATCAACCGCCAGTCGACGAAGTCGGTGGCCATACGGATTTAGCCTGGAATCCATGGATAACTTGAATCAGATCGGACTATGGTCCCGAGTCGAAGGGCCCCCTACCGCTCCACCCCGAGGTCAGACCCGTGTCGAAATCACTGTTATGGATGGCCGTGTTGCTCGTGAGCACCGCGACGAGCGCGCAGACGTTCACCAATCCCATCCTCGGCGAGACGGCGGCTGATCCGTCGATCGTCCGGTACAACGGTTATTACTACCACGTGGCCACCAATGGCTCGGGCATCTTCGTCAGGAAGTCGGCCACGCTGACAGGGTTTGGGAGCGTGCAGGATGAGCAGGTGTGGCCGGATACCACCCCTGGGGGTCAACCCGTGCCCTCCTACAACCAACACATCTGGGCGCCCGAGCTCCAGCTCATCAATGGTCGCTGGTACATCTATTACACGGCCGCGGACCAGGACAACAACGCCAGACATCGCATGTTCGCGATCGAGTCCTCGTCGTTGGATCCACAGGAAAAGGGCAAGTATGTGTTCAAGGGGCAGCTCCGGCCGACGACGGACGCGTGGGCCATCGACGGAGCGGTCATCCAGAAGGATGACGGGAGCCTGTACTTCATCTGGTCCGGCTGGGCGGTGGAGGACCCGGAGGGGCGGGAACAGAACCTCTACATCGCGGCGATGAGCAACCCGTGGACGATCAGCGGGGACCGCGTGTTGATCTCGAAGCCCACGTTCGACTGGGAGGCGCGCGGCATGGCGCTCAACGAGGCGCCACAGCCCCTGCGGCTGGGGACCAAATACGCCGTCATCTTCTCGGCGAGCGGGAGCTGGACGCAGGAGTACACGCTCGGGCTGCTGACGAACACGGACGGCAACCTGCTCAACCCCAAGTCCT
>NZ_DASVWK010000674.1:0-11802 GCF_036389735.1 Archangium sp. | reverse complement strand
TCGACATGGGCATATGGCTCGAGGTGCTGCGCCTGGAGCTGCTCCACCGCTCTGGCACCGAGACGACCTTCTTCACCCTCGCCACCACGCACCTCACCCTGGACCTCTGGCACTCGGGCGACCTGTCCTCGTACGTGCGAGTGCGCGCCGGGCCCTCGCTGGAGTACGACCGCACCCACCGCTTCGTCACGCTCGTCCCCGGCGCCGCCTTCGAGGGCGATCTCACGCTCGACGCGAACGGCTTCCACCACCTCACCTTCGGCGTCGAGGCGGAGAAGGTCTTCTTCGACGCAGAGGTCTCGGGCCGTCCCCGGAACCCCGAGCGGCTGCGGGTGCGCGCCGGCTATGAGCTCATCCTCCTCGCCATCAACGACCAGCCGGTGAGCCTCGTGCTCGACGGGCGCGGCCAGTGGCGGAGCGACCTCGCGGGTGCCCCCTCCGTCTGGGAGTGGTCCGCCCAGTCGGGCCTGCGCTTCTCGATGTGGGCACCGCCCCGCCGCTCGGCCCCCCTGGCGACCCAGCGCTGAGAGGGGCACGGGATGCTCGCGCTCACGCTCGCGCTGCTGCTCGCCGCCGCGCCCGGGGACGGGGACGGCTGTACCGCCCAGGACGCGGACGGAGAGCCCTTCACCGTCTGCTTCGATCCGGGCAACGCACTGCTCCTCGGCGCCGGAGGTCTCCTCCATTCCGGAAAGGCCGCGCCGGAGCTCCGCGCCGGCATCCTGCTGCGCACCGTGCGCCCCAGTCGCAGCAAGGGCACGCCGTGGCTCAACACGCACCGCCTCCTCGTCACCGAGGCCCGGAGTGGCTCCGCGCGCCGTGGCCTCACCGCCACCCTCTACGAGGCCAACCTGCGCCGGCACCTGGAGGAGGGCTTCATCCTCATCCCCACCGCGAGGCCCGTGCGCATCCCCTTCCCCTTCGACCTCACCCTGGCGCTGCGGGTGGGCCACTACGAGCGACGCGTCTGGGAGGGGCCGGGCTGGACGGTGGAGACGGGGCGCGCCGCGCTGCTGGTGGACCCGCTGCGCTCACCCACGGCCCGGGTGTGGCTTGGTGTGGGGCCCGCCGCGAGCCACACGCTGCGGCACTCGCGCGAGGGCACGGTGCACGAGCTGTCCCCCTTCACCTCGCTCCTGCTCGACACGGGCTACGAGACGGAGGACGGCTGGTGGGCGGCACGTGCCACGGTCCTCGCCGGGTGGACGGTGGGCCTCGACGGAGGCCTGCGCTTCCGGGCTCGCGGGGAGGCGAGCCTCGAGCGGCTCCTCCTCGCCCTGAACGACCAGCCGGTGTGGCTGCGGCTGTCCGGGGCACACGTGCACGCGGATGCGGGCGTGGCCCGGGTGGGCGAATGGACGATCGGCCTGGGCCTCACCGCGCGCGTCGGCAGCGCCCGGTGAGGGCCCCCGCGGCTACAGCAGCAGCCGCACCGAGGCGAGCACCTGGTCGTTGCGGTTGAAGTAGCCGAAGGGGCTGAAACCCGGGCCCGCGTACACCTCGGCCGCGAGCCCCACCGATAGCCGCTCGGACACGCGCCAGCCCACGCGAGGCGACAGGAGGAAGGAGCGCTGGACGACCTCGAAGGCGCCGCGCAGCCCCACCTCCAACCTGTCGCCCAGGAGTGAGTACCGGACATCGCCCACCAGCAGGTGGAAGAAGGCCGCGCGCTCCCGGCCTCGCGCCGTGCCCGGCTCCAGCAGGAGGAGCAACCGCTGCGCGCCCACGCGTGGCACCACGAGCCCGGTATAGGTGACGGAGTAGACGAGCTTCGACTCCTCGGCCTGCGACACGCCCACCACCCACGTCAGCGCGGGCTCGCGCAGCGGGCGCAGCCGATCCCCGTAGAACGTCCGCTCGGGGCTGAAGCCCACGTCCACGTCGAGTTGCGCGGGCCCCACCAGGGAGTTCGCCTCGAGGGCCACCACGTGCTGGCGCGCGTAGCGGCCGGTGTAGAGCGACTCGCCCGCGCGCAGCCGCTCCTGGAGGGAGAGCAGCAGGGCCGCGTCCGCCGGCTCGCCCCGCTCCCGGGCGAGCAGCAGCGCGTCCAGCTCCGGGTCGAGCGTCACCTGAGGCAGCTTCTCATGGCCCCACACCCATGAGCCGCCCAGCTTCACCCGCCCCACGTTGCCCGTGACGCGCAGGCCCACGTCTCCTGGCAGGCCCGGCCGCTCCGTCTCCAGCAGGTGCGGCTGGAGCCCGGACTCCACGGAAGCATCCACCGGGAAGGGCACCGCCAGCCCCAGCGAGGGCTGGAGCAGCGCCTGATCCTGGCCGAAGACGTCGTAGCGATCCGCGACGAAGAAGGGCACCCACACGCCGGTGACGGTGAGAGGCCCCACGTTGGCGAGCCCCCGCGCGGCGAAGACGGGCAGCTTCACGTCCTCCGGCTCGGGCAGCACGAGGCCCTGACGGAAGTCCCTCGGGTTGAGGAGGTCGGTGGGCGCGAAGACGGCATTGGCCCCGAAGGCCAGCGTCTGCTGCCCCACCCGCACGTCCACCCACCGCGTGTAGAGGTCGAGGAAGGCCTCGCCCAGGTACGGCTCGAAGGTGCCGCGGGCGTGCTCCAGGCCCTTCTCGGCGCCACCACGCCAGAAGGCCCGCCCCTCCACCACCAGCCTCAGCGAGGGGCTCAGCTTCACGTCCGTGGCGATCGACGCCCGCCCCCACCCGTCCACCACGTGCTCGCCGAGGCCATCCTCCCGGCGGGGCTCGAAGCCGGTGTCCACGCCGCCCACCAGCCGCACGTCGCCGCGCACCTGAACCTCGGGCTGCGCGAGCGCGAGCGTGGGCACCAGGGCCAGCAGTGTCAGCCCGCGACTCACCCGCGCTCCAGGGCCCGCTCGGTGAAGGCCTCGTCGCCGAGCTGGACGTCCTCCAGCTTCAGCACCTCCAGCGTCGTGCTCGAGCCCGTCTGGAGGTTCTCCATCACCGCCCGCTCGGCGATGACCCGGTCCTTGAACGTCTTGAGCTGCGCGGCGCGGTACACCTTGAGGGGCTTGCCCTCGCGGTCCGAGTAGTCGGCCTTCAGCGGGACGTACGTCTCCTTGTCCACGTAGAGCGTCACCTCGCCATAGGGCGAGTCCGGCCCCGCCTTGCCGCGCAGCACGTGGACGAGCCTGTCCAGCACCTTCGTCTCGCCCGCGAGGCGGAGCGACTCATCGCGCTCGCCGCCGGTGCCACCCAGGTCCGCGTAGTTGAAGTCCGTGTCCATGAAGGACTGGCCCCGCTGCGTGCGCGCCACCTTCCGCACCCGCTTCAGCTTGGGCAGGTACAGGGAGATGTCCGCCGGCTCGCCCCCAGCCCCCTCCACGGTGAGCACCGTCACGCCCGCCACCCCCGCGGGCTGTGAGAAGCGCGCGAGCGAATGCAGTCGTCCCCCCACCCGCTTCGCCGTGGAGGTGAGCACCTGCTCCTTGCGCTGGCCGGCCTTTGACACCGAGGTGAGCTTCAGCTCCGCTCGCACGCCGAGCAGGTTGAGGGCCCCGCGCTCACGGCTCCGGCGGGCGATATCCGCCGCGGACTCCTCGGCGCGGGCAGGGGGTGTCACCAGGAGCGCGACCAGGACACATACCAGGGGTGCGATCATCTTCCGCATGGCGTGGATTGTAGCCCACCCGCCCCCCGGCCAGCCGGTCTCCCCCCCGTAGCGCCCGGGGCCTGTTTTGTCCTTATATGCGGGAGCCCACCTGGGGTCTCGCGGCCATCTGTCCGATAGACAACCACCGGGGCTAGACCGCTACCTAGGGGAAAAGCCCTGTACTTTGGGGCGGATGCCCTCCTTGAGATGCCCGGGGGCGTTCTGCTATAGCTGTAAGGGGACCCGACCCGTGCTGAAGCTCATCATCGAAGACGACGAGGGGCGAAAGACTGTAGTCCCCTTTGTGCGGGACGAGATCACGATTGGCCGTCAGGAGGGGAACACCATCCGCCTGACCGAGCGCAACGTGTCTCGTCGTCACGCACGCTTGCTGCGCCAGAACGGGCACGTGCTTGTGGAGGACTTGGACAGCTACACCGGCGTACGCATCAACGGTGAGCGCATCCAAGGACCCGCCAAGGTAGGGGACGGAGACCTCATCCAGATCGGCGACTACGACCTGGCCCTGCAGAAGGAGGCCGCCTCGCAGCCCATGGCGCCCACCGTGCGGCTACCCGCCGCGGAACTGCAAGCGGCCATGGACGAGTTGTCGAGCACCTCCTCCGAGGAGAGTGCCGAGGCGGACGCCCCCGCCTCGCGGGAAGAGGACGACGCGCCTCCGCTCACCCCGGCGGAGCAGCGCCGGCACTCCACCGCGGTGATCCGGATGGATCAGGTGGAGATGAACCGGTCGCGCAAGGTCGAGAACCTGGACCCGGAGGACGCGCCACACCTGGTGGTGGTGAGCGCCGAGTTCAAGGGCCAGGAGTTCGCCTGCATCCGCACGGAGATGCGGATCGGCCGCACCGAGGACAACGACATCTCGTTGGATCACCGCTCGCTGTCGCGCACGCACGCCAAGCTCGTGCGCGAGGACTCCGGCGAGTGGCGCATCATCGACATGCAGTCGGCCAACGGCATGGCCGTCAACGGAGAGAGCTACGCGCAGTCCTCGCTCGCGCATGGCGACCTCCTCGAGCTCGGCCACGTGAAGCTGCGCTTCGTCGGCCCCGGCCAGAGCACCGAGGGACTGCTACACGAGCGCGCGGCCAGGGGTGGCACCAAGAAGCCGCTGCTGCTGGCCGCGGTGGGCATGGTCCTGCTCTGCGTGATCGGGGGAGCCGCCTGGTTCCTGGTCGGCCAGCGCCCGGCCACGCCCGTCAAGCCGCCGCAGCCGGCCGTGGTGGAGAAGCAGCCCGAGCAGCAGGCGCAGCCGCCCACCCCGGAGCCGGTGCGCAAGCCCGCGACCAACCCGGACCCGCAGCCGCAGCCCGCGGCCGAGTCCGCGCTCGCGCAGTTGGAGGAGAAGCTCCAGAGCGCCCAGGCCTCCATGGAGGCGCGTGACTTCGACAAGGCGGTCGCCACGCTCGAGCCCCTCCAGGACGCCAACGGCCAGCGCCCCGCCAAGGCCGAGGAGCTGCTCGAGCAGGCCCGGGCGGAGCAGGATTTGAAGAAGAACCTCGACCTCGCGCAGAAGGAGTTCGAGGCGGGCCGCTACGAGGAGGCGCGGAAATACCTCCAGGCCAGCGAGGGGACGATCTCCTTCGCCGACGAGCACGCGGCCCTGACGGAGCAGGTGGACGGGGCCCTCGCGCCCCCGGCGAAGCCCAACAAGAAGCCCGTGGCCGGCACGCCGCGCCGCTCGACGGAGGAGCAGGCCCGGCAACTCTACAGCGATGGCGTCACGCTCGCGCGCAAGCAGCAGTACGCCGAGGCGGAGTACATGCTGAAGAAGTGCATCGCCGTCGAGCCCACCTACGCCTCGTGCTACAAAATCCTGGGTGCGACGGTGGCCAAGCGCAGCAAGCCGGAAGACGCCGTGAAGCACTACCGCGAATTCCTCCGGCTCGCGCCCAATGACCCGAGTGCGACCCAGATCCGGCAGATCGTGGCCGACTACGAGAAACAGAAACAACAGGGAGGCGGCCAGTAGCCCCTCGGGATACCCTCGCGCGCGCCACCTCTACGGTGCGCGTGGTTCCCGGGTCACTGGCTTCACCCCTCAGCGGGAGGAGAAGGTTCGTGCAGATTCGCATCCTGGTGGTCGACGATGAGCAGGACAACTGCGACTACCTCAAGCTCGTTCTGATGCGTGAGGGCTACGACGTCGTCACCACGACGGACCCCACGAAGACGGTGGAGATCCTCCGCAGCGCGGACTTCCACCTCGTCATCCTCGACATGATGATGCCGGTGATGTCCGGCACCGAGGTGCTGGAGCAGATCCGCAAGTACGACACCGACGTCGCCGTCATCGTCGCCACCGCCTACCCGACGGTGGACACGGCCGTGGCCTCGCTGAAGAACCAGGCCAGCGACTACGTGAAGAAGCCCATGGAGCCGGATCAGTTCCTCGGCGCCGTGCGCAACGCGCTGGCCAAGAAGGGCCTGTCGCAGGATCCCGAGGCGGACCTGCACCGCGCCATCGGCCGCACCATCCGCGACGCGCGCAAGACGCAGGACCTCACGCTCAAGCAGCTCGCGCGCCGCACCGGCCTGTCCGTGTCGCTGCTGTCGCAGATCGAGCGCGCCGAGTCCTCGGCGTCCATCTCGTCGCTGTACAAGATCGCCTCCGCGCTCCAGCTGCGGATGGGCGAGCTGTTCGGCGACACCTGAACCGTCAGGGGGCGGCCAGCCTCACTGGCCGCGGAAGCGGGGCGTGCGTTTCTCCAGGAAGGCCGCCCTGCCCTCCTTCGCGTCCTCGCTGTTGAAGGCCCGGGTCCGCACCTCGCGCAGGTGCGTCCGCTCGTCGGCCGACAGCGTCGGACGCGTGAGCAGCCGGAAGGCCTCCTTCATCCCCGCCACCGCCAGAGGAGCCTGCGCCGCGAGCGTCCGGCACAGCTCCAGGGCCCGCGCCTCGGCGTCGGCCACCGGGAGGCACTCGTCCAGCAGGCCCCAGGTCAGTGCTTCCTTCCCGTCCAGCCGCCGGCCGGTGAGGAAGAGGTTCTTGGCGCGCGCCACGCCCACCAGCCGGGCCGCGCGCATCAGCCCGTCCGAGGCGTAGACGATGCCCAGCCGCGCCGGGGGCATGGAGAAGACGGCGTCCTCCGAGCCAATGCGGAAGTCGCACGAGGCCGACAGGTCGAAGCCGGCCCCGAAGGCCCAGCCCTGCACCAGCGCGACACTGGGCAGCGGGAGGGACTCCAGCCGGGCGAGGCACTCCATGAGCGCGTCGTCCGGCAGGCTGTCCTCGGTGGGAGCCCCCAGCACGTTCAGGTCATAGCCCGAGCAGAAGGTGCCGCCCGCGCCCCGGATGAGGACGGCGCGCACCTTCCCCGGAGCCGAGGCCAGGGCCTCGTCCAGCCGGGCCACCTGGCCGTCATCGAGCGCGTTGCGCCGCGCCGGGTTGGACAGGGTGAGGACCCGGACACCATCGTCCCGGTCCTCCACGAGCAGGGTGGACGGCTGCACCACGCGCGTCCGCTACTCGAGCACCACGAGGACGTCGCCCTCGTTGACGGACTGGGCCTCCTTGCAACGGATCTCCTTCACCGTGCCGTCCTCGGTCGCCTCCACCGGCATCTCCATCTTCATGGACTCGAGGATGACGAGCGTGTCCCCCGAGGAGACCTTCTGCCCGACCTTGACCTCGATCTTCCACACCGTTCCGGTGATGTGCGCCGCCACGTCCGCCATACGCTGTGCCCTCCTGGGCTGAATGCTCTCGGTGCTGCGGGGATAGGGACTGCCCCTCGGCTACGGCTTCGCGTGCTGCTCCAGGAAGCGCGTATTCAGGTCGCCCGCCTGGAAGACCGGATCCTGGAGGATGCGCAGGTGCAGGGGGATGTTCGTCTTGATGCCCTCGATGCGGAAGCCCTGGAGCGCCCGGATGGAGCGTTCGATCGCCTCGGCGCGCGTGGCGCCCGAGACGATGAGCTTGGCGATCATCGGATCGTAGTTCGGGGTGACGGTGTTGCCCTCGGCGTAGCCCGAGTCCAGGCGCACGCCCTCGCCCGTGGGCGGCTGGAACACCTTGAGCGGGCCCGGCGAGGGGAAGAACTTCACGGGGTCTTCCGCGTAGATGCGGAACTCGAGTGCCGCCCCGCGCCGCTTCACGTCCTCCTGCTTCACGGTGAGCTTCTCGCCGGAGGCGATGCGCAGCTGCCAGCCGATGAGATCCAACCCCGTGGTCAGCTCCGTCACCGGGTGCTCCACCTGGAGCCGGGCGTTCATCTCGATGAAGTAGATGTCGCCGTCCGAGTAGAGGAATTCCACCGTGCCGGCGTTGGCGTAGCCGAAGGCCTTGGCCGCGGTGACGGCCGCCGTGAACAGCTTCTGGACCAGCTCCGGGTTGCGCCCGTCCGCGAAGAGCGGCGAGGGAGCCTCCTCCACCACCTTCTGGTGCCGGCGCTGGATGGAGCACTCGCGCTCCAGGCAGTGGATGAGGTGGCCGTGGTGGTCACCGAGAATCTGCACCTCGATGTGGCGGGGGGCCGGGAAGTAGCGCTCGATGTAGACGCCCTCGCGGCCGAAGGCGGCCTTCGCCCGATCCGTGCACTGGCGGAAGACCTTCTCCAGCTCGGCCGGGTCCTTGGCGGCGGCCATGCCGATGCCACCTCCGCCGCCCGCGGCCTTGCACAGCACGGGGTAGCCGATGCGCTCGGCGGCGACCAGCGCGGCGGCCACGTCCGGCAGCACGTCCTCGGTGCCGGGCACCACGGGCACTCCGGCGGCGACCACCAGCTTGCGCGCCTGGCTCTTGTCCTTCATCCGAAGCATGGCCTCGGGCGGCGGACCCACGAAGGTGATGCCGGCGGCCGTGCACGCGGTGGCGAACTCGGCGTTCTCCGACACGAAGCCGTAGCCGGGGTGCACCGCGTCCGCGCCGGTGGACTTCGCCGCCGCGATGATGGCGGGGATGTTGAGGTAGCTCTCCTTGGCCGGGGCCGGCCCGAGCCGCACCGCCTCGTCCGCCTCCTTCACGAAGGGCAGCTCCGCGTCCGCGTCCGAGTAGACGGCCACGGTGGAGATTCCCATCCCCTTGGCCACCGTGTTGATGCGCCGGGAGATCTCACCCCGGTTGGCGATGAGCAGCTTCTTGAACATGGCCCGCGTCCCCTCCGTTGTGAGGCCGGGCAACCTAAACCTCGACCCCTCGACCTGACAAGGAGACAACGCGCCGCCCGCCGGGAAGTTGCGGGGATGTAGGATAGTGGCGTAGCGTCCCTGGCCGTGAAGCCCACGACAGGAACAGTGGTGGACCTCCAGGGCGCGCGCCTCGAGCGACGCCTGGAGCTCTATCGGGCGCGGCTGAACGAGCGCCTTCGCACCAACCGCGCGGCCATCGAGGCCCTCTACCAGGGAGGAACCCTCTTCTCCCCCCAGGGCACGCGCGCGGGTCGCGCCCTGCTCCGGGCCCACCAGCTCCTCCAGCGCGCGAGTTCGCTGCTGGAGCAGCTCTCCGGGGATGGAGTCGTCCCCGCGCCCCGCCTGCCGGAGCGCATCGACGAGCTCTACCGCGAGTTGGACACCCTGCTGGCGCGCAGTGACGCGCTCTCGGGGCGGCACCACCGGGCGGCGAGCGTGGCCCGCCTCCCCGGGCGCTAGCCTCTTACGGCATCTCCGTCTGGCCCTGGCGACGCAGGAAGGTGGGGATGTCGAACTGATCCTCGTCCAGGGGCAGCGCCGCGTCCTTCACGACCGCGGTGCGACCGGAGAGCGAGCGCCCCTCCACCGACGACATCGTCCGCGCGCCGGCCTTGGCGGGCACCAGGCTCGCCACCTCCTCGCGGTCGCGCGCCGCGGTGAGCGAGATGGGCGGCGGCCGGGTGATGACGGGCACCTGCACCACCGGGGCCACCGGCTGACGCACCTTCGCATCGCGCGACACGAAGCCCGTGGCGATGATGGTGATCTTCACCTCGTCGCGGATGTTCTCGTCGATGAGCGAGCCGAAGATGATCTCCGCGTCCTGATCGGCCGCGTCGTGCACCAGCGTGAGCGCCTCGTTGACCTCCTGGAGGGTCATGTCGCGGCCGCCGGTGATGTTGATGAGCAGGCCGGTGGCGCCGTCGATGGAGATGTCCTCCAGCAGCGGGCTGGAGATGGCCTGCTGCATGGCGGTGAGCGCGCGCTTGTCGCCCGAGGAGTGGCCGGTGCCCATGAGCGCCAGGCCCTTGTCGCTCATGATGGTCTTCACGTCGGCGAAGTCGACGTTGATGTAGCCGTGGTACTGGATGAGGTCCGAGATGCCCTGGACGGCGTTGAGGAGCACCTCATCGGCGCGCTTGAACGTCTCCAGCAGCGGCATGGGCTCGGTGCTGAGCGTGAGCAGCCGCTGGTTGGGGATGGTGATGAGGGTGTCCACCGCGGCCTTGAGCTCCACGAGGCCCTGCTCCGCCTGCTTGCGGCGCTTGTTGCCCTCGAAGAGGAAGGGCTTGGTGACCACGCCCACCGTGAGGCAGCCGAGGCTCTTGGCGATGTCCGCGATGATGGGAGCGGCGCCCGTGCCCGTGCCGCCACCCATGCCGGCGGTGACGAACACCATGTCCGCGCCCTCGAGCATGGCGGCGATCTGATCGCGCGACTCGAGCGCGGCCTCGCGGCCCATCTCCGGGTTGGCGCCAGCGCCGAGACCCTTGGTGAGGGTCTGTCCGAGCTGCAGCCGCACCGGCGCCTTGTTCGCCGCGAGCGCCTGCACGTCGGTGTTGGCGGCGATGAAGTCGACCCGCTCAAGCTTCGCCATGATCATCGTGTTGACCGCGTTACAGCCGGCGCCCCCGACGCCGACGACACGAATCTTTGCGGCCTGCTTGTTCTGGTCGAACTGGTCCATGTTGTTCCTTCTTTTGACGCAGGGCTCGCGTGCCCGCGCGCGCACCTGCACACCACACATCTTCAGCAAGTCGCGACCTTTGGCAAGTTCTCAGCTACGAACATGTAGCGCTACGTCGCGGTCCCAAGTCGTGACAGGCACTTACGCGGAAGCACCCCTCGCCCACGGTGCGCAGCGGTGGGTGCATCACGCCTCTTGACTCGCGCGAGGAGGTTGCTGCACGGGGCGTCATCGAGCCCAGGCGCCCCCTTCTTAAGGAGACCTTCCGGTCGCCGAGGTGAAGCGCTCCTCCGCCCGGGCGAACATGTCCTGCGCGAGTCGCTCGCTGAAGCCGACCAGGAAGCACACGGCCATGGAGAGGTACAGCTCCGACTCCGGCGTCGCCGCCTTGAGGGGCAGCAGACCCGACTTCATCAGCGCGAAGGCGAAGAGCGCGCAGTACAGGCCCACCACGGGCTTGAAGAAGCCCAGCATCACCATGGAGGTGCGGCTGGCGCCCCGCAGCTTCTCGAAGTCTCCGAGCCGCGTGAGGATGCTCACCGCGCTGCCGCTGGCGCCGCACAGCCCCACCATCAGCAGCGCGCGGATGGAGACGCCGAAGAGCATGGAGCTCTCGCTGGTCAGCACCAGGTGCGCGAAGGCGGACATCCCGTTCGCGGCGAGCAGCAGCAGCGCCAGCCCGAGCACCACCTGCGTGGCGGGCGAGCTCGAGCGCAAGATGGGAAGCGGGCGCAGTGGGTAGAGGTGGTCGGCGAGCATGGAGGCGATGCGCCGACGGATGCTCCGCACGAACGCGACGTTGGGCTGCTCCGCCAGCAGGGCCGTGAGACCCAGGTCGATATTCTGGACCGCACTGGGGCCGAGCTCCCGAGCCGCCTTGGTCCGCAGCACCAGGAGACGGGCAAGCTCGTCCTGGACGGCCTTGTCGAGCGGCTGCGCGAGTCGCTGACGGAGCTGCTCGGACAGGTGCGCGGGGAGCGACGGGTCTTCCACCACCGCCGACACCTCGGATGGAGCGGGCTCGACCGGTGCCAGCTGTACAGCGGTGACGGGCTCGGGGGCGTGCGTTGCCGGCGGGTGGCTCACCGAGGCGGAAACCGCGAGGACCTCCACCGGCGCGGGGCGGGGCGCGCTCCGGGCCCGCAGCGCCTCCAGAGTGGCCGGGTCGAAGAGAGAGGTGATGGGCAATTGATGCTGGCTCTGGAACTGGTTCAGGGCCGCCTTCGTGTTCGGGCCGAGCGCCCCGTCGACGGAGCCCGGATCGAAGCCCAGGAACATGAGCCGCAGCTGCCCCTCGCGCACGCTCAAGTCGGGCAACTGGCGGGAGGACAGGTGCTGGTAGGCCGCCGCCAGCTTCTTGTCGTACTGGTTCTTCGCATAGCCCGAG
>NZ_DASVWK010000673.1:0-9733 GCF_036389735.1 Archangium sp. | reverse complement strand
CTCCCTGTAGGCGGGGTCGTTCTTGTCCGTGATGAACACGGGCGTCACGTTGTAGCGGTCCCGCGAGTCGTTGATGTGGGACAGGGACTGCGCGGAGGTGCCGCCGCCCGAGGTGAAGGCGGGGTGCGCGCAGTCCACGCTCCCCCACGCCTGGAAGGCCCCATCCGCGGCTTTCTGGACCTCGGAGAGCGCGATGCCCGCGGGCCGCTCGTTCCGATCATCCACGTAATAGCGGAAGGGGGAGGACTGCGAGTGCATCATCCAGAAGTCGAGCCCGGGGTAGGTGTTGGCCAGCGCCAGGGTGCTCCCAGCGAGGGCGCAGACCACCACCAGCCAACGCGACAGACCACGCCACATCGTGAGGACTCCTCCACCGGGCGGATGGTGGGGGCACCTGCCCCGCCCTCCCGGCATTCAGTAGCCCCCAGTCTATCCGCGAATCGCCCGGATGGTGGCCTCGACCAGCGCCTCGGACGTGGGACGCTCGGCCACCGCGGCCACTGGCAGCCCCAACTGCGTCAGGGCCGTGGCGGTGGTGGGGCCGATGGCCACCAGCCGTGCCGCGCCGAGCCGCTCGTGCCCCACCGCCTCCAGGAACGTCTCCGCCGTGCGCGGCGAGGCGAAGAGGGCCACGTCCGGTGGGGAAGACTCGAGCAGCGCCCGGGCCTCGGGGGACAGCGGCGCCGGCAGGGAGCGGTACGCCGTGACCCGGGTGACCCGAGCACCGTGCTCGCGCAGCGCGTCCTCCAGCTCGCGGCGCCCCTCCTCCGCGGCCGGCAGCAGCACCTCGTCCTCTGGCTCCAGCGTGCTCCGCATGGCCTCGTAGAGCGCCATGCCGGTGCCCTCGGGCGGCTCGGCGGCCACCGTCAGTCCGAAGGCCTCCACGGCGCGTGCCGTGCGCGGCCCCACCACGGCGATGCGCACCCGCGACAGCCACTCCATCATGCCGGACTCGCGCAGTGCCTCCACCAGCGCCTCCACCGCCGAGGGGCTCGCGAACACCACCCACCTGTAGCGCTGGATGGACTCCGCGGCCGCCATCAGCGGGCGTGGATCCTCCGGGGGCCGCAGCTCCAACAGCGGCACGTGCACCACTTCCGCGCCCTCGTCCTCCAGGAGGAAGCACAGCTCCTCGGAGCGTTCACGGGGGCGCGTCACCAGGACGCGGATGCCTTCAAGTCGCCTTTCCACGGCCGGGCACTCTAGCAGGCCGGCGGAAAAGTCCCTCGGCAACTCGCGGGGGCCCCTACCTTTTGGATGAGGCCCGGAAGCCCTACGGCTCCGGTACGGGCGAGGGACGCCCGAAATCCCGGAGGATCTCCGCCGCGCCGCGCGAGAGCAGCTCCTCGGCGAGGGCCTCGCCCAGCGAGTGGGCCGTCTCCACGGGGCCCGTGCGCTCGCCCTCCACCACCTTCGAGCCGTCCGGCCGCCCCACGAGTCCACGCAGGTGGACGGTGTCGCCCTCCACGGTGGCATGGCCGGCCAGGGGCACGGTGCACCCACCCTCCAGTCGGGCCATGAGGGCGCGCTCGGCCGTCACCGCCACGCGCGTGGCCGCGTCCTCCAGCGGCGCCAGCAGGTGGCGCACCTCGGCGTCCTCGGTGCGGCACTGGATGGCGAGCACCCCCTGCCCCACCGCGGGCAGGCTGAGGCTGGTGGGCAGCACCTCGGTGATCTCCGTCTCCAGCCCCAGTCGCTTGAGGCCCGCGGCGGCCAGCACCGCGCCGGCCAGCCCCAGCTCGCGCGTGCGCGCCAGCCGGGTCTGCACGTTGCCGCGCAGGCTGACGATCTCCAGGTCCGGCCGCCGCGAACGCAGGATGCAGCTGCGCCGCAGCGAGGACGTGCCCACGCGAGCGCCCTGGGGCAGCGTGTCCAGCGAGAGCCCGGCCGGGCTACAGAAGGCGTCGCGCGGATCCTCCCGCTTGGGCACGGCCGCCAGCAGCAGGCCGGCGGGCAGCACGGACGTCATGTCCTTGAGGCTGTGCACGGCCAGGTCCGCGCGGCCATCGAGCAGGGCCTGCTCGATCTCCTTCACGAACAGCCCCTTGCCGCCCACGGTGGACAGGGGCGCGGAGAGGAAGCGATCCCCGGCGGTGGTCATCTCCACGAAGGAGACCTCCAGGCCCGGGTGAAGCTGGGTGAGCAGCGAGCCCACGTGTCGGGCCTGCCAGAGCGCCAGTGGGCTCTGCCGGGTGGCGATGCGAATGGCCTTCATCCCTTCCCTCCCTGGACCACCACGTTGGGCCCCACCTCGGTGCGCGCGGGAGCCTCCTCGAGCCCGAAGAGTTCGGCGGCGGCGCCCGCCAGCCGGTTGCCCTCGTGCTCGGGGCCCACCGCCCGCAGCCGGGCCGTGGGCTCGTGCAGCAGCTTGTTGACGATGGCGCGGCCCATCGCCTCGATGCTCTTGCGCTGCTTGTCGGTGAGGCCGTCGCCCAGGCTGGACAGGGTGCGCTCCACCTCGGAGCGGGCGATGGCCTCGGCGCGCTGGCGAAGCTGGGCCAGCACCGGCACGCCGTTGCGCACGGCGCGCTCGCGCACGAAGCGGGCCACCTCCTGCGCCACCAGCACGCCCGCCTTCTGCGCCTCCTCGGCGCGGGCGGCGGCGTTGTCCGCCACGAACTTCTGGATGTCGTCCACGTCGTAGGCGTGCACCCAGTCCAGCTCCCCCACCTCGGGGGCGATGTCGCGCGGCACCGCCAGGTCCACCATGAAGAGGGTGCGGTGCTTGCGCGCCTTGGCCACCGCGCCCACGTTCTCCTTGGTGAAGAGGGGCACCGGCGACGCCGTGCTGCACACCACCACGTCCGCGGAGGTGAGCAGCGAGTGCAGCTCCTCGAAGGGCCGCGCGGCGCCCCCCACCTCGGCCGCCAGGGCCTCGGCGCGCGCCAGCGTGCGGTTGGCCACGAGGATGCGGGTGGCGCCCGCCTGCTTCAGGTGACGCGCGGCCAGCTCCGCCATCTCACCCGCGCCCACCAGCAGCACCGTCTTGTCCCCCAGCCCGTCGAACACCTTGCTGGCCAGGGACACGGCCGCGCTGGCCATGGAGGTGGCGGACCGGCCGATGGCCGTCTCCGTCCGCACCCGCTTGGCGCAGCCGAAGGCCGAGGCGCACACGCGCGTCAGCTCGCCGCGCACCGCGCCCGCTCCCTGGCCCCGCTCGAAGGCGTCCTTCACCTGGCCGAGGATCTGCGCCTCGCCCAGCACCATGGAGTCCAGGCTCGCCGCCACCCGGAAGAGGTGCACCAGCGCGTCCTCTCCCTTGTGCTCGAAGAGGTGTTCGAGCGCCTCCGGGCCCCCGAGGTGCTGGAGCTCGTCGAGGGCGTTCTCGCGCGCCCGGTTCACGTCCGGCGCCGCCAGGTACAGCTCCACCCGGTTGCACGTGGAGACGAGGAAGGCCTCGTTGGGCGCCTGGGCCAGCCGCTGCAACAGCTCCACCTGCCGGGGCTCCGGCAGGGCGAGCCGCTCACGTACGGAGAGGGGCGCGGTCCGGTGCGACAGGCCGATGCACAGGAACTCCATGGCTAGCGCCAACCTCCGCCAATGTGGATGAAGTCATACGAGGAGAGGAAGGACACCAGGAGCAAACCGAACCCCGTCATGGTCAAGACAGCGACGCGCCGGCCCCGCCACCCGCCCACGGAGCGGGCACTGACGAGCGCGGCGAAGACAGCCCAGGCCACCAGCGTGGCGATCTGCTTGGACTGCCAGGCCCAGAAGAAGCCCGGCGCCGCGCTGGAGAAGAAGGCCCCGGTGATGAGCGTCACCGACAGGGCGATGAAGCCCACCACCACCAGCCGGCGGTTGAGGGTGTCGAGGAACTCCAGCGAGGGCAGCCGGGAGAAGAGCAGGCCGAAGCGCTTGCCCTTCACCTGCCGCTCCATCAGCAGGTACATGACGGCCACCCCGGCGGCCAGCGCGGAGGCGGCCACGCCCAGCAGGGCGATGGTGATGTGCAGGGGCAACAGGGGCCGCTGCACGTGCGGGGGCAGGGGCTCCCCCCCATCCAGCAGCAGGCCCGGCATCAACACCGCCACCGCCAGCGGGGTGATGAAGGCGCCAATCACCGGCTTGCGGTAGCGCACATCCACCACCAGGAAGATGGCCAGCAGGAGGAAGGCGAAGGTGGAGAAGCCCTGGGCCACGCCCACCGGACGCCCGCCCTGGGCTCCGAAGAGCCCGAAGAGGGCGACGCCATGCAGCGCCAGTCCCGTGCCCACCAACACCCGTCCGGTGGTGGCGAGTGCCTCCCACTGACGGATGAGGTAGGCGAGGTAGACCAGCGCCGCGACGACGTAGGCGTGGCAGGCGAGGGAGACCAGCGCGTGATTCATGGCGGATACAACCTATTGGACCGAGTGTCTCAGCCCATCTTGTTCAAAAGAAAGGCGGCGAGGAGATCCGTCTCGGAGCCCGGCTTGCCGTCCGCCGAGGGAGCATCCGAGGGGGAAATGGACACCTCGGCCAGATAACCGGGGACGACCTCGTATGCCGTGTCCCCGAGCAGCACCGAGTCGGCCATCTGCTCGGCACCCAGGGAGGCGAGCTGCGAGTCCGTCTTCACCTTGGTCACCAGGCCGTGGGTGTCCTCCCCGGAGACGACCTGCACCAGGTGCACGGCGGGAGTGACCGGGTAGACGCCCTGCTCACCCGAAACCACCAACTGGCCGTCCTTGACGTCGGCTTTGTCGTCTAGCGCCCATTCTTCGAGCTGGGTCTGGGAAAGAAAGAGCCTCATCGCGAGGGCTAGCTTACACCCACCCGCTCCAGGCCGAAGCGACTTCTCCTGATGAACGGGTTGCGACGCTCTTGCCCCGTCCGCATCTAAGCAGGCGAAGGACTTTCAAGCCGGACCTTGCAGGCCTGGCGGGCGCGTACTAGAGCACGCGCCTCCTTGCTTACCCTGCACGCCGGAGGAGACACCATGGCAGGCGCTGACGTGATGAACATCGCGGATGGGGAGTTCGAGAAGGAAGTGCTGAAGTCCGACCAGCCCGTGCTGGTGGATTTCTGGGCCACCTGGTGCGCCCCGTGCCGGGCCATCGCCCCCGCCATCGAGGAGCTGGCGACGCAGTACAAGGGCAAGGTCAAGGTGGCCAAAGTCAACATCGACGACAACCAGAACACGCCGCAGATGTACGGCATCCGCTCCATCCCCACCCTGCTCGTCTTCAAGGGCGGCAAGGTGGTGGAGCAGATCGTCGGCGCCGTGCCCAAGGCGAAGCTCGAGGCCGCGCTCCAGAAGGTGCTCTGAAGCCGTGCCGTCCTCCCGCGCGGAGCTCCTCTGGGGACTCCGCGCGGGTGAAGCCCGTCCGGATTACTCGCCCCGCCAGGTGTCCGTGGGTTTGTTGGCCTTGAGCAGCTCCCAGGCCGCGAGCGCGTCCACCACCCGCTCCAGCTCGTTGGGCAGGCCGCGGGCGCGGTTGGAGCGCAGGTACTCCTCGGCGAAGGTGCGCAGCCGCAGGTCCAGGAAGAGGCGCGCCAGCGACACCTCCGTCTGCCCGTAGAACTCCTCGAAGCGGATGCCGAAGCCCGAGGCATCCTCCCCCTCCCGCTGGGGACGCTCCTCGCGCACGATGCGGGCCCGTGCCTCCACGGGAGCCGCGCCCTCCTCCAGCGCGAAGCGCACCCGCAGCAGGGTGTCCATCGGCAGGAAGAAGGTGCTCTCCAGGAAGGCCCCGCTCACGCTCACGTTGACCGAGCGCAGGGTGGCGGTGAAGCGCCGATCCCCCTCCTCGTCGATCCACAGCTCGAAGTTCGTGGTGAGCTGGGCGCGGGGGAAGTGCCGGTGCTCGAACTCCTCCACGCTCCCGGCCTCGATGCGGGGGAAGAGGCTCCGGGGACCGGTGGGCACCGCCGGGGGGGCACGCCCGGGAAACCCGGGCCGGGAGGCCGGCACCGGGGGGGAGGGCCGGCGGAACGGGTCCGGGCGCGCGGCGGCGGGGGGAGGCTCTGGACGCCGGGGCGGCTCGGGCCGGGAAGCCGGGGCGCGAGGAGGCTCTGCTCTCGCCGCCATGGGCGGGGCCGTGGGGGTGGCCGTTTCGGGCCGGGGGACGGCTGGCTCGGTCGCCTCCGGGGGCTCGGTGTCCGTGGCGTCGCCGGGTGCCTTCTTGCGGGGGCCCTTCCTGTCCATCTTCTCCTCCAGCGGGCACGGTCCGATTTCCGTACCCCGACCGACGCGTTTCATACACCATGCGCGCGCCTGTCCGCGCGCGGAGATTGCATGCTGGGAAACCTCCTGAAGCCAGAGTTCGACGCGCTCATCGCGGCCAAGAACTGGAACGCGCTGCGCGATGCCTTCACGGACATGGATCCGGCCGACATGGCCGAGGTCATCGAGGACCTGCCTCCCGAGGAGAGCGGCGTCATCTTCCGACTGCTGCCGCGCGACACGGCGGCGCTCGTCTTCGAGTACCTCCCACCGCACCAGCAGACGGAGATCGTCGCGACGCTGGGCACCGAGCCGCTGAAGAACCTGCTGGACGAGATGGCACCGGACGACCGGACGCGCCTGCTCGAGGAGCTGCCGGCGGAGGTGACGAAGCGGCTGCTCACCTCGCTGTCGCCGGACCAGTTGAAGGTGGCGCGCAACCTGCTGGGCTACCCGGACAAGAGCGCCGGCCGCTACATGACGCCGGAGTACCTCACCATCCCGGGCAACCTGACGGCGGGTGAGGCGCTCGCGTACGTGCGCTCGCACGGGCAGGGCCGCGAGACGCTGCACGTGCTCTACATCGTGGACGAGAAGGGCCGGCTGCTGGACGACGTGCGGCTGGCCTCGCTGGTGCTGGCGGAGCCGAAGACCCCGGTGACGGACATCCACGATCGGCAGCTGGTGAGCATCCCGGCCACGGCGGACCGCGAGGAGTTCATCAGCATGTTCGAGAAGTACGACCGGGTGGCCCTCCCGGTAACGGACTCCCAGGGCGTGCTGGTGGGCATCATCACCGTGGACGACGTGCTGGACGCGGCCGAGGAGGAGGCCACCGAGGACATCCAGCGCATCGGCGGTATGGAGGCCCTGGAGGCGCCCTACCTGGACATCGGTATCGCGGGAATGCTGCGCAAGCGGGTGGGCTGGCTGACGGTGCTCTTCGTGGGGCAGATGTTCACCGCCACGGCCATGGCGCACTACCAGGACGCCATCGCCCAGGCGGTGTTCCTCAGCGCCTTCGTGCCGCTCATCATCTCCTCGGGAGGCAACTCGGGCTCGCAGGCCACCTCGCTCATCATCCGCGCGCTGGCGGTGCGCGACGTGACGCTCCAGGACTGGTGGCGGGTGGCGGTGCGCGAGATGATCAGTGGACTGGCGCTGGGCCTCTTCCTGGGACTGCTGGGCCTGCTGCGCATCCTGGTCTGGCCGCAGCATGAAACGCTCTACGGCCCCCACTACGCGTGGGTGGGGCTGGCGGTGGGCTTGAGCGTGGTGGGCGTGGTGATGTTCGGCACGCTGTGCGGCTCGATGCTGCCCTTCCTGCTGCGGCGGCTCGGGTTGGATCCGGCCACCGCCTCGGCGCCCTTCGTGGCCACGCTGGTGGACGTCACCGGCGTGGTCATCTACTTCACCGTCGTCACCGTCATCCTCACCGGCCGCGCGCTCTGAACTCAGCACGCATGCCTCCAGAATTGACGGCCGACGCGCTCGTCCAACTCGTCCATCGCTTCTACCCGTCCGGAACGCGCAACGACGTGCCTCGGTACAAGGAGTCCGAGGAAGGCCAGCGCCTCACAGAGGTGGTTCTCGCCAACGAGAAGCCCACACAGGCCTGGAAGGACTTCATCCAGCGGCTGCGTGGGGAGTTCCCCGACTGCTCACCCTGGGACACGACCATCCCCCGGCATGACCCCTGCTATGGCGTTCGCGTGTCCCAACCGGGATTCGTGACAGGAGATCCTCGTTGTGAAGAGGTCGTCTGCCTGCTGAGCCAGATAGCACCGGTCTATGCCCTCTACGTGTCACTGACGGTGAATAAGGGCCCCGGCCTCCCACGGGAGGGCTGGCTCCGCTTTCCGCCCTTCCCTCCCGAGTTCCAGGAGCGGGAGACCAGA
Source organism: Archangium sp. (assembly GCF_036389735.1). Lineage (GTDB taxonomy): Bacteria > Myxococcota > Myxococcia > Myxococcales > Myxococcaceae > Archangium. Next base: position 1,687 of record NZ_DASVWK010000673.1, on the reverse strand, counting down.
CTCGCCAGCCTCATCGAGTCCACCTTTGGCTTCACCCGCCTGTCCAACGAGGTCCTCTTCACTCCCGTCCCCGACCTCGTGCCGCGCACGGCCCACTACGGCCCTGGTGAGGCCCAGCTCATCGACCTGCTCTTCACCTGGCACCGCTGGTGAGGGCTCGCTCGTAGTCGACTACGAGCAACCGCTTCCAGTCGACTGGAAGCAAGGGGTCAGAACATGTGGCGGCGCATGCTGATGTTCACCAGCAGCCCGATGCTGAGCATCACGCTCACCAGCGAGGAGCCGCCGTAGCTGAGCAGCGGCAGGGTGATGCCCGTCACCGGTAGCAGGCCGATGACCATGCCGATGTTCTCGAACACCTGCCAGAAGAGCATCGACACCACGCCCACCGCCACGAAGGCGCCGAACCTGTCCCGGGCGGTGAACCCCACTCCCAATCCGAGCGTGAAGATCAACCCGTAGAGCACCAGCAGCAGCACGCACATGAGGTAGCCGTGCTCCTCGGCCCACACGGAGAAGATGAAGTCCGTGTGCTGCTCGGGGAGGAAGGACAGACCCGTCTGGGTGCCCTCCTTCCAGCCCTTGCCGGTGAGCCCGCCGGAGCCCACGGCGATCTTCGACTGGGCGGCGTGGTAGCCGCTGCCGCGCAGGTCCGACTCCGGATCCAACCACCCGGAGATGCGCTTGCTCTGGTGCGGCTTGAGCAGGTGCCGCACGAGCGTCGTGCGCGGCTCGGGCATCTCCCGCACGTAGTCGTTCCAGATGATGATCGCCCCGGCGAGGATGCCCACCACCATCACCGCCACGAGGTACCAGCGCACCTTGCCGAACAGGATGACCGTCAGCGAGGACAGGAAGATCATCAGCGCGGTGCCCAGGTCCGGCTGCACCAGCACCAGCGTGAAGGGCACCATCACCACCAGCACCGGCTTGATCAGGCGCTTGAGGCCGTAGGAGCCCTCTCCGGGCTTGAAGTCGTCGTGGTAGACCTTGGCCAGCATCAGCAGCACGCCGATCTTCATGAACTCGGCGGGCTGGATGCGGATGGGGCCCTCGACGAACCAGCTCTCCGCGCCCTTGGCCTTGTGTCCGATGACGCGCAGCGCGAGCAGCGCCAGGATGTTGAGCACGTAGATGGGCAGCGCCATGCGCTGGATGACGCGGTAGTCCACCAGGCACACCACGAGCCCCACCAGCAGGCTCACGCCCAGGTAGATGCCCTGGCTCGTCCACACCGGCGAGGCCTGCGCGCGCGAGGCCGAGGCCAGGTTGAAGATGCCCAGCCCGCACACCGCGAGCACGCTGAAGATGAGGCCCCACGGGATGTGAGGCACCATCCTCCGCTCAATGCGCAACTGCATCGTTCCCCCCGGCGACCGGAGCCGAGCCCCGGGTGAGCGAGATGTCGTCCTGGCTCGGCGCCACCATCAGCGACGGCACGTACGGCGTGTTCTGGCGAGGAGGCGGGTTGGCCGCGTCCTCCTTCTTCAGGTCGAAGTACTTCTTGATGACCGCCATGGCGGTGGGCGCGGCGTCCGCGCCTCCGTGGCCACCGTGCTCGTTGATCACCACCACGGCGATCTCCGGATCATTCGCGGGCGCGAACCCGGCGAACCACGCGTGGTCACGCTGGAAGAAGTCCATCTGGTGCGTCTTGAGACGCACCGCGCCCAGCGTGGCCACCTGC
>NZ_DASVWK010000672.1:0-22339 GCF_036389735.1 Archangium sp. | reverse complement strand
TTGACCTGGGCCCGCCGCGATTCCGAGGCCTTCTTCTTCTCCTCGTACTTGAACTTGCCGTAGTCCATGATCTTGCAGACCGGTGGACTGGCCATGGGGCTGATCTCGACGAGATCCAGGCCCTCGCTCCGGGCCTTATCCAGCGCCGCCTCAAGGGGCATGACGCCAAGCTGCCCGCCATCCGAGCCCACGACTCGGACCTCGCGAGCGCGGATACGGCGGTTGGTTCTCTGGTCGCGGCTACCGCCGCGGCTGCTTCTCTGTTCGCGAATGATGTGAAGCTCCTTCGAGATGGGTTTCAGACCTGTCCCCTCCAAAGGTGGGACAGGCCGCTCCGGTACGACAGGGGGGCCCGGTGAGGATGTGAGGCAGCCCGCCTTTCTTACGTCCCGAGCCTGACACGAGGCCTCCGTGAGCGGGAATGCCTCCAGGTGCCCGCTTGCCCGGTAGCAGGGGGAGCCTACGACGGACTCTCCCTGACCGGGGACTGTAACACCAGAGATAACGCCCGGCCCGTGCTCCCGCCGGGGGTGTCGGATAGTCACTCCATTCAGTGCGGCAAGGGCGGGGGCTCCCGCGTGGGCTGGCGGGGGAGCCCTACCGTGAAGGTCGAGCCGACCTGGGGGCCGGCCCTGGCCATACTTGAGGGCATTGGTCAGCAGGCTGATGACCACCTGCTCCAGCCGCAGTCGGTTCCACCGTCCCACCACGGGGTGAGCCAGTCCGTGCAGGACCAGGGCGCTGCCGGCCAGGACGAACTCCTCGTGGAAGCGCGTCGCCACCTCCCGCCCCACCTCCGCCAGATCCACGTTCTCGAGCTGGAAGGACAGGCGCCCCTCCGTGAGGCGGGAGATGTCCAGCAACTCATCCACGAGCTGCCCCAGTCGCTCCACCTGCCGCGCGATCACCTGCGTCTTGGCCGTCAGCTCCTCCGAGGAGAGCGATCGGGCCCCGCTTCTCGCGCCGCGCAGCAGGCACTTGCGAGGAGCGGGCGGGTGGAGCGCATGGCTCCTCCCAGGTCCGGGCCACCCACGCGCGGCACCCGATGTGCGCCCATGTGCCTTGGGATGGGACGGAGAGCCTGCTGGCCTTCAGGGTTTTCCCGGTGATACCGTCCTGTCGGGTATGGCGCAGAACGACACGGTCGTCACGGTCATCTCGAAGATCTCGGAGCGACCGCTCAACCTGGACGCGGCACTGGTGGTGATCTACGGCCTGGAGCTGGGCCGCAAGCACGACCTGGGCAAGGCGGAGATCCTGATTGGCCGCTCGTCGAAGGCGGACATCCAGGTGGACCAGGAGGCCATCAGCCGCAACCACGCGTGCATCACGAACACGACGCGAGGGGTGTTCATCAAGGACCTCGAGTCGACGAACGGCACGTTCGTGAACGACCAGCCGGTGCGGGGCGAGAAGGCGCTGAGCAACGGGGACCTGGTGAAGATCGGCAGGACGATCTTCAAGTTCATCGCCGGGGGGAACATCGAGGCGGCGTACCACGATGAGATCTACCGGCTGACGACGATGGACGGGCTGACGCAGATCTACAACCGGCGCTACTTCGAGGAGGCGCTGGAGCGGGAGGTCTCGAGGTCTCGGAGGTACGAGCGGAGCCTGGCGCTGGTGATGTTCGACGTGGACCACTTCAAGCTGGTGAACGACCGGTACGGGCACCTGGCGGGGGACTACGTGCTGAAGCAGCTGGCGTCGACGGTGCGCACGAAGATCCGGCGGGAGGACGTGTTCGCGAGGTACGGGGGAGAGGAGTTCGGGCTGCTGCTGCCGGAGGTGGACCTGGCGGGGGCGGTGAAGCTGTCGGACAAGGCGAGGAAGCTGGTGGAGAAGCAGCGCTTCGAGTTCGACAAGAACGTGATTCCGGTGACGATCTCCCTGGGAGTGGCCGTGCTGAAGGCGGAGCACCGGGATCTGTCGGACCTGAAGCGAGCGGCGGACGGCAAGCTGTACGAGGCGAAGGCGGGGGGCCGCAACCGCGTCTGCGGGTGAGGGGGCAGGGGAGTGCGGAAGGCGGGGGCCAGATGATGCCATCGTTCATCGCTCTGGAGAGCCCCCCACGGAGAGCAACGGAAATCTGGGGGAGTGGAGTGGATGGAGTGCCTCGTCAAGGAGGGAAGATTCATCACCAGGGATGAGTGCTTTGGCGGATGACAAGAGGCGCGTTCGGAAGCTGGCTCCCATCGTTTTTGCTTTGATGATGTTCTCGCTGTTCTCCATGCTCAATGGGGCGAGCGGCTGAGCCCCTCCAAACGTGCGCGCCTCCGCGGCGGTGGGCCGGGAGGCGCGCGTGGGTCAGACGGTGATCAGCCCGCTCAGTACGGATAGAGCTCCGCCGCCGCCTGCGCGTCGCAGGACGTGGTGGCAGCCGCACACTGGGTGGGGTCCGTGTACATGATCGAGTTGCAGTTCGAGTGATGGTTGAAGCCGATGCTGTGCCCGACTTCGTGGATGGCGACGGTCTTCGCGTAGTGCGCGCCCGAGTAGTAATAGTTGTTCAGCCGGATGGTGCTTCCGGTCAGGCAGGAGCCCGACCAGGAGTTCGTGGCGTACCCGTACCAGGCGCTGCCGTAGTTGCCCTCGTAAACCATGACGTCGGAGGCGCCGCTGGAACGCCACTGGAGATACAAGCTGTTGTTGACGCTCGTGTACATCCACGCGTTCATGGCGTCGCCGACCGGCCAATTCGCGCCCGTGTAGTCCGTGAAGGTGACGTTCGTGGGCTTCCGGCACCACTTGTAGCCGAAGCGTGCGAGCCCGCACCAGCTCTGGGCGGTCACGCCGCTGTCGGGGCCCGCCTTGAACAGGGGCTCCTCGCGCGTGTCGGGGCCCATGTACTGGACGGCCTTCGCGCGGGCCTCGACCCGGTCGAGCAGCGCGGTGACCGGCGCGCCTACGTGCGTGCCGAGCCCGGTGGCCTGACGCGTCGAGCCCGCGCCCTGGATGACGCCGTCCTTCACCAGGACTCGCCCCAACGGTCCACCGGTCAAGGAGTAGACACCCGTCGTGGTGCGCGTGGCGAGGGGCGCGGTGCCCCCTTGCGGCGTGAGGAAGAGGACCGCCTGCTCGCCCACCTTCGGCAGCGGGTTGTCCTGGGGCGTGAGCGTGCATCCGTCGGAGAGCAGGCCGCCGGGGAACACGACGTCCACGGTGGCGCCCTGCGCCATCACACCGCCCGCGGCGCTCTTGAGCTCCGGCGAGGAGCGCGCGAGGTCGTCGATCCTCACGGTCGCGATGGTGACCGGAAGGTCGTCGTAGATGCCGCTCGCCTCTCCGGAGGGCTGCCCCTCCAGCTTGGACTGCGCCCAGGTGCGGATGATGTCGAAGCGCGTGGCCTCCACCCGGCCGCCGACAATCAAAGCCGAGTGGTCGGTCAACTCCTCGATCGAACCATCGTGGCGGACCCAGTCGACCTCGAGCGTGTGCGCCGTTCCTTCGGCGTGCGCGTGGGCGGGCAGCGGCTTCCCGGGCACCCACGCCGTCACTTGAGCGTCCGTCGAAGCGGGCTCCTTCGATTCATCGGCCCCGGTGTTGGTGCATCCCACCACGCCCATCAGCGCGAAGGGCACGACCCAGGAACGCGTATATTTCTTCATCACGATTTTCTCCGCGGGGGGACGCTGGCGTCCTGCGCCAGCGTCGATTGGGACATCGACACTTCTCCGTAAAGACGGAGAAACGTGGCGCGCGTCCCACGCGGAGCCGAAAAAAAGTGCCGGGCCAGCCACGGCGGAAAAAGGTGCTCGCGGCGCAGCCCCGCGGCCCCGTCAGTCCGTCATGAGCTGGCGCAGGCTGACGTCGAGCTGGCTGTGCACGAGGCGCAGCATGCTGTCCAACTCGTCGGGTGTCAGCCCCAGCCGCGCCGTCAGCTCCTCGCGGGTAAGCGTCAGCAGCCGCTCACGGGCGCGGGCAATCCAGCGCGCCACGGTGGAGCGGGGCGCCTGGTACGTGGCGCTCACCGCGTCCATGGACTGGCCGTGCACGTGGTGCAGCCGCAGCAGGTTGCGCTCCCGGGCCTCCAACCGGCCCAGCGCGGCACGGAAGGCCACGCGGAAGTCCTCCTGGTGCCGCTCGCGGATGAAGGCCAGCTCGGGGTCCGCGCCCAGCCGTTCCGCCAGCGCCACCGGGGCCGCTTCCATGGGCAGCTCGCGTGGCGCGGCACGCTGCCAGTCGATGTGGAGCCGCAGCGCCACCGCCCGCACCCACGGCCCCAGCGGACCGCGCCCGGAATAGGAGGCCAGCTTGGGCGGGGCCCCGTCCACGGGGACCAGCAGCCGCTGGCGCAACAGCTGCCGGAGCTCGTCCACGAGGGCGGGCTGCTCGCGCGGCAGCCACGTCCCCACCTGGGACAGCACGTGCGCGTCGAGTGCGTCGAGCGCCCGCGCCTCCCCCCGCACGCAGGCGAAGGCGAGGAAGAAATCCGCCGCGCGCAGGTTCGCGAGCACCTCGCGGGCCTCGCTCGTGGAGGGCAGCCGCTCCGCCACGTGCGCCAGGAAGGCCCCCGCGTCCATGTCCACCTCCGGCCACGCCTCGCGCGCCTGCCGTACCAGCCCCGCGAGCGCTTCCTCCAGGCCGGGAAGCGCCCGCAGCGCCGGGACGAGCGCGTGCGGCGCCCGCGACAGGAAGGACTCGGTGTGCTCGGACGTCACGGACCACCTCCACCGTCGTGGGCGGACAGCCAGGACTGTACCTCGCGCGCGCGGGGCGCGTAGGCAGGCGCGCTCCGTGCGTAGGCCGCCTGGGCCTCCCGCGCCAGGGAGAGCGCCCGGGGCCGCTCCCCGTGCGACCGCCAGAGGACGCGCGCGAGCGCGAAGCGTGCCCGGGCCAGCTCGGGCGGGGCCAGCTCCACCCGCGTGGAGAGCGCCACCGCCCGCTCCAGCGGCTCGCGGGCCTCGTGCGGCTGGCCGCCCTCCACCAGCGCTTCGCCCAGCAGCCCGAGTGTCTGCGCCACCCGGGGGTGCTCCGCCCCGAGCGCCTTCTCGCGCACCTCCAGCGCCCGCCGCAGGTAGGCGAGCGCCGGGCGCACCCTGCGCAGGCGCAGCTCCACGTGCCCCAGGTTGTACAGCGCGCTGGCCACCTTCGGGTGTCCGGGGCCGAGCGTGGCCTCCCACAGCTCGCGTGCCGCCTCGTAGTGGGCGCGCGCGTCGTGCAGGCGGCCCGCGTCCAGCGCCACCGAGCCCAGGTTGTTGCGCGACAGGGCCACGTCCGGGTGTCGGGGTCCGAGCCGCGCCTCCTGGAGCGCGAGCGCCTCGCGGTAGGCCGCCTCCGCCTGAGGAAGCTGTCCCAGGTCCACCCGTGCATTGCCCAGGCTCAGCAGCACGTTGGCCACCCGCAGCTGCTCGCCGTCCCCTCCCTTGCGCAGGCTGGCCAGGGCGCGCTCGTAGTGGGGCAGCGCCTCCGTTAGCTGGCCCTGTCGCGAGAGCGCGTCGCCCAGGTTCACCCGGATCACGCTGGTGCTCGAGTGCTCCGCCCCGAGGTGGCGCTCGGCCAGCGCGAGCGCCTCACCGTAGCGTGCCACGGCCTCGGCCACCTTCCCCTGGAGCCGCAGCGCGGTGGCCACGTTGCTGAGGTGCGCCGCGCGCAGCTGGTGCTCCTGTCCGTACACCGCCTCCACCAGCGCCAGGGCGCGCGCATAGTGCTGTTCCGCCTCCGCGTAGCGCCCCATCGCGTTGAGGGCCATGCCCATGCCGGTCAAGACGTCGGCGAGCGCCACGTCCCGTGGCCCGCGCGCCCGCTCCAGCAGGGCCAGGGCCTCGCTGGCGTCCGTGAGTGCGCGCGCGTACTCGCCCTGCCGGTAGCCGAGGCTGCCGCGGACACGGTGCAGTTCCGCGGCCACCTCCAGGGAGGCTTCGGGCCCCAGTCGTTCCAGAGCCGCCTCCGCCATGCGCGCGGTGCGCTGGGCCTCCTTCACCAGGCCCATGCCCTGGACTTCCGTATAGAGGAGGCGGTTCCACGCCCGCGCGGCCGTCTCGTCGTCGTGCCCGGCCTCCGCCACGCGCACCGCCTCCTCCAGCGCCTCGCGCGCCGCGACGAAGCTCCCGGCGGTGCCCCGCAGCTCGCCCAGCAGGAGCAGGGCCCCCGCCAGCGTGGGCCGGTGCCCCAGCCGCCGCAATGCCGCCACCACTTCTTCCAGCCGGGGCCGCGCGCGCTCATGGAAGCCGGCCACGCCCTGCGCACGCAGCCCGTCCAGCTCCCGGCGCAGCGCCGCCAGCTCCCGCCGGGCCTCCGGGGCTTCCGGCAGCGGGTCCACGCGGGCGAGCGCGTCCCGGTCCGCGCACGCGGCCAGGGAGGGGAGCTGCCGCGCGGCTTCGGGCGCCCGAGGGAGCGCCTCCCGCTCGCCCCCCTCCAGCAGCTCCACCAGGACGTGCAACGCCTGGCGCCGGCCATCCAGGCACGCGGCGCGCAGGTCCATCAGCCGCTCGGACTGCGCCTGCCGCACGCGTGTGTCCTCGCAGGACTGCCGCTCCTGGGCCACCAGCGCCTGGGCATAGGCGTCCAGTGCCCGCGCGGTGGACTCGAAGGCGTCCCCGGAAGCCGGCGGCCCGCCCTGACGGAAACGCTGCTCCAGCCGGGCCCGGCGCGCCGCGTCCCAGGTGCCCTCCAGCCGGGCCTCGAAGCCGGTGCACACCCGCGCGGTGTTCTCCCGTGCCAGGCCGAAGCCCGCGGCGGCGATGGCCGCCACGCCCGTGGCCAGCGCCGCCGCCCAGTGCCAGCGGCGCACGCGCGAGCCGGATTCGAGCCGGGCGAGAAGCGCGTCCAGGGAAGGGTGGCGCGAGGCCGGCTCGGCGGCCAGGCCGCGCAGCACGGCGTCGCGCACGGCGCCGGGCACGCGCGAGCCGCGGGGCGGCGGCGTCACCCGTCCCTCGCGCAGGGCCCGGACGCGCTCCTCCGCCGTGTCACCCGCGAAGGGCCGCTGGCCGAAGAGGGCCTCGTACAGCGCGACGCAGAAGCTGAACTGGTCGCTGCGCGCGTCCGCGCGAAGGCCCCGCCACTGCTCCGGGGACATGTACGCGGGCGTGCCCAGCTGGACGCCGGTGAGGGTGTCACCTCCCGGCGACGGGGCCTCCCGGGCGGGGTCCTCCCGGGCCCACGGCTCCGGTGGGGCCAGGGGCGAGGGCTCCGCGCGCGCGAGGCCGAAGTCGGTGACGCGCACCTGGCCGTCGTCCCCCAGCAGCACGTTGTCCGGTTTGAAGTCGCGGTGCACCAGCCCCACCGCATGCGCGGCGGCCAGCCCGTGGCCCGCCTGGAGGAAGCGCGAGAGCACCTCGCGCCACGGCCTCGGCGCCTCCGCCAGCCAGTGGCGCAGCGTCCGCCCCCGCACCAGCTCCATGGCGAGGAAGACGGTGTCGTCGTCCTGGCCCACGTCATGCACGATGACGACGTTCGGGTGGGACAACCGGGCCAGCGCCTGGGCCTCGCGCACCAGCCGCCCGCGCGCCTCCGCGTCCGCCACTGCCCCGGGCTTGAGCAGCTTGAGCGCCACCTCCCGGTCCAGGTCCGGGTCATACGCGGCGAAGACGACCCCCATGCCCCCCTCGCCCACGCGGCGCAGCAGCACGTAGCGCCCCACGCGCGCCCCGGGCCCCGGCGTACCGCCCGGCCCGAGCGGCGCCAGGGGGTTCAGGCCCTCCGCGGGCAGGGACTCCTCACCCCTGAGTCCTGCCACCACCGCGCAGCAGGTCGCGCACCCATCCAGGTGGGCCTCCAGCCGGGCCATGGCCTCCGTGGACAGGCGCCCCTGCTCCCACTCCAGCAACTCGTTCTCGTCGGGACACGGAGTCATGAGCGTTACCGGAAGGCAGTATAAGCCGGTAAACGCGCTTCACCGGAAGACTCGGTGAGTCCAATCGCGGTGTCCGCTCCTTCTTCCGCTCCGCCCTCGCCGCTGCCTCAGGCGGCGGGCTCGCCTCTTCCAGCCACCGTCCACTCGCCGCGGACAGGATGACCCCCGTCTGGTAGCCAGAGGGCGGGGCACGCTGTGGAGGAGGTTCTGTCGAACGAGACGACAGCGCCTACCGGCGCCAGTCAGGGTGATCCGGAGGTCATTTCGTCAAGAGTGGCGCTCTCATTGCCCAATTTAATATTATCAAGGTAAAGAACGCGCTTGCTGACATCTGATGTTTGGAGGCTGAGGCATCCCCTCATATAGAAAAGCAGGCCAGGACGGGGTTGGCTGGCTGCTTGGTTCGAGCAGTAGGGTCATGGACGTTACTGGAGAAGTGGGTACTCCAGCAATCAACGAGCAGCAGGTCCATGAATTCCTTTCCGGCCCTTTCGCGGAAGACCTTCACGCCAAGCGGGTGCTTTCGCTCTGCCTGGCCACTCTAGGCGTCATCCATGCCGCCAGTCTCTCGGTTTACGCCATTGGGCAGGCCCTCGCGGTGGCGCGGGGCAAGAAGGGCAAGCACGGGGTGAACCTTGCCCATGATGCGTGAAATCGAGTTGTATCCGCTCATTGAGCGCTTCGCCCAACTCGTCTGCGAGCAACCCGTCTTCCGCGAAGCTTTCGGCCTCATTTAGATATGAGGGGATGCCTCAGCCCCGGGAGGTGTTTGAGCCTGCCCCGATTTCGTGGCTCTCCCGCAGTTTGTGTGAATCCTGGGCGCAGACCGATAGCCGCAAGAGCGAGGCTCGCCTGCTCGCTGCCGCAGAACCACACGAAGTGCGGGCGAGCCACGTAACCGGGGCAAGCCTAAACCCCAGGTGCTCCAGTATCGCGTGCACCCCTTGGCTTGGGGGAGCAGGTCTCCTTCTTCGAGCGGTAGCCACAGAGGGCCACTTCAATTGCGTGCGTGACGAGAGAACCAGACGGTCGTGCCAAGTCCGATGAGGCTCATGACGACGCCGAGTCCTCCCCAGAAGAGCAGATCCCAGCCACCGTTCTGAACCTCGTGGAACCAGAACGAGTCAGTCGCCTTCAGTTGGGCAGCCTCCTGCTCACCGAGTTCCACAACGACAAGATCCCCTGCATCCTGATAGTCGACGAAACCGCTCTCGTCACAAGTTGTGAAGTACACCTCCGGCTCTTGATCTTGATCAACATTGAGGACCATCAGGTGCGGAGGCTCGCAGATGAGGTCGGTGCTCCCGGCGACCGTTGCCACCACGGCCCCGTCGCCGCGCCGCACGAAATCGAAGGCCACCACCTGCGCCAGTTCACGACGCTTCACCCAGAAGGCGGCTTTCCCCCATTCCACTGTGTCTGGATCACGCCGCGAACTCGCAATCAGGCCCATCGCGAGCGCTAGCGCTCCGGCCAAGATCCCCCCCAAAAAGAACGTGATTGCCCACCGCCGGATCATTTGAGTTCGTCAGAGAGTTTCTTCAGCAGGGCCTTCACGAGAGTATCGAGCTGATTTGCCGCACTACCAGTCGCCACATGCTTCGCGTGCGTGGTGTCGAACTCGACCATGGTCTTGTCCAGAATGTCCTGCTTGCTCCATCCGTTGCCCAGGTTGCCCCAGAAGCCTCGGTGCTCAGCCGCCTTCTTGGCGAACCAAGGCCTAGCAAACGCCAGCGACCGGTCGGTGATGAAGGCTTGTAGCTCGGAGGCTTTCTTACCCGCGGCCTGCTCGAAGAATGTCTGGTAGCGGGCCCCCTTCTTGCTTTTGTCGACGCTCACGAGATACATGTCTCGCAGGATGCTTGAGACCTTTTTCTCCTCGCCAGTCGGGCTCTCCGATGCGGGGACCGAACTCCAAACATCCGTGGCGATGTATCCGTGGATGTCTGCAAGCAGCGCTTCATCGTCAGCACTGTCGCGAGCAGCCTGAACCAGCGTCTTCTTCTCATTCTTGACATAGTGCGCCACTAGGAACTCAGCATAGGCTTGACCGAGGTCACCCGACCAGGTGCCGAAGTCGCGCGAGTTGCCGCCGCTGGCGGCCTTGAGCGTCTTGTACTTGAGCTTGGCCTCGTCGTCGTCGTGATTACGCTTCTTGAGATGAGCTGCGGGATAGGCCGATGGAAAGCCATTCAGACGCGTGTCGAGCCCAGCGATCACATGAGAAATGTCCACGGTTCCCATGGCCGTGGCGAGCCGCTTGTTCTTCTTCCCGGCAGCCAGCTCTGCTTTGCTAGGAGACAGGTCACCCATGTCGAACTTGAGAGCGAGCGGGTTGGGCTTGGTCTCGATGTCTACGAGCACCCCGCCGCTCTCGACCCCCATCCCCGCGCTGAGCACTTCCCAGTTCCCGTCAGAAAACCAGACCTGCCGGATTTCGGTCGCGATCGTGCCGGGCCCGTCAGTCGGGTACTGCCGTTCGACCTCTTCGACGAACAGGATGAAGTCCTCGATTGTATCGATCTTGATCCTGTCCTTGCTGCTCTTGAATGAAACCGTGTAGGTCGTCTCGTTGACCGTGTACTTACCGATGCCATTGACCACGCCAGCTGCCAGGGAGATCCACCCACCTTCATCTTGTGACGGCTTGTAGTTCACCCCCCCTGGTTTTTTTCTGGGTCTCGGCCCGCTTGAGGAGCACCAGGGCCTCTCGCAGCGACAGTTCGACGGGGCGTACGTAGCGGACCAACTCTTGCGAGATATACCCCGTGAGGGCTTTGCCATTGACGGTGACTTGGACATGCAGCCATCCCCCGCTCGCGCCCGTCACGGTCACCTCGGTGTCCCTCGTCGGGTCAGCGTCGGTTTTTGCGGACTTCGAGGGTTTCCTTCTTAGCCCCGCGCTCGAGGGAATGATCTTGCCGATCCATGGGTACTTCTTCCGCCCGGATGCCGCAGAGCGGCTCGCCTGATGACTGCTCGCATTGCCACGCGTCACCTGCTGTGTCGCCAAGCTGCTACCCCGCATGGCGCACAACAAGCAGTTGCTTGAAAAGCCATGAACGCACTGGGTCGGGGTCGCGCATTGAAGGCATCTGGCCAGCGGGAATTTGTGCTGGCAGTACATTTTTTGGATGGCGGTCTCTGAACGAGCCATATGCCCTCCTAATGCGATGCAACCGGCCAGCCTGCAGCGCACTCTCTTGTGAGTCAAGACCCCCCTCGACGTATAACGTACTACCGCTAAGCTCCCACGAAACTCCACCAAGCCCGCTCTGGGAGTGCCAAGCGGCAGGTTCGATTCCCGCCGCCTCTACTCATTCAAGCGATGGGGATCATCAAGGGGTGGAGCGCCCGCCAATCTCCGGGAAGCTATAGCGGCGCGTCCTTGAGCCGAATCCACCCGCCCGTCGCGGTACAACGTGAGCGCGACAGTAGGTCCGCGTCGTGTGGAGGGTCTGGGCGCCCGATGACCCGTGCGGTAGCAGCGGACCAATAGTTCAGCCACCCCAGCGATGGGGAATCTCTGGAGAGCACAAGCGCTCTGGGGAACTTGAGCACTGGCAGCCCCGTGGCGGAACCCCTCCAGGGCAGCGCCGCCGCTCTCTGGAGGTTGGCGATCCTCAGCGCCTCGGGGCAATGACGCGCTCAGCCCGTGAAGACGGAGCGGCGTTCCTTGAGCAGCGCCTGGAGCATTCCCTGGATGGACTCGCGGGTGCGTTCGGTGAGCCGTTGCACCTGGGACATGTCCTCGGCGGCCTCCGGCGGCAGCTCGCCCATGCTGATGGGGTCACCGAAGCGGATGGTCCACCGTGCCGGCAGCGGCGGCGGCGTCAGCGGCAGGTAGGAAATGCCCAGGAAGCTGGCTGGAATCTTCCCGAACAGCGGTGCCGTCTCCTCCGCTCCGACAATGGCCACCGGAATGATGGGCGCGCCCGTGCGCAGCGCCAGCTTCACGAAGCCGCCCCGGCCGAAGCGCTTGAGCTGGTAGCGCTGCGCGAACGGTTTGCTCAACCCCTGGATGCCCTCAGGGAAGACGATGACCGGGCGCAATTCGTCCAGCAGCCGCAGCGCGTTCTCCGGGCAGGCCCGCACCGCGCCCAGCCGGTTCATCAGCGTGCCCAGCATCGGCGCGTGGAAGACCTGGTCCTCCGCCAGCCAACGGGCCTCCTGAAGATCCGGCCGCTCCCGCGAGAGCGCCTGCTGGAGCACCGGCCCATCGAAGGGCAGTGCCCCCGAGTGGTTCGCTACCAGCAGCACCGGCCCCGCCGGCACGTGGCTCGCCCCCTGCACCGATACCCGCCAGTAGCGCTCGTACAGGAAGTCCACCACCGGCTGCATCACTCCGCCGAGCGCCGCGTCCTTGCCGTACTCGTCGATGGCCGTGCCGCCGCCCACCCCAATGCCCGTGAGCGCCGCGTTCAACAGCCCCTGCGCCGAGCCCACCGTCTTGCCGAACCGCTCGCTCGCCAGCGCCTGGAACGCCATGTCCTTCGCCAGCGACAGCAGCCCCGAGAACCGGTCCCCGAGCCGGCGCGGCTCGGCCCCGGGTGAGTCCGAGGTGAAGAAGACCTCCCGGTGGCTGCTCGCGGGCAGGGCAGGGGCCAGGGCGGCCTCCACCTCCACCTCGATGCGGGCCTCCTGCAGCTCCTCGGCCTCACTGCTCGGGGCGTGCTCGTCCTGGCTCGCGTCCAGCACCTCCACCACCACCGTCTCCGTCACCCGGGCCGTCGCCTCGTCCTCGAACCCGGGCACGTCGACCGGCCCGGTGGGCAGTGCCTCGCCGAGCGTCTCCTCCAACTCGTGGAGCGCATCCGCCGCCGCGAGGGTCTCCGCCGCCTCCTCCAGCAACTCCTCTTCCTCCGCGGACAGCTTCGGCTCTTCCGGCGTCTCGGGCCGGACCGGCTCCCGAACCTCGGTGGGCTCGGTGGGGGCTCCCACCGCCACGGCCGTGGCGAGGATCGCCTCGTACGACACGCGCACCTCCGCCTCGGGCGCGGCGGGCTTTTGCTGGGGGGCCGGCGTCTTCTTGGTCTCGACCCGGGGGGCCGCCGCCTTCTTCGCACGCGCACCCGCCGCTGGCTTCGGAGCGGGGTGCTTCGGCGCCGTCTTCTCGGCGGCGGCCTTGGTGGCGGGCTTCCGCCTGGGCGCGGCGGCCTTCTTCGCTGTCCTGGTCGGCGCGGCCTTCTTCGCGGCCTTGGCCGGCGTGGCCTTCTTTGGCTCCGGGGCGGGCGCCGTTTCCGCTGCCTTGGGGTCCGCGGGACGCTGCGCGGCGCCTCGCTGGAAGGGATCGTTTCCGAGCACACCCTTGGTGGCCATGATCAACTCCTCCGCATCGCCGCCACGGCGTCCCGGGCGTGGAACATGGGAATGAAGCCGAGCTCTTCTTCCGCGCGCTCGCCGTTCGCGACCCATCCGTAATGCATGTAGTCGAGCAGTGCCGTGGGGAATCCCGGCCCCCCCAGCGACGTCACCGTCTTCAGGGCCGCACGGTAGAGCGGTCCGGGCAGGGGGAGCGGCTGCGCGCCCGCCTGCCGGATGAGCCCCGACAGCGGCAGCACTCCCCGGCCCACGATGTTGAACTCGCCCTCCGCGTTGGCGCTGAGGGCCTGGTACAGCGCTCGGGCGGCGTCCTCCTCGTGGAGGGCCTGCCAGAGCGGATCGAACCCGAACAGCGTGGGCACCACCCGGTACGACAGCATCCGCGTGGCCGGGTTGTTCATGTTCGGTCCGAACATGGGCGCGAAGCGCAGCACGATGACCCGCGTCTCCGGATGCCGCTCGCGGAAGGCGCGCACCTGCTTCTCCACCTCGACCTTGTCGGTGACGAAGCGGCTGCCGGGGCAGCCCGCCAGCGGCGTCTCCTCGCCCAGCAGGGCGGGGTGCTGGCCTCGCGCCCCATACAGGGCTGTCAGCGAGGGGACGATCAGCCGCGGCACCCGCGCCCGCCCCACCGCGCTCAGCACGCTCATCGTGCCGATGACCTCCAGCTCGTGCGCCAGCGAGCCGTCTCGCACCGGCCCGTGCAGGAAGGCCAGGTGGTAGAAGATGTCCACGGGCAGCTCGGCGAGCGCGTCGGACAGCTCGCTCTCGGCGTCGTGCCGCGTGAGGTCCACGCGATGGAAGTCCACCTTGTCTCCGGCGGGCTTGGCCACGTCCAGGACCAGGATGCTCTCCACGTCGGGGTCACGCTCCAACAGTGGCAGCAGCAGCCGGCCCAGATCCCCGGCCGCGCCAGTCACCGCGACGCGCAGACCCCCCTTGCTCGCCTGTGTCGCTTCCATGAGGGAGTGCGCGTGATAGCTCAGATACCGTACGCTTGTCAGCCGCGATGCGTCAGGATTCCTGGCCAACTTCCCGGGTCCTGCGCATGATGTGACCTCCCATGGCACGTATCGCCCTGCTCAGTGACGCCCTCATCAACAAGATCGCCGCCGGCGAGGTGGTCGAGCGCCCCGCCTCCGTCGTGAAGGAGCTGGTGGAGAACTCCATCGACGCCGGCTCCCACACCGTGCGCGTGGCCCTGGAGAAGGGGGGCCTGGGGCGCATCACCATCTCGGATGACGGGCACGGCATGGGCCGCGAGGACGCCCGCCTGTGTCTGGCGCGCCACGCCACCAGCAAGCTGCGCCAGTTGGACGATCTGTTCACCATCAACACCAAGGGCTTCCGGGGCGAGGCGCTGCCGGCCATCGCCTCGGTGTCGCGCTTCACGATGCACACGGCCGAGCCCAACGCCGAGGTGGGCACGCGGGTGGTGGTGGAGGGCGGGAGCGAGCCGGTGCTGGAGGAGGCCCCGCCCCGGGTGGGCACGGTGATTACCGTGGAGGACCTCTTCTACAACACCCCGGCGCGGCGCAAGTTCATGCGCCGGGAGTCCACCGAGCTCCAGCACGCGGAGGAGGCCGTCATCCGGCTCGCGCTGGCGCACCCGGACGTGGCCTTCTTCGTGGAGCACGGGGGCCAGCAGCTCTTCACCAGCCCGGCGAGCCCCGGAGACCCGCGCGAGCGCATCGCCGCCGCGCTGGGGCCGGGGGTGCACCCGCACCTGGTGCCGGTGGAGGAGCGCCGGCTGGGGGTGACGGTCACCGGCCACATCGCCTCGCCCGAGTACACGCTGCCCAACGCGCGTGGCATCTACACCTTCGTCAACCGCCGCTACATCCGGGACCGGGGCCTCAACAGCGCCATCCAGCGCGCCTTCCAGGAATTCCTCGCCGCGGGCCGGCAGCCGGTGGTGGTGCTGTTCATCGACATGGACCCGAGGGCGGTGGACGTGAACGTGCACCCGCAGAAGCTGGAGGTGCGCTTCTCGGACGCCAAGGGGGTGGGGGACGCGGTGAACGCCGCCCTCGTCCGCGCGCTCCGGGCCGCGCCCTGGCTGGGGGGCAAGGACGGCCCCGCCTTCGAGCAGCCGCGTCAGGCCGCCCACTACGCCATGGCGGTGGAGCGCTTCCTCACCCGCGCGCAGGAGGCCACGTGGGGCGCGCCGCTGCCGCTCCCGGGCACCCAGGACGCCCCCGGGCCCGGCGCCCCGACGTCCCTGCCTTTCCCCCCCGCGTCCGGGCCCTCCGCGCCCGGCTCCGCCTTCTCCCCCACGCAGCCCCCGCCGCCGGGGCGCTCGCTGGGCTTCGGTCAGGCCCTGCCGCAGCTCAACGAGGCCCCACCGCCGGGCTACTTCGGCGCGCTGCGCCCCATGGGCGTGCTGGGCGAGCGCTTCCAGGTGTGCGAGGGGCCCGGCGGCACGCTGGTGGTGTTGGACGCGCACGCGGCCCTGGAGCGGGCGCGGCTGATGACCTTCCAGCGGGCGCTGGAGCAGGAGAAGCCGCCGGTGCCCACGCTCTTCGGCGCCACGGTGGAGCTGTCGGTGTCGGTGGCCAAGGCCCTGGTGGAGGGACGCGAGGCGCTCGCCCGGCTGGGCCTGGAGGTGGAGCCCTTCGGCGGCACGACGCTGGCCCTCAAGGCGGTACCGCCTCCGCTGGTGGGGGCGGATGCCCGGGCCCTCTTGGAGGCGCTCGCCCGGGCCCTGCCACCGCCCGGCTCGGCGCTGGACGCGGTGTCCCTGGCCGAGGCCCTCCGCGTGCTGGCCTGCCACGCCGCGCGCCATGCCGAGGGCCAGCTCAGCGACGGCAAGCTCCGGGCGCTGCTCGGCGAGCTGGACGCGGCCGACTTCCACCCCTCCTGCATCCACGGCACCGTGGTGGTGCTCGAGATGCCGCTGCTGGAGCTGGAGCGGCGCGCGCTGCGGCCTCCCGGCCCTAAAATTTGACCCTCCAAGCGTCGCTGCTACGGTTCGCCTCCACCCTGTAGCACGGGGGCGGACCGACGCGAGGAGCAGCGAATGCGCGGCATGATCACCCTGTGGGATGTGCTGGCCAACCTGGGACTCGTCCGGCGGGAGTTCGGTGCGGGGTGCGTGGTGCGCTGCGTCCTCGCCACGCTGCTCCGTCGCCGGACCACGTTCCTCGAAATCGCGCTGCGCCTGAAGGACTCCTGACCGATGCGCCGTCTCGTCTCGCTCGCCTTGCTCCTCGCCGCTGGAAGCGCCTCCGCCCAGGAGGAGCTCGCGTCGCTCAATGGGGTGGGGCGCATCTCCGTCCAGGGCGGCTGGCGGCTGTCCTCCAACGCCACCTTCTACGACAGCTTCTACGCACTGCCGGCCTTCCAGGGCGCGCAGCGCGCCCCCGCCTCGATTGGCGGTCCCTTCCTGGCCGGCTCCTTCGCCTACGGGGTGACGGACCTCATCGAGCTGGGGATCGATCTCTTCGCCACGGGCGAGCAGCTCCGGCTGACGGGGGCACCCACGCTCACCAACATCACCTACGGCGCACTCGTAGGCGTGCGCTTCCAGACGCTGCTGGATGTGCTGACCCCCGAGGGCGTGGTGCCCTTCGTGGGCCTCCAGACGGGCCCCACGCTGGCCCTCTCGCGGGCCGAGGGCGTCCAGCAGAAGGAAGTCTTCACCCAGGCCTGGGCGGGCACCGTGGGGGCCACCTTCCGCTTCTCGCCGCGTTGGGGACTCACCGCCGAATACCGCTTGGCCTTCGTGCGGGGCCAGAGCGCCTTCAACACCAGACCGGAGTTCGAGCAGCTCGCCTCGTACAACGCGGGCGGCAACTGGTTCGCGTTGGGGGTGACGTACATGCTGCCGCCGGACCCCTCCCGGCCGTTTGGCGGACTCCACTAGCTGGGGAAGGGACGCTCGTCTGGCCCCCTGCCTTCGAAGGATGTACCGGAAATTCTTCGGAGCATGGGGCCTGTTCCTGGGGCCGACACACGACGGGTGTGACGAGTCCAAGAACCCGCACGATGGGAGCCCCTACCGATGCGCGAAGAGGCCGAAATCCTTTCCGGGCCCAACAGGAAGATGTCCATGGCTGCTGCTGAGACGAAGCCGGAGCAAGGCAACAACTCCAAGGAACTGAGCGAGATCCGTAAGGAGGTCATCGAGGCCCGCAACCTCGTGATCAAGACGGACAGCCTGCTGAAGAACCTCCACGCCGAAGTGAAGGCCATCGGCAAGCGTCACGAGGATCTCCAGAAGCGGCAGTTCATCTCCTCGGGCGTGGCGTATGCCATCTTCGCGGCGCTGTGCGTGGCCGGTGCGGTGATGGTGAGCTCGGCGAAGACCTCCACGGCCGGCGCCGAGCGCGAGCGGCTGGAGAAGACGGTGGCCGAGCTGACGTCTCAGCTCGACAAGCAGCGTGGCGAGGCGACGGCATCGCAGAACGCCCAGCGCGCGGCGGCCGACGTCTTCCGGCTGATGACGACGCTGCCGGGTGACGAGCGGCTCAAGGGCGTGGACGAGCTGGTGAAGCTGGACACCTCCAAGCTGACGGCCCTGGAGCGCCAGGCGCTCACCGACAAGGCGGTGCAGCTGCGCCGGGAGATCGGCGACGCGGCCTTCGAGCGCGGCAAGGCCGCCTTCCGCCGCAACGACATGAAGTCGACCATCTCGGAGATCTCGCGCTTCGTGGCGATGAACCCGCCGGCCGAGCAGCTCCTGGACGCCTCGTTCTTCCTGGGCGTGGCCTACAACATGGAGAAGAAGCACGACCAGGCGGTGCCGCTGCTGGTGCGCTTCGTCGAGAGCGACAAGAAGGCCAAGAACCGCGACTACGCGATGCTGCTCCTGGCGCAGTCGTACCAGGAGACCAACCAGTACGATAAGGCCGTGCAGACGGTGAACGACGGCGTCACCCAGCATCCGGCCAGCGAGTTCATCCCGCAGTTCCGCGGTCGCCTCGCGACGGTGCGGCGGCTGATGCAGGGTGGGGACGCGACGGCCCAGGCGGCGGCTCCGGCTCCGGCGGCTCAGCCCGCGGCGGCTCCGGCCCCGGCGGCTCCGGCCCCGGCGCAGCCCGCCACGGCGGCGCCCGCGCCTCACTAGTCCCACTCCTCCCTCTCCCTCCGGGGGAGGGTCGAGCCAGAAGGGCCTGGGCCATCCGTGCCCGGGCCCTTCGTCGTTTTGTGGGCTGGACGGTGCCTGGACGTTGCCATGGGGGGCTCACGGTCGTAAGACGGGCCCCGTGTCCGAGCCCGATCCCCGGAAAGATCCCCGCTACCGCCCCTTCCGAGCCGCCGCCTACGGGCTCTACATCGCCGTGGTGGTGGCCTTCTGCCTGGCCATCACCATCAGCGTGACGCGCTCGGTGGCGGCGATGACGCCCGAGAAGAAGCCCCTGTCGGAGCCGGTGCTGTCCTACCGGGAGTGCCTCGACGCGGCGGACGAGCTGTGGTCACGGCTCGAGTCCGAGCGGGAGCGACTGGTGCGCACCACGCCGGCCAGCAAGGTGGACCGGCAGTGGATGGACTTCCGCACCACGTGGTTCCAGCGGCTGCGCGAGCGCGAGGCGCAGTGCGCGCTGGGCTCGAGGGACCGGGTGGACCTCAAGGAGGTGTACCTCCAATTGGAGAAGGTGGCGGACCTCTACACCATCCACGCGGTGCAGTACGCGGGCGAGGTGGGCAGCGTGGTGGACGCGCTGCACGGGGCCTTCTCCACGGCCCGCAAGAACGAGGCGGCGGGCCGGTTCTGAGCAGCGCCAGGCCCCTTCTTGGCTACTTCCTGCCCCCGAGCCGGGTGTGCAGCGTGTCCGTCAGCAAGTACCAGAACTGAACATTGCCGAAGCTGAGGATGTCCCCATCGTTCAGCGTGGCCTCGCGCGTGCCGAGCGAGTGCGCGTTGAGGAAGGTGCCGTTGGTGGAGCCGAGGTCGCGCACGGAGCAGCGGCGCTCGGACTGGAGCCAGCGCAGCACGGCGTGGCGCTTGGACACGGAGGCGTCGTCGAGCACCAGCTCGCAGTCGGGCAGCCGGCCCACGGCGAGCTCCTCCACGCGCGCCAGCGGAGGGAGGGTGGTGATGAGCAGGTCCTCGAACTCGAAGAGGAGCGAGGCCATGCCGCGCTCGATGGCCTCGGGCGAGGCCACGCGGGTGGGGGCGAGCACCTCCGTGGAACGGCCGGGGGGACGCTGGATGAGGACGAAGGGGCCGAGCTGACGGCGGAAGGCCTCACGGGGCAGGGACGCGCCGAGGGCGCGGATTTCCTGGATGGACAGCACGGCGCGGCAGCATGCCAGAAGTCCAGCGCGCCGGGCGTGCGGAGGCCGTGCCGTCGCTTGTGCGAAGAGCGGGTTTCGTTGACCGGGCAATCAAACGTCTCCTACAGTTTCCCTTTCGGCCCGGCCGCCGCCATCGTGAGGTGGAGGCAGTGGGCCCCAGCGTTCACCTTTTGCCGTGGGAAGGAGCAGTGTCGATGAGCGGGAGCGGGAACATTCCGATGACCCCCTCGGGTCTGCGGAAGCTGAAGGCGGAGCTGAAGCACCTTCAGACCGTCGAGCGCGGGAAGATCTCCAGGGAGATCGAAGTGGCGCGCGCCCACGGGGACCTGCGCGAGAACGCCGAGTATCACGCGGCCAAGGAGAAGCAGTCCCACATCGAGGGTCGCATCCTGGACCTCAACGACTGGATTGCCCGGGCCGAGGTGATCGACACGAGCAAGCTGGGTGGGGACAAGGTCGTGTTCGGCGCCACCGTGAACCTGACGGACGTGGAGACGGACAAGCCGGTCAGCTACCGCATCGTGGGCGAGCTGGAGGCGGATCTGAAGAAGCGGTGGATCGCGGTGACCTCGCCGGTGGCGCGCGCGCTGATCGGCAAGAAGGTGGGGGACATCGCCACCGTGCAGAGCCCGGGCGGCGTGCGCGAGTTCGAGGTCCAGGAGATCCGCTTCGAGGATCCCCAGGACGAGGCGCAGCCGGAGAGCTG
The DNA here is from genome assembly GCF_036389735.1 of Archangium sp. Taxonomy (GTDB): domain Bacteria; phylum Myxococcota; class Myxococcia; order Myxococcales; family Myxococcaceae; genus Archangium. The sequence goes on along the minus strand of NZ_DASVWK010000672.1, from coordinate 2,276 downwards.
AGTCCCACTGCGAGAGCAGCCGAGCGGGGGGGCGGGCATCAGCTCGCTCCCCCGTGTCGTTCTGGTGGCGATATGGGCAAGGGGCCTTAGGATGAAGCGTTTGGATCCGTCCGTGAACCACCCGCTCGCCAGCCTCGTTGGACCTCTGAAATATGCCTGCCGGAGTGACTTCGCCCATCTGTCGACGGTGAAGGACCTTCGGAGTGTGTTGGAGCGCGCGCTGGCGGGGGCGACGGGGGTGGACGCGGAGGCGCTGAAGCACCTGCGCTCGGCGCTGCCACACGTGGATGATCCGACGTTGGATCGCCGCAAGGCGGCCCTGCGCAGGGTGCTGGCGGGCCTGAAGCTGAGCGGAGTCCCCCTCCCGGCGGAGCTGGCCCAGGTGGTCACGAACACCCCCACCGCGGCCCCGGGGCTGGCTCGCCCCAGCGCACCCGACCGGGTCCCCACGTGGAAGTCCGAGGCTCCCCTCCCGCCGCCGCCGGGAACGAAGACGGCGGCCATGCCCCAGGCACCGGCCATGCCCCAGGCACTGGCCGTGCCCAAGGCCCCCGCTCCCCGTGCGAAGCCCGAGCCCGAGGCCAGGCCGGGGAAGCGCAAGAAGCGGGTGGCGAAGGGCCAGGAGGAGTCGAGGGCGGAGGCGAAGCTGCTGTCGATCGCACCGCGCTCGGGGCCGCTGGCCATTCCGCTGAAGACGATGGGCAAGAAGCTGGGCCCGAGACTGCTGGCGGCGCTGAACAAGAAGGGCCTGAGGCGGGTGGGGGACATCCTGTTCCTGCTGCCGCGCTGCTACGAGGACCGGCGCAAGCTCCAGACGATCGCCGAGCTCATGCCCGGGGAGCGGGGCGTGACGGTGGGCGAAGTGAAGATGGCGGACTTCGTGCCGGGCCGGACGGGCAAGCGCCAATTCCGGGCGGTGGTGGCGGATCGCTCGGGGAGCATCGCGGCGACGTACTTCAACGCGGGCCCGTGGCTGAAGCAGCGCTTCCCGGTGGGCAAGCGGCTGGTGCTGTCCGGCGAGGTGCGCGCGTCGCTGTCGGGGCGCGAGATGGCGCACCCGGAGATCGAACCGGCGGAGGACCTCGAGGGCTCCTCCATCCACTTCAACCGGATCGTCCCGGTGTACCCGGGCTTCGAGCGGGGAGACCAGCGGATGTTCCGGGAGCTGGCCTCGGTGGTGAGCGAGTCCTACGCGAGCCACCTGGAGGAGCCGCTGCCGGAGAGCCTGCGCGGGAAGCTGGGGCTGATGACGCTGCCGGAGGCGCTGCGGGCCATCCACTTCCCAGCGGGGGACGCGGATCCGGAGATGCTGGACAAGCACTTGAGCCCGGCGCACCGGAGGTTGGCGTTCGACGAGCTGTTCTTCCTCCAGCTCGGCATGGGGCTGAAGCGCCAGGGGGTGAAGGCGGAGAAGGGCATCACCTTCGACGTGTCGGCGCCACGGCTGGACAAGGCGCGCGGGGCGCTGCCCTTCGAACTCACGGGCGCGCAGAAGAAGGTGATTGGCGAGGTGGCCCAGGACATGGGCCGCCCCGAGCCGATGAACCGGCTGGTGCAGGGCGACGTGGGCTCGGGGAAGACGGCGGTGGCGGTGGTGGCGTCGCTGGTGGCGTTGCAGGACGGCTACCAGGTGGCGGTGATGGCGCCCACGGAGCTCCTCGCCGAGCAGCACGAGCGCACGTTCCGCAAGCTGCTGGAGCCCCTGGGCTACAAGGTGGGGCTGCTGAGTGCGGCGGGGACGGCGAAGCGCAAGCGCGAGGTGCGCGAGGCGGTGGCGCGCGGGGAGATCCACCTCGCGGTGGGCACGCACGCGCTCATCCAGGAGGGCGTGGCCTTCGAGAAGCTGGGCTTCGTGGTGATCGACGAGCAGCACCGCTTCGGCGTGCTCCAGCGGCAAACGCTGATGAGCAAGGGCGTGTTCCCGGACGTGCTGGTGATGACGGCGACGCCCATTCCGCGCACGCTGGCGATGACGCTGTACGGGGACCTGGACGTGTCCGTCATCGACGAGCTGCCGCCGGGCCGCACGCCGGTGAAGACGCGCGTCTTCAACGACAAGCAGCGGGCGCGCGTGTACGAGTCGGTGGCGTCCGAGGTGCAGAAGGGCCACCAGGCCTACGTGGTGTACCCGCTGGTGGAGGAGTCGGAGAAGCTGGACCTGGAGGACGCCACGCGCGGGGCGGACAAGCTGCGGCAGGTGTTCCCGGGCGTGGAGGTGGGCCTGCTCCACGGGCGGATGAAGCCCGAGGAGAAGGACCTGGTGATGGATGCCTTCC
>NZ_DASVWK010000671.1:0-1810 GCF_036389735.1 Archangium sp. | reverse complement strand
GGGCCACCGCACGCTCACCGTCTCCACCCACGTGGCGCTGCGAACGCTGGCGGGGAAGAACGAGGCGGAGCGGGCCCGCCACATCGCCACCATCCAGGAGCGGATGCGGCTGGGGCTCGCGCGACTGGCGCCCGAGTGGTTGGAGAACGTGCACCACGAGCTGACGGCGTCCCCGCGCACCTTCGAGCGCTTCACCCAGCGAGAGGGGGGCGCGGTGGGCGGAGTGCCACGAAGGGCGGGGCTGCACCACTACCGCACGCTGGGCCCTCGGGAGGTGATGGACGGACTGTGGCTGGTGGGGGACTCGGTGTTTCCGGGACAGAGCACGCTGGCCACGGCGCTCGGGGGCGTGCGCACCGCCGCGTGCATCGCGCGCGGGTGAAGGGCTCAGTCGCCCTCGAAGCGCACGCCGGCCGCCTTCGCCTCGGCCACGAGCGTGTCCACCTTGGCGAGGTACGCCTCCATGTCCGCCTTTCGCTCCAGACCGCCGGAGGACATGTAGCGCACGGTGCCGAAGATTTCGCGCTCGCCCCAGGGCCGGTCATGCAGGCCGAACACCCAGCCGATGTTCGTGTACGAGTTGGCGTCGCGCCCATCCAGGAAGTAGCGGTTGTTGAGCGCGAGCGCCGTGCGGTGGCCATGCTCGGGGGTGCTGCTCCACTCGAGGATCTTCTTCCCCCAATACATGCGCATGGCGTTGTGCAGGTAGCCCGTGTAGCGCATCTCCCGCATGGCCGCGTTCCAGTACGGGTCGTGCGTCCCCGACCGCTCCAACTGCTCCGGCGTGTACTGGTGGTACCGCTCGTCGCTCCGGTGCTTGTCGAGCGTCTTGCGCGCCCACTCGGGCAGGCACTCGAAGGAGTCGTAGTGGGGTGTGTACTCGGCGAAGTTCTGTGCCAGCTCACGCCGGACGATGAGCTCCTCCAGGAAGCTCTCGCGCTGGGGATCTGCCGCCTTCGCCTCGCGCGCGGCGAGCGCCACGGCCACGGGGCTCACCTGCCCGAAGTGAAGGTACTTGCTCATGTGCGAGACGTGCGTCGTCTCGGGGTGGGGCCGGCTCTCCTGGTACACGGGGAGGTGCTCGGTGAAGAACTTGCGCAACAGGCGCTTCGCCTCGCCCGTGCCGCCCTTGAAGCGGTGGCTCACCGGAGGCACCGAGCGGTCCAGGTCCAGCTTCGCCAGCACCGCGTCGAGGTTCTCCAGGTCGAGCCCCTTCACGCCGAGCCCCAGCGAGTCGCTCTTGAGTGGCGTGGGCGCGAGGTCCACGAGGTACGCGCTCCAGAGGCGGTGGATCTTGGGGCGGAGGGTGCGAGCGGCGAACTCGGCCTTGCCGGAGGCGGCCCGCACCGGCACCACCACATCGCCCTCGACTTGAATCACCGGGCATGCGGCCATGTCGGCCACCGTCATGCGCCACTGCTTCTGGTGGCGCAGGTACCCGCGGTCACACACCACGAGGGCCGCGTGCCGCGCGAGCTTCAGGGCCACCGCATCCGGAGCGCCGCGCTGGACCACGAGCGGAATCTTCCGGCGCGCCAGCGCCCGCTGCGTGTCCTGGAGCCCCTCCAGCATGAAACGGTAGTGGCGGACGTTGGCCTCGGGGTAGCCGTCCATGAGGCCGAAGCCCACCAGCAGCGGCAGCTTCGCCTCGTTGGCCCGCTGGATGGCGTACTCCAGCGCGGGGTTGAACTCGGCGCGCTGGCTCTGCTGCATCCAATAGAGGATGTAGTCGCCGCCCCGTACCTCACGGGTGTTGAGCCGCTGGATGCGGCCCTCCTCGATGGTCTTGTCAGGCATAGGAGGAGGTCAG
>NZ_DASVWK010000670.1:0-4561 GCF_036389735.1 Archangium sp. | reverse complement strand
CTCCAGGGCCACCCCCGCCGAGGCGCGTAGCCCCTTGAGCAGCTCCAGATCCTCCTGGGTGAAGGGCTGGCGGTCCCTCTTGTTGTGGAGCTCGAAGAAACCCAGCAGCTCTCCGCAGCGCGTGAAGACGGGCAGATCGATCAGGTTGTAGAAGCCCATGGCCTTCTGGAGCTGCGGCAGGACATGCGGATCCCGGGTCACATCGTTCGAGACATAGGGCTCCTTCGTGACCATCACATGGCCGGGAACCCCCACCCTCGGCCCGAAGACGACCTCATGGGGTTCGATGGTCCTGCCTTCCCACCGTAGATACTCCGTGACGACCATGCGGCCATCGACCATCCGTCCCCAGGTGCCTTCGGTCGCGTCCACGAGTTCCAGGGCCCGCCAGACGAGACACCTCAGGATGTCCGAAAGCTGAAGACTCGAGTTGAGGTCGTGCGCGGCGAGCGTGAGGATCTCGAGCTGGCGGGTGCGGCGCGCGAGCTGCGCATTGGATTGTTGGAGCGCGATCCGGCTCCGCTCACTGTCCTGTTCCCGGAGCTTGACGTAGTCGGTCACATCCTCGACCCGGTGGATGATGAAGGCGAGCTCACCTGAATCATCCAGCACCGGGGAGTTGGTGGGTGACCAGTATTTCTCCTCGAAGCCGCCCCCCTCCGACACGGGCCGGCGGACGTCGTACTTCTGCACCGCCATCGTATCCATGACCTTGTTCGTCAGGACGCGTGTCAGCGAAGCGCGGAGGTTCTTCATCCCCGTGGCCTGAGGGTCGTCCGGATTGTCGGGAAAGGCCTCGAAGACATGTCGGCCCAGGAGTTCCTCACGTCGGGCCCTCGTGGCGTACAGGTACGCGTCACTGACCGCGACGATGGTCAGGTCTGGAACCAGCACCAGATAGGCACCGGGGAGGGCCTCGAAGAGACGCTGGAAGGTGCGGTCGGGGAGCCCTTGCACCTGGAGGGACGCCATACCCAGTGGATAAGGCCGATGCTCGGCTGCCACCAGCCACGGGAGGATGGAAAGTGGGACCAGGCGATCAGCCAGCCGCCAGCCCACTCGCGCTTGCCCAGAGTCGGACAGGACGGCCTCCGCGCGCCTCCAGGCCGTTGCCGTCCGGGCCGCGCGCCCTACACTGGCGCTCCACCGCTGGAGATATGTATGCCCCGCGCAGAGACCCCCGTACCGTCCCCTCGCAAGAAGGCCGCGCCGGACCTCCAGGCCTCCACCGCCGGTCACCGGACGCTGGCCATCGACATCGGTGGCACGGGCATCAAGGCACTCGTCCTCGGACCGGATGGGAAGCCCCTCACCGAGCGGCAGCGGGTGACGACGCCCAAACCCGCCAGCCCCAAGGCGGTGATGAGGGCGATCCTGAAGCTGATCAAACCCCTGGGCACGTTCGACCGGGTGGCGGTGGGCTTCCCGGGCGTGGTGGTGGACGGGGTGACCCAGACCGCCGTCAACCTCCACAAGGACTGGAAGGGCTACGACCTGGGCCGCGAGCTGGGCAAGGCGACGGACCGTCCGGTCCGCGTGCTCAACGACGCCGGGGTGCAGGGCTTCGGCGTCATCGAGGGGCGCGGCGTGGAGATGCTCCTCACCCTGGGCACCGGCATGGGCTGCGCGCTGTTCGTCGACGGCAAGTACGTGCCCAACCTGGAGCTCGCCCACCACCCCTTCCGGCATGGGAAGACCTACGAGGAGTACGTGGGCAACGCCGCGCTGGAGCGGGTGGGCAAGAAGAAGTGGAACAAGCACGTGCAGCGGGTGGTGGAGCAGATCCTCCCCATCTGGAACCCGCGGGTGCTCTACCTCGGAGGCGGCAACGCCCGGCTCATCGACTTCTCGCTCCCCGAGAACGTGAAGGTCACCGAGAACGTCGCGGGGCTGCTCGGCGGGTTCGCCCTCTGGAAGGACGAGGCTCCCATGTAACAGGGGCTCGCCCCGCTGCTCGCCCACCATCCGCCCCCCCGAGCCCCAGCCGGCCCGGGGCCCACCGCTCCGTCGCGATGCGCACGATGAAGGGCAGGACATGTGCCTGCCCCGGACGTGCGGCGCGGGTACCCACCCAGGATGGAGCGACGTCATGAACAAGGACGAATGGCTCAAGCGGCCGATGGGCATTCCGGTGGACCCGGAGAAGCAGAAGGACCCGGAGGAGGACGGTGAACGCGTCCCCGCCGAGGGCCGTGCCGAGCGCCTCAACGACGTGACGGGCCAGAACGGCGGCCAACGCTCCGAGGTCGGCCTGCCCTGGGACAGCACCTCGTTGGAGCGGGGCTTGAGCGACGAATACGAGAAGCACGGCGGGCGGGGTGAGCCGAAGGACAAGTGACGTCGGCCTCCCGGCGGGCGGGGAGACGGGCCTCGGCCCACCGGCTCGTCCGGTCGCCGCACCGCCTCCTGCCCGTTAACCCAGAGAGGCTCGATGAACGTCTCTCCCTCGCTCGACAGGCCGCCCCTGGTGACGGTGACCCCGGATGGGCTCTATTGCCCGCCGGGGGGTTTCCACATCGACCCCTGGCGCCCGGTCGCCCGCGCCCTCATCACCCACGCGCATGGCGACCACGCTCGCTGGGGGAGCCAGCACTACCTTGGCACGCGCCCCTCCCTCGGCCTGCTGCGCAAGCGGCTGGGTCCGGAGGCGAACATCTCCACGCTCGATTATGGCGAGCGCCAGTCGCTGGGCGAGGTCACTGTCAGCTTCCACCCCGCCGGCCACGTGCTGGGCAGCGCTCAAATCCGCATCGAGCACCGGGGCGAGGTGTGGGTGGTGTCCGGCGACTACAAGCGCGACCCGGACCCGACGTGCGACCCCTTCGAGCCCGTCCGCTGTGACACCTTCATCACCGAGGCCACCTTCGGTCTTCCCATCTACCGTTGGGAGGACACGCCGCTCATCGCCGAGGAGGTGCTGCGCTGGTGGGACGGCAACCGCACGTTGGGGCGGGCCTCGGTGCTCTTCTGCTACGCGCTGGGCAAGGCGCAGCGGCTGCTGGGGGAACTGGCCCGGCTCACCGACCGCGAGGTGCTGGTGCACGGCGCCACGCACGCGCTGGTGGAGTGCTACCGCGAGGCCGGCGTGCGCATGCTCCCCACCCGCTTCGTGTCCGAGGTGGAGAAGGGCACCTCCTTCGCCGGTACCCTCATCCTGGCTCCGCCCAGCGCCGCCGGCTCCACGTGGATGCGCCGCTTCGGCGAGCACGAGACGGGCTTCGCCTCGGGGTGGATGCGGGTGCGCGGCAACCGGCGCCGCCGGGGGTATGACCGGGGCTTCGTCCTCTCCGACCACGCGGACTGGCCGAGCCTCCTGCGCACCGCGAAGGACACGGGCGCCTCGCGCATCCTCGTCACCCACGGCTCCAGTGAGACGCTCGCGCGCTACCTGCGCGAGAACCGGGGCCTCGACGCGGCGCCGCTCTCCACCCCCTTCGAGGGCGAGACGGAGGAGTGAGACGTGCGGCGACTCGCGGACCTCTATGACGCGCTCGACTCCACCACCTCCACCAACGCCAAGGTGGAGGCCATGGTGGCGTACTTCCATGAGGCGCCTCCCGAGGACGCCGCCTGGGCGCTGTTCTTCCTCACCGGCCGCCGCCTCAAGCGGCTCGTGCCCCCCAAGGCGCTGCGCGAGTGGATCCGCGAGCTGACCGACACCCCGGAGTGGCTCTTCGACGAGACGTACGCCTCGGTGGGTGACCTCGCGGAGATGATCGCCCTGCTGCTCGACCAGACCGAGCGCCCCGGCGAGCCCGAGGAGCTGCCCCTGTCGCGCTGGCTGGAGGAGCGCCTGTTGCCCCTCGCCGGCCTCTCCGCCGCCGAGCAGCGCGAGCGCATCACCGGCTGGTGGCACACGCTGCCGCGCCGCGAGCTGTTCATCTTCAACAAGATGCTGACTGGCGAGCTGCGCGTGGGCGTCTCGGACACGCTCGTGGTGCGCGCGCTGGCGCAGTACGCCGGGCTGCCCCCCGCCGCCGTGTCCCACCGGCTCATGGGCACCTGGGCCCCGAGCCGCGCCTTCTTCGAGCAGCTCGTCGCCCCGGACGTGTCCGACGGGGATCGCTCGCGCCCCTACCCCTTCTACCTGGCCAGCCCCCTGGAGCAGCCCGTGGAGGGCCTCGGGGACCGCTCGGAGTGGATGGTCGAGTGGAAGTGGGATGGCATCCGGGGCCAGCTCATCCACCGCCAGGGCGCCATCTACCTGTGGAGCCGCGGCGAGGAACTGGTCACCGAGCGCTATCCGGAGATCGCCAAGGCGGCCACGAGCCTGCCTCCCGGCACCGTGCTCGACGGGGAGATCCTCGCCTATGAGGATGGGCGGCCCCTGCCCTTCGCCCGCCTGCAACGGCGCATCGGCCGCCAGAAGCTCACCGCCAAGGTGCTCGCCGAGGCTCCCGCGGTCTTCATGGCGTACGACCTGCTCGAGGAGAAGGGCGAGGACCTGCGCCCGCTGCCCCTGCGCGAGCGCCGGGCACGGCTCGAGGCGCTGCTGAGTGACAAGCCCCAGTTCCCCATCTCCCCGCGCATCCCCGCGGACACGTGGGAGGAGCTGACCCAG
>NZ_DASVWK010000669.1:0-2933 GCF_036389735.1 Archangium sp. | reverse complement strand
TCGTGCGTGGCCCGGTAGAGCGCCCCCCGGCTGTACCCGTCCTGCGGCATCTGCTCCTCGAGCCGATAGGGCCCCAACCGCTCCACCTCGTCCCCGCTCGACTCGGGCTTCTTCCGCTCGTCCACACGTACTCCTCGCTGGCCTCCCTACCTGCCCGAGGCCCAACGCTCTTCTTCCCACGGAGCCGAGCCCCTGCTCCAGGACGTGCCCGGTACATCGGGGCAAGGGTGCTCCCGTGGTCCTACGTGTCCTTCCCCGTGTCGAGACCCGCGAAGCGTCGAGCCCGCGTCAGCATGTGGTCGATCTGCTGCCGCAGTTCCGGATACAGCTTTCGGCCACGCGCTCGCCGCTCGAACTCCGCGATGAGCGCGGCCGTCTTCCGCCTCCCCGCTAGAGAACCCTTCGTGGCCTGCGCGGCCCAGGAGCAGACCAACAGGCGGCAGTCCATCGAGGAGTAGCCCAGCCGTTCCATCCGCCGCAGATATGGCGAGAACCCTCTCCAGGGACCGGCACTGGTCACCATGAGCAGGGTCTCGGCGATTCGCCTCCGCATCTCCTGCCTCTCGAACGCGGTGCGCGTCTCCTTGAGGATTCGCTTCTCCAACTGTTTGTACGCCTGGACCTGCTCGGGGATGGACGCTTCCCGGAGCGGGAGGAACAGGCTCTCCAACTCTCGCGCCCAGCCCATGAACCGCTCTTCTTGTTCCGGCGTCAGATGCCGGGGCATGGCAGCCTCACCTGGTTCCACGTATAGATGGCTTCCGGCCAGAAGCCATTGGACGCGCAATACCTCAGGCAGGAAGCACAGCGAGTGTAGCCCGAGACATGTCCGGGCAGGCTGGCACCGCCCGATTCCACGCACTTCGCGTAATGCTCCGCGCACCGGTCCTTGGTGTCCTGGTCCGGCTCGCGAGTCTCGCTCGCGGTAGGCTCCTTGCCCGTGCCGAGCGGTGGAACAGGTCCGGAACCTGGAGGCTTGGGCTCCTTGGGCCTCGGCACTCTGGGCGACGTCCCCAATTGCTCGCAGGCCGCTTGCGAGCCGTTCTTGCACGCACAATCCAGGGTGCTCACGCAACCCGGACCAGGTCCTGGTCCCAGGGATTGACGCAGTTGCCTCGGGCCGCCAGCACAGCCCACGAGGCAGCTGCATGTCAGAGCCACCCACGCGAAGGAGCGCATGCCTTCATCTCAGCATCTCCCTCGCGCCCGGGAATGAGGCTTTTTCTTTGGGTGTCACCCGTCCGACTGCTGGTCGAGGACGACGGAGCGTGCCTCCGCCTGGATGTCCACCACTTCGGCGGACAGCACGGCGGTGTCCGCCGTGAGTCCCCGGAACTCCTCCTCGAGTTCCGGGGGCCCGGGGTAGACGCGCGCGCGGAACTGCTTGGGTACGAGCGGCTTGATGAAGCGAGGGAAGGGCTCCCGCGCGGCGCGCTCCATGCGAGGACGAGGTGCCAAACGAGTTCTTTGACACCTTCCCCGGGCGGCCCCGGTGCGAGCGCCACCAGCTTGAGCAGCAGCAGGTGCCCTACCTCGTCCAGGCACCAGCAGGGGCGGGAGAAGAATCGGTGGAAGGCGGCGTGGTGCAGGGTGCCGGAAACGCCTGCGACCACCAGCGACTCGGTGACGGCATGCAGTCGGCTGGTTCGCACCCAGCCTGCAAACAGGGTGAGGAAGCGGCGGAACGAGGGTCGTGTGAAGGCGGGGCTGACGAGCAAAAGTATCGACAGCAGCGTGTTCAAGGAGGGGGCGGTCATCGGTGTACACCATTCCCGTTGGCCGCCTTCCTCCTGCGCTCCAGCCCTCCTCGCTTACCCGCCTGCTCTCCTCAAAATGGCGAAAGTCGAGTCTGACACCTTTCCTGGGTCCCCATGTTCACCGCTGTTCGAGGAAGAGGTCCGCGTCCACGTCCTCGCCCCCGGGGGCGCCGTCCGCGCCCAGGCTCCACACCCGGGGATGGCCCTCGTGGAGCTCATAGCCATAGGGCCGCCCCCAGGGGTCGATCGGAACCTGATCCAGAAGCTGGCGTTTCACGAACTCGCGCATTCCCTCTTCGGTGGAAGGAAAGCGCTGATGCCTCGAGTGATAGAGCTTCAAGGCATTCTGGAGGTTCGCGAGGTCCTGCCGGGCGAAGTCCTGCTTCGAGCAGCTGATGTACACGACATGGGAGGGCCACAGCGCACCGGCCCACAGCACGGCCGCCCACAGGACAATGGCCAGGCAGACCCCGAGGGTGAACAGGAGGTCGCGAAGGAACGCCTTCGCGGTGAGTTTGGGGTGTCTGGGTTTCACGTGAGCCATGACGGGGGGCTCTTCAAGCCACGTACCATCCGCGCGCGAGGCCAGTACGCGTTTCCGCGAGTCCGGGCTCCCTCCGTCCATGCCTGACTGTCCACGAGTGCGGGGCCGGGCCGCCATTCTGTCCGAGAAGGTCCCCGAGAAGGTTTCAGAGGGAACCGGTCAAAAATGGCGAAAGTCGAGTCAGACGATCTCTTCAGGGGTGCTCTTGTCGCAAAGAACGGGGCACCTTCCGGCCGCGCGACGTGCCGACTGGTACAACCATTGGACCAGTTGCGCCCGAACTCGGCCGGAACCTCCCCCTGAGGAGAGGAGGCTTTTGGCTGTCTGTCCTTCAGCTCCCCAGACATCGTTCCCGGCGCACTCACCGCCCGAGTGACGGGGGCGGCGGCCTGGCGCTGAACGAGGGCACGTAGCACTCTCCCTCGTGCTCGTAGAGTTCGTCCGGGCACGGGGCCTTCAGCTTGTGAGGCGACCAGCAGGCTCCAACGAGTTCGACCTCGATGTGGCGACTGCATGGGGGGCGCTTCTGCCCCTTGAAGGGCTCACGCGGGAGCGGTCGCGCGAGCACGGGTTCCCCCTGGGGCGTCGTGTCCGTGAGCCGACCGCTGGTGAAAGGCTCTGGCATCCCCTCC
>NZ_DASVWK010000668.1:0-1802 GCF_036389735.1 Archangium sp. | reverse complement strand
CGGGCGATCTCCTCGAAGATGGCCGGCAGCTTCGGCAGCGCCACCATCCTCATGGGTTCGTGGCGGTACTCGAGGTTGGGCACCACCGCGACGAGCGCGGCCACGCCAGAGCCTAGCGCCGCCTTGCGCCGCGAGGCCCAGGTCCCCAAGTGTGCCGCCGCGAAGCTCAGCAGCACCGCGAGCACCAGCGTCACCATCAGCCCGAAGCGCACCGGCATGCCCGCGCGGCCGAAGAGCGGGACGACGCTCTTGAACACGACGTAGGGCAGGGGCACCCGCACCTCGGCGGGCTCGCCAAAGGCGGTGTACGGCGAAACGAGCCCCGCCACCACGCACAGCAGCAGCACCGCCAGCACGTCATAGTGGCGCCCCTCGCCGTCGGGTGCCCGCCGGGCCATCCACAGCACCAGCCCGGCCCCGACGAGGAGGAAGGCCACCGGCGTGAAGTCCTTGTCGCCGGCCACCTGAAGCATCGTGCCGAGCGAGAGGACGAGGAAGCACAGCCCGATGGAGAGCCACCGCCGGCCCTGTGGCACCCCCCAGCGCAGGGCGAGCAGCGCCAGCACGACCACGCCCCATCCGAGGAAGTAGCCCGCCTCCTCGCCGTTGCTGGCCATGGTGTCGCGGACCAGCTCCATCACCAACTGGCCCCAGGCCCTGGGCATGGCATGCCTCCAGGCCGACAGGGGGTCCGGCAGGAAGAGCGCCACGAGGTCCGCGTAGTAGTCCGAGTCGCCGTGGTGCGACTTGAGGGGCTCCGGCTTGAGGTGCAGCAGCAGCGGCAGCAGGCCCGGCAGGCACGCCACCCCGGCGGCCCCCGCGGCCCACAGCGAGCGGCGCACCCCCTCGTCCCGCAGCGTCTTCAGCGACAGGAGCCGGCCGTGCCGCCAACGCTCTCCCACGAGCCACAGCGCGCAGAAGAGGGCGAGGTAGAAGATGTAGTAGTAGTCGCAGAGCAGCACGTAGAGGGCGCTCAGCCCCACGCCCCACAGCAGGCGCTTGCGCCCCTCGGCCTGCCAGCGCAGGAAGAAGTAGAGGTAGAGCGGGATGCCCTCGATGGCCGCGAGGTTGAGGTGCGCGTTGGCATGGGCGAGGTGGTAGCGCGAGAAGGTGAACGCGCACGCCCCGGCGAGTGCCGCCACGTCCGCCAGTCGCGACTCGAAGCCCGCGCGCCGCAGCAGGTCTCGGCACAGCAGCCACGCGGTGTAGCCGGCCAGCACGAAGGTGGACAGCAGCAGGAGGTTGTACGCCGTCTCGGCCCGCATGAAGCCCAGCAGCACCGCGCCCCAGGCCGTCTTCGCCGGCGACAGCGTGTGCCAGTAGAGCTCCGCGCCCAGCGGGTAATGCAGCAGCGGCGTGAAGTACGGGTTCTGCGGCGCCTCCCACAGCGCATGGCGCATCCACTGGAGGTGCCACACGTTCATGAAGACGTCTTCCCGGCCCGACACGAGGTACCCGTTCAGGTGCCTCGCCAGCGGCCAGGTGTGGAAGACGGACAGCACGCAGAAGAGCGCGAGCACCCCCCCATGGAGGAGCAGACGGCTCACCGCGCGGGCCGCTCGGCGATCATCATCATGTTGTCCCCGAGGTTCACCGGGACGCGGAGCTGCTCGGGGACGACACGGCGTGCCAGCTCGAGCACGGGCGCGGCCGGACGGAAGGAGGCGGAGAGCTTGCGCAGCAGGTAGCCGGCCGAGACGATGTGCGTGTAGTTGCGCGTCTCCAGCACGCGGAAGCCCACCTCCTCCAGCAGCATCGCCAGGGTCGCGCGGCTGAAATAGAAGAGGTGCATGTCCATCAGC
>NZ_DASVWK010000667.1:0-2406 GCF_036389735.1 Archangium sp. | reverse complement strand
CGAGCGCGAGGCCGCGCTGACCGAGCTGCGCCAGGCGGTGCGCTTCGAGCCTGGCCACAAGGAGGCGTGGCTGTTGCTGGTAGAGCGCCTCATCGCGCTCGGGCAGAACGGCGAGGCCGCGTGGGCGATGCGGGCGCGCAGCAGGCGGCTCAACCCCGCCCTGTCGCCCAGCCGCCGCGTCACCTCCAGGAGCTGGTCCTGTACGAGGACGTCCTCGGGGTTCTCCGCGAGCACCTCCGACCAGGCCCAGTGGGCGAGCCGCGCGTCGCCGAGCGGCCCTCCGGCGAGCTCCGCGAGGCACCGCAGCCCCTCGGAGCGGGAAGGCGCACGGCGGGGCAAGGCGGCGAGCGCGGCCCGCAGGCGCTCGGCGGCTTCGGCAAGCTCCGTGGGGGCCACACACCGCACGAGCCCCATGAGGGCCGGGAGCGAGCCGGGGGAGAGGGCCTCCGCCGCCTCGAAGTCCGCGCGCGCCCGGGCCCGCTCGCCGGTGGACAGCAGCCACTCGCCCCGAGCCAGGAAGGCGGCGGCACGCGCCCGGGGGTTGCTCGCGCGCTGTACCGCCTCGTCGAGCACGCGCTGGACCACCCAGTCGTCCCCATCGCCGCGCTGGGACAGGAGCCGCACCTGCTCGGTGAGCGCGGCCCTGTCTCCGGTGAGCGCGACGATCTGCCCGTACACCCGGGCGGCGCCCGCCGGGTCTTGCAGCTCGTTCTCCAGCAGCTCGGCGAGCCGGGTGAGGGCCTCGGCACGGACGGTCAGGTCCTCCGTCCAGTCGGCGCGATCCAGGTAGAACTGCGCCAGCTCGGGCCACGCCTGACGCGCGATGAGCTGGGCCTCCTGGCGCGGCTCGTCCGGGGGCGCGAAGACGACGAACTCCACGGTCTCGTGCCGGTCGCTGGAGTCCTCCCGCAGGACGCCGTACTGCTGGGTCTCTTGCCGAGTCCGGGTGTCCCCCCGCTCGACCCTGGCCGGGGCCTCCGGCGGGGTGGGAGCGGAGAGTTCTCCGAGCACGATGGGCAGCTCGGACGTCTCGCGACGGGGATCGAACCGCACCTCGGGAGGGCTGGCGGCGTCCGCCGTGGACTCCTCCTCGCTCCAGGGAACGGTGGGCCGGAGGGGCTGGCGCCGCTGGGGCGCGGGGGCGACCTCGACGGCGGCCTCGTCCCGCGCGGGCTCCTGGACCGGGGCCACCTCGTCCCGCAGGACCTCGACGGGCACGATGGGGGTGGGCTCGCCCAGGGCGGCGCGGCGGAAGATCTCGTCGATGAGCCCGCGGGCGCGGCGATCCCCGGGCGACTCCTCGGCGAGCGCCTGGAGCATCTCGATGGCCCGGGGGAGCTGCTGCACCCGGCGCAGCAGGCGAGCGAGCTGGAGCCGCACGGCGCGGCGGGTGCTCCCCTGGGTGCTCCCCAGCGAGGAGGAGAGGAGCGCGATGGCGGCGGCCTCGGTGCCCGCGCGCAGGGAGAAGGCGACGAGCGCCGCGGCGAGGCGGGGCGTCATGGGCACGGTGCGGCTGGCGCGGACCAGCTCCCCGAAGGCCCGGGCGGCATGGCCCTCGCCGAGCAGACGGGCGGCGATCTGGCGGTGGTGCTCGACGATAGCGGGCACGTGCGCGCCCTGGCGCGAGTCAGCCACCTCCGACGAACCGGCGTCCTTGCCGTTTCTCACGCCACCCATGGATGGGGCAGTCTACACGCGATGCCGCCTCCGGTCGTCACCGTCCTCCTGCCCGCCCGAAACGCCGAGCGCACCGTGGCCCGCGCCGTGGAAAGCCTCCTGGAGGGCACGCTGCGTGAAATCCGGGTACTCGCGGTGGACGATGGCTCCACGGACGGGACGCGCGCGGTGCTGGAGGGGCTGGCGGCGGGGGAGCCCCGGGTGGAGGTGCTCGACGGGGCGGGCCGGGGACTGGTCGCCGCGCTCAACCTCGCCCTCTCACATGCCACCTCGCCCTACGTGGCGCGCATGGACGCGGATGACGAGGCCCTGCCCCGGCGCCTGGAGGCGAGCGTCGCCGCGCTGGAGGAGGACGCGAGCCTCGGCGGCGTGGGCACGGGGGTGGAGCTGTTCCGGGAGGACCAGCCGGTGACCCCGTCGATGCGGGACTACGCGGCCTGGCTCAATGGCCTCACCACCTCCGAGCGCCTCCACCGCGAGCGCTTCGTGGAGAGCCCCATCTGCCACCCCTCGGTGTGTCTGCGGCGGGAGGCGGTGGTGGCGGCCGGAGGGTGGGAGCACGGCGACTTCCCGGAGGACTACGACCTCTGGCTGAAGCTCATGCACCTGGGCCACGGGATGCACAACGTGCCCGAGGTGCTGTTGCGCTGGAGGGACAGCACGGGGCGGCTGACGCGGACGGACCCGAGGTATGCGCACAAACGATTCATCTGGGTGAAGGCGCGCTAC
>NZ_DASVWK010000666.1:0-10369 GCF_036389735.1 Archangium sp. | reverse complement strand
GCTCGAACGCGGCCAGCGCGCTCGCGAGGGTGTTGCGGGTGACGCCGGCGGAGCCAAAGGCCTCCTGGAACCGGGCGGCGTACCCGGGATCCGCGGCCAGCTCGCGCTCGAGGGCGGAGAGGTCCCGGGCCATCTCGTTGGGATCCGCGAAGGGGACGAGCGCCTGCTCCTCGAGGGTGGCGGCCCGCCCGTCCCACAAGTAGGGGCCTCGCGACTCCAGGTTCAGCAAGGCGGGGGTGTTGCGCTTCAAGCGCACCTGGTTGCGACCCACCGCGACCACCCGGCCGTCCGAGAACCGCTTCCCCGGATCATGACAGCTCGCACAGCTCAAGCTGCCATCGCCCGACAACCGGGGATCGAAGAAGAGCTTTCGTCCAAGCGCGACCTGGGGATCGCCGCTCGACGGCGTGACGAGCGGGCGCAAGGGTTGAAGCGCCCGAGGGTCCACCGGAGCAACAGGGGCAACCTGGGCGACGGGCTCGACGGGCACGGACTTCGTGCAGGAAGCGGCGGAGAGGACCCCCCAGAGGGCCAGGGCGATGGACGAGCGGGACATGGATTGGCTCAAGTCGACAGGGGGGTTGGGTCGCTCCCACTTGCGCGGTGACGAGCCCAAGAATAGGAACCGGGGCGCTGCCGTTCTCGCCCCAGCCCGACAAACGATAGGGCAAAACGGACAGAAACCCACGATGGCACTCCTCGACCCAGACCAGACCGAGCGTGGGGTGTTCGTGCTGTCGGAGCGCTACGAGCCGATGGAGGGGCCCTGGCACGAGCACCGGCGCGCGCAGCTCATCCACGCGAGCGAAGGAGTCCTGACGGTCCGCACGAGCGAGGGCCGCTGGGTGGTACCGCCCCAACGGGCGGTGTGGATCCTCCCGGGAATCGCCCATCAGGTCTCCTCGCGGAAGGCGTTCTGGCTGAGAACGCTCTATGTGGAACCGGGGGTGGCGCCCCTGCCGGCCGAGTGCTGCGTGGTGGGCGTGGACCGGCTGGTGGATGAGCTGCTCATCGCGGCGTCGGAGTTCGGGGCCGACTATCCACCCGGAGGGCCCGAGGAGCGGTTGATCCAGGTCATCCTCGACCGCCTGCCCCAACTGAAGGTGTCTCCGCTGTACCTGCCCGCGCCGAGAGATCCGAGGCTGAAGGGCCTGACGGAGGCGCTGACCACGAATCCGGCGGACGGGCGAACGTTGGGAGAGCTGGCGGGGGTGGCGGGGATGACGGAGCGCACCGTGGCGCGGCTGTTCCTCAAGGAGACCGGGCTGACGTTCGGACAATGGAGGAGGCAGTTGCGCCTGCTCGCCGCGCTGGAACGACTGGGGGCGGGGGAGAGCGTGAGCAACGTCGCGCTCGACGTGGGCTACGAAGACGTCTCGTCGTTCATCGCCGTCTTCAAGTCCGCCCTGGGAGACACACCGGCACGCTACTTCCGCTGAACCGGTGACCCGAAGCGGGACGACTCACAAAACCAGAGTTCCCGAGGCACACTTCGAGTAACAACCCCCTCCCCTCGGGAGAGGGACGCGCTTGGGCCAGGGGCGCCCCTGGGCCTCCCTCAAGGCCGGAGGCTTTCCTGATATGAGTGGGAGGCACTCCGGGAAGAGGGCCAGCCATGCACGTAGGGCATCCACGCCAGGCATCAGGTGCCACGGACACCACGACCCTCACGAACGGCGCGGAGGGGGAGCTGGCCGAGGGCCACGAGCAGCGGCTCGCCGTCGTTGTCCACCACGAGCATGGCGCCGAGCTGGGACTGCTCAAGCCCGAGGTTCCCTTGACCATCGGTCGCGCCGAACCCTCCGAGCTGCGCATCAACGACCCTCGCCTCTCGCGGCTCCATGCGCGCTTCCTGCTCTCCGACAACCGCATCACCGTCGAGGATCTCGGCTCGAAGAATGGCTCGTGGATCGCCGGCCGGCGCATCGAGAAGGCCTTCCTCGAGATCGGTGACGAGCTCCGGCTCGGAGGGCTGTCCGCTCGGATCCACGCGCTCGGCCGCTCGGGGCAGTCGCTGCGCTTCGAGGGAGATGAAGCCTTCCGGCGCGCGGTGGAGGAGGAGGCGACCCGAGCCCGGCAGTTCCACCGCCCCTTCGCGCTGCTCGTGGTGCGCGCCGCCCGGGACCGGAGTGACGGCGCGCCCCCCTCGCTCGAGGAACATGTCCACCGCTGGCTGGAGCGCGTGCACGGCCAGCTGCGTCCCGTGGACCGGATCGCCCCCTATGGCGCCAACGCCGTGCAGCTCCTGCTGCCGGAGAGCGGGCCCGAGGAGGCGGTGCGCATCGCACGCGCCATCGCCACCGCGCCCCGAGCCTCCGGGCCGCCGCTCGTCGTGGGCGTCTCCCTGTACCCCGGGGCCGCGGGCACGGTGGAGGAGCTCGTCGAGCTGGCGCGCGCGGCCGCCAACCGCGCCAGTGCCGAACAGCCCGTGGAGGTGACCTCGACGGCGCCCTGGTTCGACAGCGGCACCATGGCCGAGGGCTCCCTCATCGCCGGAGCCGCCATGCGCGCCCTGCTGGAAACCGCGCGTCAGGTCTCGGCCTCGCGCGTGCCGGTCATCCTCCAGGGAGAGACGGGCACGGGCAAGGAGGTGCTGGCCCGCTTCCTCCATGACCAGGGGCCTCGGCGCTCCCAGCGGATGGTGCGGGTCAACTGCGGCGCCATCCCCAAGGAGCTCGTCGAGAGCACGCTCTTCGGTCATGAGCGCGGGGCGTTCACGGGCGCGGGACAGCTGAAGCAGGGCGTCTTCGAGGAGGCCCACGGCGGCACCGTCTTCCTCGATGAGATCGGCGAGATGCCGCTCGCGGCGCAGGTGGCGCTGCTGCGAGTGCTCGAGACCGGCTCGTTCAGCCGGGTGGGAGCCAGCAAGGAGCTCACCGTCAACGTGCGCGTCATCGCCGCGACGCACCGGGACCTCGAGGCCATGGTGGCGGCCGGTAGCTTCCGGGAGGATCTCTACTATCGGCTCAACGCCATCGTCCTGGACATCCCCCCGCTGCGCGAGCGCGAGGACGAGCTCGAACCGCTCGTGCACCGGTTCCTGCGGCTCGCCAACGAGGGCAACGGCCGCGACGTGCGGGGGCTCGAGTCCGCGACGCTGGAGCTGCTGCGGGCCTACTCCTGGCCAGGCAACGTGCGCGAGCTGAAGAACGCCATCGAGCGCGCCGTGGTCGTCGCACGGGGAGCGCTGCTGGCTCCTGGCGATCTGCCAGCGCGGGTGCAGGCGGCGGGTGCGGCGGAGCGCCCCGCTCCCGCGCCCTCCCCCACCGAGCGGGCAGCACCCGGGCCCGTGCTGGAAGGAGCACAGGCCCGCGAGCAGGTGCGGGGTTATGAGGCGCACCTCGTCCAGGAGGCGCTCGTCGCGACGGGCTGGAACCGGAGCGAGGCGGCGAAGCGTCTCGGAATCCCGGTGCGGACCCTCTCCTACCGGATGAAGGTGTTGGGGCTCAAGAAGCCGTAGTCCTCATGACACCGTCCCGACAGCTCGAGCCCTCCGAGGTGCTGCCTTCCCTCCTGGGGCCCTATCGCATCACCGGCCTGCTGGGCCGCGGCGGGATGGGGGTGGTCTACCGCGCGGAGCACCGCGAGCAGGCAGTGCCGGTGGCCCTCAAGACGGTCCGGGCTCCCTCCGAGGTGTTGCTCGCGGGCATCCGCCGGGAGATCCACGCGCTGCGGCGACTGAACCATCCGGGCATCGCTCGCATCCTCGACGAGGGCCTCTCCCACGGCCTGCCCTTCTACGTGATGGAGCTCTTCGAGGGGGGAACGCTGCGCAGCCGCCTCGAGGCCCCGCGGTGGACCCGGCGCCCGGGAGCCGTCGCCGTGGAACCCACCGCGACGTGGCTGCCCACCTCCACCGACGCCACCGTACCGGGCCCGGTGCCCCCCTCCCTTCCAGCCCCTGCCTCCGCGCCCCCCAGGCTCGACCTGCCCGCGCTCCACGCGCTGCTGTCCCTGGTTCGAGGGCTCTGCGCGCCGCTGGCCCACCTGCACGGCGAGGGCCTCGTCCACCGCGACCTCAAGCCCGAGAACATCTTCCTCCGGGAGGAGGGAGGGCCCGTGCTCGTGGATCTCGGCATCGCCGCCTCGTTCAGTGGCGCTTCGAGCCGGGAGGAGCTCGCCGCCGAAGGGCGTGTCATGGGCAGCGTGGCCTACATGGCGCCCGAGCAGCTCCGGGGCGAGCTCGTGGACGCGCGCGCGGATCTCTATGCGCTCGGCTGCATCCTCTATGAGTGCCTCGTGGGCCGCCCACCCTTCATTGGCGCGGGGGCGGGCTCCATCGTGTTCCAGCACCTGAACGAGGCACCGGTTCCCCCCTCGCGCCAGGTCGAGGGCGTCCCGGAGGAGCTCGAACGGCTCGTGCTGCGGCTCCTCGAGAAGCGCCCCAACGATCGGCTCGGCTACGCCGAGGATGTGGCCCAGGCGCTCGACGCGCTGGGTGTCGGGGGGGAGGAGCGTGAGGGCCCGGGGCGTCCCAGGAGCTATCTGTATCGCCCCGGGCTCGAAGGCCGCGCGGGCCCCCTGGAGGAGCTGGGGAGCGCGCTGGAGCAGCTGCGCCGGGAGCGGCGGGGACAGCTCATCCTCCTGGAGGGGGAGAGCGGGGTGGGGAAGACGCGGCTCGCCCTGGAGCTGTCCCTGCTCGCCACCCGGCGCCAGGTGAAGGTGGTGACAGGGCAATGCACGCTGTGGAGCATGACGGCCCCGGAGCAGGGCCGGGCGGCCGTCCCGCTCCACCCCTTCCGCCCGCTGCTTCAACTGCTCGCGGATCGCTGCCGGGCGCGGGGAGCCACCGAGGCGGAGCGGCTGCTGGGCACGAGCGGCAGGTGGCTCGCCCTCTACGAGCCCGCGCTCGCGGAGCTTCCCTGGGTGAAGGAGCAGCCGGAGCCCCCGGCGTTGCCACCGGCCGCGGCCCAGCAGCGCATCCTGGAGACGCTGCGCAAGGCGCTGCTCGGCCTCACCGAGGAGCAGCCCCTCCTCCTCGTGCTCGATGACTTGCAGTGGGCCGACGAGCTCTCGCTCGCGTTCCTGAAGGTGCTGGCCGCCCGGGGAGGTGAGCCAGGAGTGCTCATCCTGGGGACCTGTCGCCTCGGGGAGACAGGCGCCGAGCTCACGCAGCTGCTGAGCGCGCCGGGGGCCCGGAGGATCGCGCTCGGCCGCCTCGACACCGGGAGCGTGGGGGCGATGGTGGCGGGGATGCTGGCGCTGCGCGAGTCACCGACGGAGCTGGTGGACTTCCTGGCGGACAGCTCGTCCGGCAATCCCTTCTTCATCGCCGAGTACCTGCGCGCGGCCATCGACGAAGGGCTGCTCACGCGGGACCGGGCGGGGGCCTGGCACCTGCGCCAGCCGGGAAAGGGCGCGGACCTGATGGCCCGCCGCGTGCTCCTGCCGCGCACGCTGGCCGAGCTCATCGAGCGCCGCTTGTCCGCGCTCGGAGAGGACGGGCAGCAACTGGTGGAGTGCGCCTCGGTGCTGGGGCGCGAGTTCGACGGCGCGCTGCTGCCCACCCTGGCCGGGCTCTCGGAGATGGCGGCGCTCGACGTGCTCGGGGAGCTGCGCAGGCGGCAGCTCATCGAGGAGACCGCCTCGGGGCGGCTGCGCTTCGTGCACGACAAGCTCCGGGAGCTCGCCTACGAGCGCACGGCCAGGGAGCGGCGGCGCTCGCTCCACCTGGGCGGGGCCCGGTTGATCGAGGCGCGCGCCCAGGACGTCCCCGATGCCTTCCCGGATCTCGGGCACCACTTCTCGCAGGCGGGCATCCACGACAAGGCGCTCCTCTACCTCGGCCGCGCGGCGGACCGGGCGCGGGCCACGTACGCCAACGGGGAGGCGATCCGGCTCTACCGGGCGGCGCTCGAGGAAGTGCCGCGGACCCGGTGCGAGCCCTCCGCGGCCCTCTCGCTCCACGAGGCGCTCGGAGATGTGCTCGCGCTCGTGGGGCGGCACGAGGAGGCCCGGCACGCCTACGCGCGGGCCCTGGGACACACCGCGCCGGAGCACGGGCTCGAGCTGGCACGCCTGCACCGCAAGAGGGGCAAGGCGTGGGAGATCCACCACGCACATGACGAGGCGCTCTCGGCCTACCGCACCGCGGAGCAGTCGCTGGGCGAGCCCCCGCTCGAAGCCCCGGAGGCGTGGTGGAACGAGTGGCTGCACATCCAGATTGAACAGCTCGCGGTGCACTACTGGACGGCGCGGCTGGACGTGATGGAGGAGCTGTCGCGGCGCATCCAGCCCACCGTCGAGCGCCACGGCACGCCGCTGCAGCGGGCCCGCTTCTTCGAGGTGCGAGTCCAACGCAACCTGCGCGCCGAGCGCTACCTGGCGTCCGGGGAGACCGTGCGCTTCGCGCGGGACTACCTGGAGGCCAGCGAGGCCTCGGGAGATCCGGACGAGAGCGCCGAGGCGGGCTGTGTGCTCGCGTGCGTGCTGCTGTGGCACGGCGCCCTGGAGGAAGCCGCCGACCGGATGCTCGCCACGGTGGAGCGTGCCAGACGCACGGGGGACGTGGCCCTGGAGGCGCGGGGGCTCACCTACCTGACGCAGATCCACCGCAGGCGCCGGGCCCTGGAGGCGACACGGGACTGCGCCGAGCGGAGCCTGCGGGCCGCCGAGGCCGGGAACATGACGAGCTATGTCGGCGCGGCCCGGGCCAACCTGGGCTGGGTGGCCCTGCGCGAGGGCCGCCCCGATGACGCGGAGCGCCACTGTCAGGCGGCGCTGCACCTCTGGGGCACCACCTCGCTCATCTACCCCTTCGAGTGGATGGCCTTGCTTCCCCTGGCCCTGCTGGAGCTCCAGCGTGGACGGCCAGCCGACGCGGCGCTCCGGGTGGCGCGCCTGTTGCATTCAACCCAGCAGTGCCTGCCCGACACGCTCTCGGCGGCGCTCCAGGAAGCCCAGGAGGCCTGGAGCAGTGGTCGCGAGCGGGACATATGGGTGTGCATCGAGCGTGCGCTCCAGGAGGCGGAGCGCGCCGGCTATCTATAGACACCGGCGCCTACGGGGCCACAACGAATCACCACAGGGGAAGAGCGGGACATGAAAAAGAATAAAGTCAAAATCCATAGCTCGACGGAGACCAGGTTGGAGGTTGGCCGAAGCACCGTACTCACCGCGTCCGGTTACAACGGGCAGGTCACCTGGAAGGTAGACCACGAGCACCTCCTCAGTCTGAAGAACCCTCATAGTTTCAAGTGCGAGGCCGAGGGAATTGGCTTTGGAAAGGTCACGCTCACCGTGACCGACAAGGACGGCGACTCGGAGCCCTTCACCCTCTATGTCGGCTCGGTGATCATCGCCGCGGCCGACCACCAGTACTGGCAGCTCACCTCGGACGGAGCAGTGACGTCCCTGACGTTGCCGGAGAAAGACAACCCCGTCGTCAACCTGGTCAATGCCAACGCGATCGTCGCGGACTTGACGCCCATGCCAACGTCAGACGCCGTCACGTGCTACGTGTTGAACCTCAAGAGCTTCACGCTCAAGTGATTCAAACATCGCCCAAGGGCTTCCACTCCGGGACCCACCGCCTCGTCCCGCCCGAGGCGACGGTGGCGCGCGTGCAAGGACTCCTGCCCATCATGGGCATCACCCGCGTGGCCAACGTCACGGGCCTGGACACCATCGGCATCCCCGTGGTGATGGTCATCCGGCCCAATGCGCGCTCGCTCTCCGTCTCGCAGGGCAAGGGGGGCGAGCTCGCCTCCGCCCGGGCCTCGGGGCTGATGGAGGCCATCGAGCTGTACCACGCCGAGCACATCACCCATCCCCTCAAGCTCGCCACCTTCAACGAGCTGCGCTTCACCCACCGGATGGTGGACGTCACCGCGCTGCCGGCGCTGTCCATCAGTCAGTTCCACGGCCACTTCCGCACGCTGTGGATCGAGGGCAGGAGCCTCTTCGACGAGGGCTCCACCTGGGTGCCCTACGAGCTGGTCCACATGGACTACACGCTGCCGCTGCCCTCGGGGAGCGGCTCGTTCCTGATGAGTTCCAGCGGGCTGGCCTCGGGCAACCACCCGCTCGAGGCCGTGAACCACGCCCTCTGCGAGCTCATCGAGCGCGACGCCACCACCCTCTTCCGCCTCTCCGGCGAGCAGGCCCGGCACCGTCTCCGGGTCGACCCCGCCACCGTGGATGACCCGGGCTGCCGGGCCCTGCTGGAGCAATACGCCCGCGCCAGGGTGGAGGTCGGCAAGCGGCTGTTCCATGCCGACCGGAGCTGGCCCGGGCTGCTCAAGAAGGGCCGGGAGGCGGGGCTCGACGCGGCCGGGCTGGAGGCGTGCCGTCGCTTCGTGGCCGAGAGTCGGGTGGACCAGAAGCGGTTGGATGGCTTGAGCCTGCTGCGCACCCTGCGCGCGAGGCTGGAAGCAGGCCTGCCACCCAAGCAGACCCGCTACGCCTTCGCCCACACGGACTCGTGGGAGCACATCCGCCAGAAGGCGGAGGCCGTGCGCTCTCCGCGCTCAGAGGGATAGGGGCACTGCTGGCGCCAGGTCTTCCGGCAAGTTCGTGCCGGCAAGGTTCTCCTGGCAAGAACTTGCCGCTTCGCGCGGCGCCCCCCAACCCCTGACCTGCCTGAATGGAGGGATGGCGCGGGTTTTCGGCGCCGTCCCCCAGGAAACGGGCGGCATGTGGCTTGCTGAATACTCGAGCACCACCCCTTGAGCGGTAACACGCTCACCAGGAGAAGCACGCATGTCGAAACTCACTTGTATCAGCGCGGTGATGGTTGTCTCGGGCCTGCTCGCGGGATGTGACCCCGCGACGACCACTGACGGGACGGGAGAAAGCCCGGCGGATGCGCTGTCAACTGGCTCCAACACAGCGTTTGGCACGGCCGAGCAGGGGCTGACCGTTATCAACTCGCACTGGTGGTATAGCACGACCGCGTCGACCGTGGCTCTCGGAAGCGCTTCGGACCGGGTCTGCTTCCTCAACAAGATGACCGGAGACTTCGATCTGGCCGGCAATACCATCGGGACTACCACCCTCTGGGGGAACTGGTACCTCGGTGGCTCCGCGGACGCGCCGGGCGTTGGAGCGCTTACGCGGTGCGTGTCCGCCACGGCTGGGAGCTATACACAGGAGTATTCGTGGAGCCAGGGTAACCCAGCGGTCAACCTGGGCAGTGGGAATGGTCGCGTGTGCTTTCTCACGCAGGTGCAAGGAAACTTCAATGGTGGGGCCGAACGTGTCGGGACCTACTTGAGCGGGGGAAACTGGTACCTGGGAGGCAACTCGCAGACTGCGGGCGTGGGGGCGAAGGCCAGGTGTGTCAACGCGTCCTCCTACTCGGGTGAGTATTCCTGGAATCAATCCATGAGCTCTCCGCCGATCCCGACTCCAACAGGACGGTCATTTGTCCCAATGACGGCTCGCTGTTCAGGTGGCAGCCGAACATCGCGGAAAACGACGTGTTCTGGTTCAAGGACATGAAGTATTCGCTGTCCGATATCCTCAGCTCGCCGGTGAAGGAACAGCAGAAGCTCATCGACCGGCACGGGTTGGTCGAGATGTTCACCGGCGGCTACATCTTCCAGACCTACCTGAACCCCTACAACTTTCACCGGTGGTGGTGCCCGGTGAACGGCGAAGTGCTGTTCAAGCCGTTCGCGATTCCCGGCTGTTTCTTCAACAAGCTGGTCCTCCCGGATTTCGGCGGCGCGACTACCGCCTCCCTGCCCTATCTGGCCCAGGTGAACGCACGGGGGCTGATCGTCTTCAAGACCAAGGATTACGGCCATGTGTGCTGCATTCCGCTCGGGATGAGCGAGGTTTCCAGCATCGAGTTCGACCGGGCGATGACCAAGGGGGCGACGGTCAGGAAGGGGCAGGAAATGGGGAAGTTCAACTACGGCGGCTCTTCGTTCGCGATCATCTACGAGAAGCTGCCCGGCAAGGAGCTGGTCTTCGAAACCGCCAAGGGCAAGAAGTTCCCTCAGCGGCCGGTCCTGCCCAAGTCAAGCTCGGGGACTGGCCAGAACGTGACGAACATCGGCGCGCAGATCGGCGTCTGGAAATCCGTATGAGCATTCATGCCTGAACCCAGGACTCGCTGACCCAGGCGCGGGTTGACGCCAAAGGCGTCCTACCTCACTGCCCGAGCGACTGGGGGGGCGGCCTGGCACTGAACGAGGGCAGGTAGCACTTTCCCTGGTACTCGTAGAGTTCGTCCGGGCACGGAGCCTTCAGCTCGTGAGGTGACCAGCAGGCGCCGATGAGCTCGACCTCGATGTGGCGACTGCATGGGGGGCGCTTCTGCCCCTTGAAGGGCTCACGCGGGAGCGGTCGCGCGAGCACGGGTTCCCCCTGGGGCGTCGTGTCCGTGAGCCGACCGCTGGTGAAAGGCTCTGGCATCCCCTCC
>NZ_DASVWK010000665.1:0-25206 GCF_036389735.1 Archangium sp. | reverse complement strand
TCGTCGAAACCGATGACCCCGATGTCCGAGGCCTTCATGCCGTTGCGGAACTCTCCCCGGATGATATCGCGGACCTGATCGAGCATGGCCGTGGCGGTGGAGAACCCGCATGCGACAGGCCGTTCACCCGTCCCCTCGCTTCCCGAAGTAAAGGCGCCCCAATTATCGACAAGGCCCAGGGTGGGATAGTTGCTGAGCAATTGCTGGAGTGCGGCCACAATCTGCCGGGTGCTACGGAAGTTCTGCTCCAGCCGCGTTCCCTGGAAGCGCACATCCGTGTCGAAGCCGATGTCCTTGAGACTGGGGTAGCGGGAGTAGACGGCTTGGGCCTCATCGAAGCACATCATGAAGCCTTCAGGGCGCTTCACCAGATGCCGCAACAGCGTCAGTTGGTTGCGGAAGAAGTCCTGCGCCTCATCGAGGATCAGATAGTCGAAGCCCTGCTCCGGCTTGCGGTACTGCTGCCAGACAGTCTTGGTCACCTCCTTGATGGCGTCGTTGGTGAGGTCGTCTGAATCCACGAAGCCCAGATTTCTGAGCGTGTCGTTGTAGATGGTGGCGATCTCCCACACGAACTTCTTGAAGGTCTTCTCCGTGTTCGCTAGCCACCATCCGGGCGGGCGCTTCTCGTTGAGATAGGAGGACAGATCCGCGATGTCGCGGGCCTTGATGAACTGACTGATCTCCGTCTCGATCTCCCAGAGGCCGTGCTTGCTCCTGATATCGAACAGGGCCCACAACGAATCGTACTCCAGTCCCCGCAGGCGCTTGCGAGCCTCGTCCACGGCCAGTTCGATGGCCGCGCGCCGATGGCCATCGCCTTTTTCCGCTCGGTAGGGGGCTAGGGGCTCCACCTTCAGCTCGTCCACCTTGACGAATCGGGCGCACCAATCGTGGAGGCTGGTGATCACGATGTGCTGCGGCGAACTCTCCTCCAAGAAGGGATCGAGTCCCAGTGCCAGCATCTGCTCGAAAATCTTGCTTCCTAGGTCGTGGTTGAAGACGAAGAAGCCGATCCGAACAGGCTGTCCCTGGTCCTTGGCACGGCGTGCCAGCATGCCCGCCCGCATGACTGCGGTGAAGGTCTTTCCCGTACCGGGTCCACCCTGAAGCCGGATGGGTACATCGCGCCCGAGCTTGAGCACGTTGGACTGCTGAGGCGTCAGCAGAGCCATTGCCGCCTCGAAGGAGCGTGCCCCATGCGCGCTGCGTGAGCTGGCGGTAAGCTGGTAGACCTCAAGCGTGGTCAGCTTGCGCTCCCGGCGGCGTGCCTCTGCGTGCAGCCACTTCGTGAAGGCCCGCTCGATGAGCTCGAACTGCTCATCCGAAACCTGGCCCATGAGCTCGAGCAGCTCGTCCTCACCCCTCATGGCGAGGACTTGGCGCATGGTCTCTTCATGGACGATGCCATGTTCGCGCAGTTGGTTGAGGGTGATCCATCCATCCCGCAGCGGAGCGGGCGCGGCTACGGGTGGTTGCTCTGCGGGCAGTATCAGGCGAGGCAGTCCCTGCTGGGATTCGAGCGCGTTCTCATGGAGCTTGTTCCACGCGGAGAGCTGCTGGGGCGTCGGCTGGCGGATGGTGGCCGAGTTGGTGTGGGTGGACCAGAGGTCGGCTTCGAAAAGGCCGAGGACCGTCGACAGATTGGCGCCCTCCACCGTGAAGTGGAGCCGGTGATAGCCGCCTGGCGCGAAGATGGTGTGGACGTGCTGCTGGCGGAGGTATTTGAGCCCGGAGCGCTCCCGGGATTCCGCGATGTTAGCGATGTCGAGCAGGCGCTTGTAGAGCGCCTCCCAGTCTTTGTGATCCAGGAACTCGTCTACTACATGACCCGGGAGGATGAGGGACCGCCACTCGCGTGGAGGGGGGCGCTCCCGCGTCGGAGCTACGTCGAGGAGCGCGTAGACGTTCTCAAGGATTGCCCCCGCGAGGAACCGCTTTCCCGCGACCTCAAACTTCACGCCACCACTGGTCGCGGATGGCGGATTGCTGTCGAGGTGCATGATGGCTTCGGCCATCGCCGCGTGCCCCTGCTCTCCCAGCACACGCAAGACGTTCTCGCCAATCCAAATGGTGTTCATGAATCTTCCGTTCCAGGGTGGGCAGCCCACGCTGGCCTATGAGCGCTAGCGCTCTTGTCAGTAAGGATGTTGGCGGGATTCATCCGCGGAGACCAGGACGCGGAGGGTCCGGCAAGACGAGCACGTCTAAGGTGCGGTGGGAGGGCGCTGGCGCTCGACGGCGGCCTTGAGCTGACCACAGCCGGCGTCGATGTCGATGCCGCGGCGCTGCCTCACGGTGCTGGGCACCTCGTAGCTGGCGAGGATGTCCTGGAAGGCGCGCACGGCCTCGGGGCCGCTGGGGCTCTGCGCGTAGCCCACCGTGGGGTTGAGGGGGATGACGTTGACGTGCGCGTCCATGCCCTCGAGCAACCGGCCCAGGGTGTGCGCCTGCTCGGGCGTGTCGTTCTGCCCGGCGATGAGCGCCCACTCGAAGAAGATGCGGCGCTTGCGCTTCTCCACGTAGTAGCGGCAGGCATCCATCAGCTCGGCGAGGGGCCACTTGCGGGCCGCGGGCACCAGGGCGCCGCGCTCGGCCTCCGTGGCCCCATGGAGGCTCACGGCGAGTTGCACCGGCCGGTCCTCGTCCGCCAGCCGGCGGATGCCGGGCACCACGCCCACGGTGCTCAAGGTGATGAAGCGCGGCGCCAGCGCCAGCCCCTTGGGGTCCACCATCGTGTCCACCGCCGCCAGGGTGGCGTCGTAGTTGTGCAGGGGCTCGCCCATGCCCATCAGCACCACGTTGCGCAGCGACTCGTTCGTCTCGCGGAGGATGCGGGTGACGTGGAGCACCTGGCCGATGATCTCCCCGGGCGTCAGGTGGCGCACGAAGCCCATCTGCCCGGTGGCGCAGAAGACACAGCCCATGGCACAGCCGGCCTGGGTACTGAGGCACACGGTGGCCCGGCCCTTGAACCGCATGAGGACCGTCTCCACGGTCTGCCCGTCGCGCAGCCGCAGCAGCAGCTTCCGGGTGTAGCCGTCGGTGCTGAAGACCTCGTGGTGGGTGACGGGCCGCTCCAGGCGGGTGCGCTCGCGCAGGGCCCCCACGAGGTCCGGCCGCAGCCCGGTGAGGGCGTCGAACGACTCCACCTGCTGGCGGTAGAGGGCCTCCCACAGGAGGTCGCGGTGGTAGGCGCTGTAACCCCAGCCGGCGAGCAGCTCACCGAGGGCGGCTCGCGACAGGTCGTACAGGTTGACCGGAAGGGGAGAGGGCGTGGGCTGCATCGTCACGGAGCGATAACACACCCGGGCGCCCGACTCATGGGCGGCGGGCGGCCGGTCGGGCCCGGAGCCGCCTCCCTCCTCTATATGTCGGAGGGGAGACGGCTCCTGGGATTCGTACTCGCTCGTCTGGTGACTGGACAGTCAAGGGGGGATGTAGGACCCCCTGGGGCGACTTACTGTCCCCGGGTGAGGATGGAGCCGCGGTGGGATGTGGTGGTGGTGGGGGGCGGTGCCAGTGGAACGCTGCTGGCGGCCCAACTCTTGAAGAATGCCCGGGGGCCCCTGCGGGTGGCGCTCGTGGAGCGCTCGGAACGGGTGGGGCCTGGGTTGGCCTACTCCACGGAGAGCCCCAGTCACCTGCTCAACGTCCCGGCGGCGCGGATGAGCGCCTTTCCGGACGACCCCGAGCACTTCCTGCGCTGGGTGCGCCGCGTGGCGCCGGAGACGGGCCCCGGCGACTTCGTGCAGCGCCGACGCTATGGCCGCTACCTGGAGGCGGTGCTGCGCGAGGCCCGGGAGGGCGCGGCGCCCGGCGTCCACCTGGAGTCCGTGGCGGGCGAGGTCGTCTCGGTGTCCCGGAGCGGTGAGGGGGCGCGGGTGACGCTGGCCGGGGGCAGGGTCCTCCAGGCGCGCACGGTGGTGCTGGCGGTGGGCAACGCGCTCCCGGCCGACCTGCCAGTGCGGGACTTCGGCCTGTACTCGAGTCCCCGCTACGTCCGCTCCCCCTGGCTCCCAGGGGCCCTGCGCCACATCCAGCCGCATCACTCCGTGATGCTCGTCGGCTCGGGCCTGACGATGGTGGACACCGTGCTCTCGCTGGCCGAGCGCAACCACGAGGGGCGCATCCACGCCGTCTCCCGGCACGGACTGCTCCCGCACGTGCAGCGCCCCGGAGTCGTCGCGGGCAAGGCCCTGGACGCCTCCAATCCCCTCCGGGTGCGGACCCTGCTACGGGCGCTGCGCCACGAGGCGCGGAGTGCCCCGGAGAGCACGGACTGGCGCGGGGTGATGGATGCCCTGCGGCCCCAGACGGCGGCGCTGTGGCGGGGGCTGCCGGTGCCGGAGCGGCGCCGCTTCCTGCGGCACCTGCGCGCCTACTGGGACGTGCACCGCCACCGCATGGCCCCCGAGGTGAACGAGACGCTGGAGCAGCTCCGGCGGGTCGGCCTGCTGCGCATCCACGCGGGCCGCGTCCGGGGTTTCCTGCCGACGGGGCCGGAGTGGGTGGAGGTTCGCGTCCAGCCGCGCGGGCTCGGGTGGGAGGGCGTGTTCCGCGTCCAGCACGTCATCAACTGCACCGGCCCCGACTGCTCCATCGCCCGGGGGCACCCGCTGCTGCGCGGGCTGCTGGAGGCGGGGCTCGTCCGGGCGGATGCCCTGGGGCTCGGCCTGGCCACGGACGCGGATGGCGCGCTACTCGACGCCGAGGGCCAGCCCTCCGAGGTGCTCTTCACGCTCGGCCCCCTGCGCCGGGGCGATCTGTGGGAGAGCACGGCCGTCCCGGAGATCCGCACGCAGGCGCACGCCCTGGCGCGCGGGCTGTTGGCGCGGCTCGACGCCCGTCCCCATGCTCCCAGAGCCGACGCCTTCCCTTCGCCGCCGACCTTCTCCTGAGAGAGCGACGCCGTCATGGGCCTTCAAATCCTCAAAGAGTCCTTCGAGCCCCAGGAGTATGAGCGTTTCAGCAAGCGTCTGAAGGAGAGCCTGGAGGCACTCCGCCAGGTGCTGGAGCGCCCTGGCTTCGGGGTGGGGCCGCGCACCATCGGTGCCGAGCTGGAGATGTTCCTGGTGGACTCCGCGGGCTACCCGCTGCCGGTGAACCAGCAGGTGCTGGACCAGACGACGGACCCCCGGGTGACGGTGGAGATCGACCGCTTCAACCTCGAATGCAACCTGCGGCCGGCACCGCTGGCGGGGCGCCCCTTCACGGCGATGCGCGCGGAGTTCGAGAGCGCGCTGGCGGAGGTGCGGCGCGCGGCGGCCACGCAAGGGGCGCGCGTGGCGGTGATGGGCATCCTCCCCACTCTGCGCGAGGTGGACCTGGGCAGCCGCGCCATGACGGGGATGCCGCGCTACCGGGCGCTGTCGGCCTCCATCCGCCGCCTGCGCGGGGACACGCCCTTCCGCATCGTCATCGGCGGGGAGGACTCGCTCACCCTGGAGTGGGACGACGTGACGCCCGAGGGCGCCAACACCTCGCTCCAGTACCACCTGCGGGTGGACCCGGCGGACTTCGCGCGCATGTACAACGCGGCGCAGCTCGCCACGGCGCCCGTGCTGGCGGTGAGCAGCAACTCGCCCTTCCTGCTGGGGCGGCGGCTGTGGGACGAGACGCGCGTGGCGCTCTTCCGGCAGGCGGTGGATGACCGGGGCGAGCCCCAGCCCGGGGTGCCACAGCACGGGCGCGTCACCTTCGGGCACGGCTGGGCGCGCCAGGGCCCGCTGGAGCTGTTCGCCGAGGCGGTGGCGCTGCACGCGCCGCTGCTGCCGGTGCTCTCGTCGGAGTCCCCGCTGGCGGGCGTGGCCGGGGGCGGCGTGCCCCGACTGGACGAGCTGCGGCTGCACCAGGGCACCGTGTGGAGCTGGAACCGCGC
This sequence comes from Archangium sp., assembly GCF_036389735.1. Taxonomy (GTDB): domain Bacteria; phylum Myxococcota; class Myxococcia; order Myxococcales; family Myxococcaceae; genus Archangium. The sequence continues at coordinate 19,325 of NZ_DASVWK010000665.1, read as the reverse complement.
CATCTACGACCCGAGCGCGGGCGGCCACGTGCGCATCGAGCTGCGCGCGCTGCCGGCGGGCCCCACGGTGGTGGACATGCTGGCCAACGGCGCGCTGCTGCTGGGCCTCACGCTCGGGCTGAGCGAGCAGGTGGAGTCGCTGCTGCCGGGGCTGCCCTTCATGTGTGCGCGGGGCAACTTCCTGCGCGCGGCCAAGGAGGGCCTGGACGCCGTGCTGCTGTGGCCCGAGCGCTATGCGCCCTCGCCCCGGCCGGTGCCCGCCCTGGAGCTGGTGGAGCGGTTGCTGCCCGTGGCCCGCGACGGCCTCGTGGGTGCTGGGGTGGAGGCCGAGGAGGCGGACGCGCTCCTCTCGGTGGTGGAGGCCCGGGTCCGTGCACGGACCACGGGTGCACGCTGGCAGCGGAAGATGTTGGCCAGATTGGAAGCCCAGCTTCCCCGCCCGGACGCCATGGCCGCCCTGCTGGAGCGTTATCTGGTTCACGCTGCGTCTGGCAGGCCGGTCCACGAGTGGCCACTGGACTGAACCAGCAGTCGACCTGCGACGAGGACTTGCGAGCAGGCCCTCACCTTTGCGACGCTTCAGCTATCTTCCATGCCCCTCGTTTCGTTGGTCTGCCCTGGTGAGTGAGCCTGTTGCTGCGAAGGTCCTCGTCGTCGAGGACAACCGGACGATGCTGGCTTTGATGCAGTACTACCTGAGCAAGGACTTCACCGTCTTTCTTGCCCGGTCCGCTGAGGAAGCGCTCGAGGTCCTCCAGCGGGAACAACTGCACGCGGTCGTCTCGGACCAAAACCTTGGTGATGGGTTGATGGGCGTGGACCTCCTGAAGAGGGTGGCCGAGCTCCAACCCCATGCCGCCCGTATCCTCGTGACGGCCTCCCAGAAGTTGGAGGACGCCCAGAAGGCCATCAACGAGGCGCGGGTGAACCACTTCCTCACGAAGCCGTTCACCGAGCAGGAACTCAAGAACACGGTGGGGCAGGCGGTGCACAACGCCGCCCTGCTCTCCATCCGCGACAAGATGGTGCAGGAGCTCAAGGAGCAGCTCGGGCTGCGTCCCGCCAAGCCGGCCGCCGGCGGGGTGGCGGCCAAGCCGGGAGCGGGAGCTCCGCTGCCGAGCGCCCGCGCCAAGGCGCCCGAGCCGCGCCCCACCGATGCCAAGAGCGCCTCGCAGTCGCTCATCCCCGAGAGCGAGCGCCTGGCGTTCCGCGACGGGCTGACGGGGCTCTACAACCACCGCTACTTCCAGGAGGCGCTGAGCGCCGGACTGGTGAGCGCGCGGCGCCGCGAGCAGAAGCTCGCGCTGGTGCTCGTGGACATCGACCGCTTCCGGCGCTTCAACCTCTCGCGCGGCTACGCCGAGGGCGACAAGCTGCTGCGGCGGGTGGCCCAGCTCGTCAACGAACTGATGGAGGACCCGGTCACCCACGCCCGGAGCGACAACTCCTCGGAGATCGCCGCCCGGTACGACTGGGACGTGTTCGGGGTGGTGCTCTGCAACGCCGACGCGGAGCGGGCGCGCCTCTACGCCGAGAAGCTGCGCAAGGCGGTGGAGGAGCTCGACTTCCCCGAGGGCAGTGGCAGCTCCGTGGGCGAGGTCTCCGTGACCGCGGCGGTGGCCGTGTTCCCGGACCATGCCCGCAACGAGCAGGAGCTCATCTCCGCCGCGGAGAAGGCGCTGCGCTCCTCCAAGGAGACGGGTCCCGACCGCGTGGTGCTGGCCACCAAGGGCTGAGGTGAGCCGAGCAGGGTGGGAACGGGCACGCCCCTCAGCGGGGGTGCTCGTTCACGCGGGTTCCTCGTCCGTGCCGCGGCGCAGGCCGAGCCTCCGGCGCAGCTCGCGGGCGGACTGGCGGCTCACCTCCACCGTCTGCCCACGGGCTGTGCGCGCCAGGTAGCCGCCCGTCTCCAGCGGCTCCAGCCGGGTGACGTGGGCCAGGTTGAGCAGGGCGCGCCGGTGGACGCGGTAGAAGCCCTCGGCGGGCAGCCGGTCCACCAGCTCCTGGAGGGTGAAGTCGGTGAGGTAGTCCCCCTGCGAGGTGAAGACGGTGACGAGCTCGTCCTCGAGGGTGGCATGGGAGATGGTCTCCGGGTCCACCAGCACGATGCCCTGGCGGGTGGGGATGGGCAGCCGGGCCAGGGGGCGCGAGAGCGGGTCGACGGCGGAGCCCCTCACCGGCTCCAGGGGGCGGGGCACGAGCCGGTTGCGCACGCGCTCCAGCGCCTTCTGGAGGCGCGAGGCCTCCACGGGCTTGAGGACGTAGTCCACGGCGCCGTGCTCGAAGGCGTCCACCGCGTGGTCGGCATGGGCGGTGACGAGGACGACATGGGGTCCGTCCTCGGGGAGCAGCGCGAGCGCGTCCAGGCCGCTGAGCCCGGGCATGTGGATGTCGAGCAGCACCACGTCCACGCCGCCGGCGCGCACCGCGTCGAGCACGGCCTCGCCATCGGCGGCCTCGCCACACACGGTGGTGTCGGGAAAGGCCGCCAGCAAGCGCGTGAGGCGCTTACGGGCGACGAGCTCGTCGTCGGCGATGAGGATGCGCAGCGGTTGGCTCACGCGCCGGGAGTGTAGGCGAGGGCGGGCCCACACTCCATGGGGGGTGGCTGCATGTCGCGCCCCCGGCCCCTATGCTCGGTGCTCATCCAGACTGGGGAACACCATGAGGACGTCATCCATCCAGAGCAAGCTGTTCCTCCTGCTGGCGGTGGCCGCGAGCGTGCTCATGGGCTTGTGGAGCACCCTGTATTGGATGAGAGGGCTCGTTCGCGACAACAACTCCGCCGTCTCCCAGGAGTTGGAAGTGGCGGAGCGGCTCGACAAGGCGGCCCAACTCCTCCAGCGGCTCAACACGCCGGGCAATGACGTGCTCGAGAGCTGGGACTTCGCGGGGGAGCAGGGCCGGTTCGACGAGTACCAGCGGGACTACGAGCGCCACTTCCTCGTGCTCGAGGTGGCGCTCGCGTCCGACCCGCTCCTGGCTCGCGAGGTGGCACCAGTGAAGCACGCGGTCGAGGAGCTGGTCTCCCGAGCCCGGGAGGTGTTGGCCGCCGCGCGCCAACGGAGCGAGGCGGAGCGGTCCGGCGACCGTGCCGCCTTCGAGTCCGCCACGCTCAAGGCCGGGCAGCGGATGGCGATGATGGATCAGGCCTTCGCCCGTGCCAGCAAGCGCTTCGAACAGGCCGGCACCCTCCAGCGCGAGCGGATGCGGACGCTCGTGGCGGCCTCCGCCCGCTCCAGCGAGCAGCTGGTGTCCTGGACGCTGGTGGCCCTGCTCGTCTCGCTCGCCCTCCTCGTCCTGCTGGGCGTGACGTCCCTGCGCTCCGTGGTGGTCCGGCTGCGCAGGGCCACCGGGGTGCTGACGGAGATCTCCCAGGGAAACCTGGTCCATCACTTCGAGGTCGAGTCGAAGGACGAGCTCGGAATGCTGATGGGGACCATGCACGCGATGAGCGGCGACCTCTCGCGCATCATCGGGGAGATTCGCACCGGCTCGCACGGACTCGCCGCGGCCTCCGATCAGGTCTCAGCGACCTCACAGGCCCTCTCGGAGGGCACGGGGGCTCAGGCCGCCTCGGTCGAGGAGGCCACCCAGGGCCTGATGGGGATGCGCGAGTCCATCGAGCGGACCGCGAGCAACAGCCGGCGGATGGAGCAGATGGCGCTGCGAGGCGTGAAGGACGCCGAGGAGAGCGGCCGGGCGGTGGGCGAGACGGTGGAGGCGATGCGGTCCATCGTCGAGAAGATCTCCATCATCGAGGAGATCGCCTATCAGACCCACCTGCTCGCCCTGAACGCGGCCATCGAGGCGGCGCGCGCGGGAGACCACGGTCGGGGTTTCGCGGTGGTGGCCTCCGAGATACGCATGCTGGCCGAGCGCAGCCGGGTGGCCGCGCGGGAGACTCTCGGCGTGGCGGGCTCCAGCACGAAGGTGGCCGAGCGCTCCGGCGTGCTGCTCTCGCAGTTGGTGCCCTCCATCCGCCAGACGGCCGGGCTCGTCCAGGAGGTGGCCACCGACTGCACGAGCCCGTCGCTGGCGGTGGCGCGGATCAGCCAGGCGATGGTGCGGGTGGAGCAGATCGCCCAGAAGTCCGCCTCGGCCTCCGAGGAACTCTCGGCCACGGCCGAGGAGGTGTCCGCGCAGGCCGACGTGCTGCGGCAGCTCGTGGCGTTCTTCCGGATCGACCAGCGGGAGACGTCCTCCTCGAAGGACGGGCGGCTCTCGTTCCTGGAGTTCGGCACGGGTGGGCGCGTGGCTGAGCGGGGCGCACCCGGGCGCTTGTCCCTCCCGAGGAGGTGACAGCGCGGTTTGCTCAGCGGGGCTCGGCCTTCTTGAAGCGCAGCTTCTTCATGGACTCGAACTTCGCCCGATCCCTCGGCGGCGTCGTCGCCACCAGCCCCTCGAGCATGCGCTTCGAGCTCTGGAAGATCTCCTCGACGGCGACCTCGAAGGCATCGGCGTTCTGCTTCGACGGCTTGCGCGTGCCGGCGATCTTGCGAACGAACTGGAGGGCCGCCGCGCGGATGTCGTCATCGGTGGCGGGAGGCGCGAAGTTGAACAGGGGCTTGATGTTCCGGCACATGCCCCAAGGCTAACAGAGCCGAGGCTGTCCGTTTTCGAGGGGACTGGTCCCAGGAGTGGAACGCCGGATTGCCCTGGGGTCGGCGGCAGGTGGTGAACGCCTGAGAAGGCGCAGCACCTCGGCGAAGTCGACGAGCGTGAGCCCGAGGCCTCCGGCCGCGACGGCGGCTCGCCGACGGGCACCACGCGGGCGCTCCCGTACCGTCTTCCAGAGCCAGGCCGTGTCGAGCGCGTCCGAGACCGAGCGCGCCCACAACCACGGGCGACGGTCGCGGTGCATCAGGAGTCCCAGGCCGATGACGACGTCGCGCATTCCCGCGGCGCGCACGTGCGCGCTCCGGCCTCGCAGCCGAAGAAGGCGGCGGATGCGGTCCGCGAAGGCCAGCAGGACAAGCCCCGAGCCGACACTCCCCCAGCCGAGCGCCCGCGGCAGTCGTTCATCGCCCATGGCGTACACCTCCCGCCCCGGGAAGATGCGTGCGCGGGCCCGCGTCGCCAACCTGCTGGTGGCCCCAAGCCCTCGGCGAGACGCTCGCCAGCAGGCCTGCTTCTGTCACTCGTCTTCTTTCTTCAGCGGCTCGCGGCAGGTCTCTTCCAGCGCCACCAGCGGCGTCGAGCGGCAGGCCCAGCAGCACCAGGACGACCCAGAGACTCCCCACGCGGTCTCGCCACCCCCAGGACATCACTCCGCCTCCTGAAGCGTCAGAAGGCGTTGAGTATAGAGTCGGCGCATTCGCAGCCTCTGTCCTGGAGTGGGCGGGCGCCTCGTCCGTCAGGGCAGGCTGCGGAATTCTTCTGACCTCATAATTTTCCGCGACCCAAGCATTTCACGGGTTTTACAGGGTTGGCGGGGAGGGGTCCGATGAAGTCTCGAGGGCGTTCCGCAGCACATGCCGTGCCCGCCGTGGTTCCCTCGCGCCCCTCGGAGAGCAGGGCTCCCCGCATCCGTCGCATGCTCGCGGTGCGGCGTGAGGCCTGGGCCGAGCAGGTCCCCGAGACGCTGGGACGCAGGCCGCTCCGGGATGTGCCAGGAGTCATCTTCCTGGCCTTCGGGCTGATGAAGGCCTTCGCCAGCACCTTCCCGTTCCTCGTGGGGGCGCCGGACCTGGCGGTGGCCTCGGGACCCGAGGGCTTCGCGCGGATGCTGACCGGGCTGGGCGTGCCCTTCCCGCTGTTCAACGCGTGGATGGTCATCCTCATGGAGGTGCTCTGCGGAGTGGGGCTCATCCTCAGTGCCTGGATGCCGGCGACGGTGCTCCTCACCCGCCTGTGTGCCCTGCCGCTCGCGGTGGACATGCTGGTGGCGCTCTCCGTGGGTGTGCGCCAGGTGCGGGGCAATCCGGTCGTGCTGGATGGTCTGCCCGTCATGAATCAAGCGTGGCGGTTGCCGCTGGAGGTGGGCCTGCTCGCGGCGATGGTGTATCTGCTGTGGAGGCCCGTGGCCCGGGAGCTCTTCCACGCACCCGAGGCAGCACCTTCCCTGTCCAGATGACCCTCGCCCCAACGCTGTACGACTTCCAGATCGCCCTGAGTCACGTCGATCGTTCCATCGACCAGCCGCAGTTGAGCCTCAAGGTCGCGCGTCACCCCTCCGAGACCATGCAGCGCGTCTGGCTGCGGGTGCTCGCGTTCTGTTGGCTGTGGGAGGAGCGGCTGACCTTCGGCAAGGGCCTGGGCGAACCCGAGGAGCCAGACCTCGAGTGCCGCGACTACACCGGCCTGGTCACGAGCTGGGTCCGCGTCGGCAAGGCGGACCCGCTGAAGCTCCAGCGCGCGGTCGATCAGAACCCGCATGCGAAGGTGACGGTGCTGTTCGAGTCGCCCCAGCGGCTCGAGGCGTTCCTCACCGAGGCGCGCGAAGTGAAGGCAACGCGCGTGGCGAAGGCCGAGCTGGCGGCGATCGACGCCGGGCTGCTGCGCGCGCTCTCCGGCTTCGAGTCACGACGGATCAAGCTGTCGCTGACCATCGTCGGCGATCACGTCTATGCCGAATGCGAGGGGCAGAGCTTCGACGGTCCGCTGACCCGCGGAGCCCCGTGAAGCTCATTCCGTTCCTTGGGCGGGCACCGGACCGAGGAACCTGCGGTACCCTCGCTCGCGATGGAAACCCACGCTGAGCCCCAAGCGGTCCGACGTCCCGAGCTGGAGGAGGAGCGGGAGATCGAGAACCTGTTGCGCGAGGAATCGGCGCACGGTGAGCGCCTCGTCTCGCTCGTCCGGGCGCTGGCTTTCAGCATGGCCATCGTCATGAACGGCGCCTGGGAGAACGAGGGCCCGACGCCGAGGATCGTGCAGCAGCTGATGCCCTGGATCGCGGGCGGCCTGCTGCTCGGGTGCTGGGGCTGGTACCTCTTCGTGCGCCGGAGCGGGTACCGGCCGCTGTACGCGCGGATCAGCTCGGCGCTGGACGCACTGGTCCTCGCGGACTTCACCCTCGTGGCGGTGCTCGGCTCGATCGAGCAGGGCCACGGCGTTCCGACGGTGCTCTACAGCGGGGCGGCACCGCTCTCGTTCCTGGCCTTCTTCGTGCTCGTGTCGGCGGGGCTGCGCCAGGATCCGCTCGCGTGCTTGCTCACTGGCGTGTTCGCCATCGTCATCACCGGCGTGTCGATGTGGGCGATCCAGCCGCACGTGGACGCCGGGCTCCTGGAGCAGCTCGGGAGCTTCCCGGCGGGGATGCTCTGGATCGTTCGAGGAATGGCCTTCATCGCCTGCACGGTGGTGGTGGCGCTCACGGCGCGGCGGGCCCGGGAACTGGCACGGCGGGCGGGACACGCGAGCGCGGCACAGAGCCGGGTCATCCAGCTCTTCGGCAAGTACGTGGCGCCGGAGGTTGCCCGGGGAGTCATCAACGCCAACGGCGAGGCCCGGGCCGAAATGGTGGAGGTGACGGTCCTCTTCACCGACCTGCGCGACTTCACCGCGCTCTCGGAGAAGCTGTCGCCGGGCATGGTGTTGGAGGTGCTGAACGCGCACTACCAGGCCATCATCCCGGCGGTGCACGCGCATGGCGGCACGGTGAACAAGTTCATCGGCGACGCCCTCATGGCCACCTTTGGTGCGCCGCTCCGGCAGGGAGCTCACGCCGAGCGGGCGGTGCGTGCGGCGCTCCAGATGCTGGAGGCGATGGAGGCGCTCAACGTCCGGCTGCGCGAGCGGGGGCTGCCCGAATTGGAGATGGGCATCGGCGTGGCCACCGGTCCGGTGGTGGTGGGGACACTCGGGGCGACGCAGCGGGTGGAGTATGCGGTGATCGGCGACACGGTGAACACCGCGTCCCGGCTGGAGGGGTTGAACAAGGAGCTGGGAACGCGGTTGCTGCTCTCGCCGGGGACACGCGACGCACTCGCGGGGGTATTGCCCACGCGCGGGCTCGGCGAGGTCTCGGTGAAGGGCAAGGCGCGGCCAGTGCCTGTCTTCACCATCGAGGGACTCCCCGCGCGCACTGCGCCCGCCCCGGTCCACTGAAATGAACATCCATGATACGCTTGCAAACGTGGCGATTCTCATCGCATCTCGGCGGCAAGCGGCGAGTTTGATGGGTCGAAACGAGGAAGAGGCGCTCTGGCGCTATGTGCGCGCACTCAGCGACTTCGTCCACGTCACAGGCCAAGTCTACCGGTTCGAAGACTCATTCGGGGGGGCTGCTCCAACAGAACGTCCCCTCGTCAGCCCACGCCTGGGCGAGCACGAAGGGACGTTCGCGCAACTGGCGGTGGAACTGTTGCTCAAGACACTGGCCGAGACACTTGAGCCCGAACAAAAGCAGCACGTGTGCCTTCTCATCGCCCTCCTCAGCTTCATCGCTGAGACTGGACAGGTCGATGAGGTCGAGGACTTCTTCAGTAACCAACTGGAGTATGCCCCGGTGGTCATCGTGCACTTCACCAAATACGAGGAGGCGCAGGCATGGATGAAGGGTGTCGCGGAGCCACCGAGCCCAGCCCACCTCCTCATTGGCGATGACTATCATCAATTCTGGTATAGACGTGAGGATAATACGCGCGGGATGTATCGCGACTATGCGATAGAGCCGGCGATGGAGGCACTTACCGCCAGGGGAATCCCCCCACAACTACCTTCGTTCGCCACACGAGTGGAGGCGGAGGAGTGGTTGATGAGCCACCCAGCCAATCCCTATGCCTTCGTGGCGATCGCCGGGGAGCACTATTTCGCGGTGCACCACCGGAGGCTGAAGCGCCATTCTCTCCACCATGTGGCGTCAGCCCTGAATGCCTGGGAGGAGCACAAGAAGGCCGTCGAACTCGACACGGCCTTGGAGGCAGCAGCGCGGTCGGATGGAGGCGGCGAGTAGGTTGACTCCCCTCGCGCGCCGCCTCACCCCGGTTCACTGAGGGGGTCAGGTTCTTCACCTGCGCTCAGAAGCGCATCGCCTCGATGGCCGCCACCATCTTGCCGACATCGTAGGCGTAGAAGCCCGCCGAGTTGAGGTTGTTGATCTCCCCGACATAGAGGGCCCCCTCGTGCATGAACACGTCCAGCACGTAGGCGCGATCCGGGTTCCAGCGATCGGCCATCTCCTGTGCGAACGCCTGGACCTCCGGCTCGACCTCGGGTGAGGACAGGACCCGGTCCCCAAGCTTGTAGCGCGTGCCGGTAATCACCCGGCCATCGACGATCACCATGCGGTACTCGCGCTGGATCGTCTTCGGCTCGCTGACCGCCACCACCGTCTCCGCGTTGACGGTGGTGTACTCCTCGAGCCGTAGAACGCTCTCGCGCCAGCTGGCGAACTCCTCCCACGTGGTGACCATGCCGGAGAAGGCCTTGTCATCCAGACAGGGGCGGATGAAGAACGGCCCGCCGCGCTGGGGGACGTCGGCGAAGCGGTAGACCCCGGCATCGGCGTTGAGCAGATGAGAGCCCAGGTGCTCGCGCCAGATCCGGAAGTCGAAGTTGTCGTTGAGGAAGGCGCCAGGAACCCAGCCGCGCTCTCGGGCGTAGCGCGTCAGGGAGAGCGAGCCCATCACCATGAGGTGGCCGGGAACCTCGATGGCCGGTTCGATACCGCCACCGAAGGGGATGACCTTCACCAGGGTGTGCGGGATGCCCCCGTGCTCCAGGGTGCTCACCAGGTCGTGAAAGCCGCGCTCGTTGAACAGGTTGTTCTGGACGATCCAGTGCATGTGCCACTCCCTGGGGGCACTCCGACGTACTGCCTCGTGCGCTCCTGACGCAACCGGGCCCCCTGCCAGGTAGGGGGGAGCCCGAAGATTTTCTGCATCATTTTCGAGCCCGTCGGCTCATTCATTTCAAGGGGGGGTCCTGTTCGAGCCGACGAAGGTGAACGCGGGACGAGCCGAACACCCCCTCATGCTGTCCGAGCAGCTGGCCGCCACCCTCCCTCTTCAAGGAAAGTCCATGATGGCAATCGTGCAGACGCACGGCTGGAAGCGTTTCCTGCCGGTGACCTTTGCGATGTTTCTCGTTGCGGCACTCCCCACCTGCACGTCTCCCACCGAGGAAGAGGGCACCGCCGAGGTGGGAGTCTCGGCCCAGGCCCTCACCTCCGCCGATGTCACGAAGGTCACGCTCTCCGTGAGCGGGACGGGCATCTCGCCGAACATCGTCCGCGAGCTCGTGAAGACCGGAGGGCAGTGGAAAGGGGTTATCGGCGGCATTCCGGTTGGGACCAACCGCACCTTCCTCGCCGAGGCGTTTGACGCGGCCAATGCCAAGATTTACGAGGGGCAGATGACGGGCGTCCCCATCACCAGTGGTGCGCCTACCGGCGTGACCATCCTGCTCCAGCAGCACACCGCGCCTCATCCCTTCGTGAACAGCGCGCCCCGAATCGCCGGGGTCACCACCTCCGCGTCGCAGGTGGCCCCCAACCAGTCCGTCTCGCTCTCGGTCACCGCCTCTGACGCGGACGCTGCCGACACGCTGAAGTATGCGTGGACGGCCACGGGAGGAACGCTCGCCAATGCCAACACGGCGACTCCGACGTGGACGGCATCGGCTGCCTCCGGAAACCACACCCTCAGCGTCACCGTGAGCGACGGCAGGGGGGGGCAGGCGGGCGTATCGCTGACCATCGCGGTGGTGCAGGCCAGCAGCTCGTCCAACGTCAGCGTCTCCTTCAACGCCTGGCCCGTGGCCTCGCAGGTCGTGGGTACCCCCTTCGGCCAGGTGGCTCCGGGGGGCGTGGTCAACCTGGACGTCACCGCCGCGGACCCCGACAATGACCCCATCACCTATGGCTGGGCCGACGGCGGCTGTGGCGGCAGCTTCAGCAATGTGTCCATCAAAAGCCCTGTCTGGACGGCGCCCGCGACGGCTCCCGCCAACGGGGTGTGCAGGGTGACGGTTACCGTGACGGACAACCGCCAGGGCAGCACGACGGGCCAGCTGGGCATCAACGTGGGCACGCCTTCCGTGCCCAACGGTGTGCCGGTGATTGCCGGAACGTTCCAGTCGAGCCAGTCGGTTCTGGCCGGGGAGACGGTGAATCTCGCGCTGAGCGCGTATGACCCCGAGGGTGGGGCCATCACGTTCGCATGGAGCGCGAGCGGAGGGACGGTGGGGAAGCCGGTGAGCAACGCCTCGCAGAGCGAGGTGGTCTGGACGGCGCCCGCGAGCGGGGGGGCGTTCACCATCAGCGCGATGGTGAAGGATGGAAATGGACAGCAAACCCTCCAGAACTTCACCATCGACGTCATCTCCTATGCGTGGACCAATGGCAGCTGGGGCGCGTGCTCTACCGCCTGCGGCACGGGGACGCAGACGAGGACTGTTTCCTGCCGGCGCTCGGACGGCGTGACGATGGCTGACAGCTTCTGCACCGGAACCAGGCCGGCGACCTCACAGAGCTGCACGGGCGATTCCTGCACCACGTACACCTGGGCCACCGGAAGCTGGAGTTCCTGCTCCAATGACTGCGGCACGGGAATGCAGACGCGGACCGTCACCTGCCAGCGCATCCAGGACGGGGCGACAGTGGATGAGAGCAACTGCACCGGAGCCAAGGCCGCGGCCTCTCAGAGCTGCGAGGTGTGTGCCGCGGAGTGCAAGTACTCCTGCGACTTCGGTAGCTGCCCTGCTGTCACCAGGTCCACCGTGCAGTGGGGTCCGCAGTCGAATTCGCCCTTCAACGCGGGCACGACGGGCTACTACTACTACTGGGCTGAAAGCGCCTATTGCTGGACCACCAAGCCTGGCTGCTCCAGAACCTGTCCTTGAGCCAGCGCCGGGGCGCAGGGGCTGGCCAGATTCAGCCCATGTGGCTGGGAGAAGTGCGGTTTGTCCACTCAACTGCGTGCAGTGCTCCTGGCCCTGGCGGCGGTCGTGCTCCTGGAAGGGTGCGCCACGGGCTCTCCTCGCGGGAGCCTGATGAGCGGTAGCGGTCTCCACGCGCGAGCCACCTCGTTCCGCTACGACTCCGGACCCCAGCTGCCCGCGGTCATCCTCGTCCCCGGGGAGGATGTGGGAGGCTCCGACGGCTTCCCCGAGCGGACGGCGGACCCCTTCCAAGTGGTGCAGGAGGCCAGCGGCCTCGGGGAAGAGGCCCGGCACCCGGCGGGCGCGGCACTCTACCTGGGGTCGGCGCGGGAGCTCCTGGGCCGCCTGGCGAAGACGCCCGCCACACAGAGGAGTTTCGTCCCTCGCCGGGTGCTGTTCTGGCTGCTGCGCGAGGTGCTCGAGGGCGGCGAGCGCGTGGAGTACGCCGACTTGAAGTGGCGTGCCGAGCGCTTCTGGCTGCTGGTGCTGGTGCGCCCGGACGGCTACCTGGTGGCCGCGCTCACCGGCACGCCCATCCAGCGCCTGGGCCCACTCGAACTGGTGCGGGGCGAGTGGAGGGTGGGCGGCCTCCGGGTGGGCGACTTCTATTTCTCGCGCGGTGGTGTCTTCTACCCGGTGAATGAGGCCCTACGGCGCGCGGATAGCCCGCCCCTGGCCGAGCTGGGCCTGGGCAGAGACCCGCTCAATGCCGCGCTCGACGGGGCCCAGGACGCCATGGCGGAGATGGCGGTGGCCCTGGCCCAGTCCCTCCTCCACCCCATCCGCTCCGTGGAGGACCTCGCGCAACTGCCCACCTCGGTGGCGAGCCTCATCGCCTCCTCGCCCGAATATTTCGCGCGCTACGGCGCCATGTCCTGGGAGGACCAGATACGCGAGGCTGCGCGCCTGTCCACGCATGTCCTCATGATGCTCGGGGGCGCGGAGGCCACGGTGGGGCGCATGGGCGGGTTGGGAGCGGAGCTGCCGGTGCTGTCGCTCACGACCAGGGGCGAGCTGGTGCTGGGCGGAGCCGTGGTGGCGGCAGGGACGACCACGGCGGGCATGGACCTGGGAGCCCTCTCCATCCTCCACATGGCGAGCAGGGGCCAGGGGAACACCGGCGGCGCGAGCGGCAAGGCGGGTCATTCCTCCCAGACGGCTTCGGCGCAAGGGCCCGGCAAGTGGACGTACAAGACACCCACCACCGAGTCCGCGCAGGCCCGTGACTACCAGGAGCAGGTGACGGGACGGCCCGCCTGGTATGTGTACATGATTGGCGAGGCGGAGTTCGACGGCTTCAACGGCAAGGAATTGCTTGAGGCCAAGGGAGGCAGCTACAAGAACTTCCTCACGAAGAGCGGTAGAGGACAGCCCTGGTTCGTCAATGGAAAGGGGTTCAAGGGGCTGCTACAGCAGGCGCACCGACAGTCAAGGCTTGCCATGACGCTGAATTTGCCGATGGTCTGGCACGTTGCCGAGGCGGAATTCGCGAGCTTCCTTCGCAAGGTTTTCGCGAGCGAAGGCTTGGGCAACATCACCGTACGCCATACGCCGCCAGTGCGGTAGGGGAGGAGCACGCATGCGGGAGTGGTACTACGTGGGGGCGTACTGGGGACCTCGGAAGGAGACAGCGCGGGAGTGTGCCCAGCGCGCGGAGCTCTTCTTCCATCTGCTGACGAGATGTGACCCGACGTTCACCCAGTGGTACCGGGGGGGACGTGGCGCCCCCCGCGAGCTGCCAGGCCACCCGGTCCGGCCAGCGGTCGAGGAGTGGGAGCAGTTGTTCCTTCGCGGGAGGAACCGCACGGACGTCGGCAAGAAGGTCATCGAAGACCTGGGCTTCATGGAGGTCGTGGTGAATGCGAAGAAGGATGCAACCAGTATCCATCTTCACTGCGGGGAATACTCGCCATGGGGATCGGGAAACACCTGCCTGATCTACCCGCCCGAGGAGGGGCCGGCGGCGGAGCGGATTCTGAGCGCCCCAGTGCTGGCCGAGGTGCTCACCAGCATGGCCACGGCGTGGGACCCGGACTTCGCGATGGCCAGTTCGACCGAGATGGTGGACCTCGTCCAGAAGCGAAAAAGGGAGGTGCGGGTGGGCTGGCTGACGTACCTGTCACGCCGCCTGGGGAAGCTGCCCCCGCTGCCCGCGCCCGTGCGCGTCGAACCGGTGGGCACACTGGGATGGCTTCTCGTCCTCTCTCCCGAGCGCATGATGGCGCACAACCCCGAGCACGTGGCGTTCACCGCACGCGTGCGCGAGTTGCTGGACCGGGCGGGTCTCATCGAACGGCCCGATTCCGAGCTGGTTGGCGAGTGACACGAGGTCCCCAGGAGGGTGGTAAAGGACTCGAACGGCCCCGCCGACGGAGAGCGCCGAGCGTGTCACCTGGGCAGTAGGACTCCCCGGAGGCACCGTGCACCTCCTGGATCGGGTGCATGGCTGTGTGCGAACAAGAGCGTTGGGCCTTGAGCAGGTCGGGAGGCCAGTGAGGAGCACGCGTGGACGAGGAGAAGAAGTCCGAGTCGAGCTGGGAGGAAGCGGAGCGGCTGGGGCCGTACCAGCTTCACGAGCAGGTGCCGCAGGACGACCACAGCCATGGCGAGTTCTACCGGGCCACGCACGTGACGACCGGGGCGCCGGCCCTGGTTCGCAAGCCCGCCGCCAAGGAAGAGGAGGGCGCGGTGCCGCTGGACCTGCGGGTCCGCATCATCTCCTCGGCCTCGCCTGCCTACGACGCCATGGAGGTGGAGCAAACCTCGAGGTCCGTGGCCCCCGACAGGCAATCGGTGGAGTCGATGGTGTCCACCTTGGAGGATGTGCACAAGGCGGTGGGGCGCATGGCCCACGCCTCCTCCGCCTCCGAGGAGCCCCGCCCCCGGCAGCACCTGGGGCTGGTGAAGCTGGTCGGGGCCGCCGCGGCGTGCGCCCTGGCCTTCACCGTGGGCCGTCATGCTCCCGTGTCCCCATCGCCGAGCGGTCCGGAGCCCGTGGCGAGAGCCGGGCCAGCTCCCATGAGCCACGAGGTGCCGACGGACACCGCAGTGCCCTTCACGGGCAATTCTTCGCCCAGGGGCGCCGTGGATGGTGGGCCCCCTCTCGCCCACCCCTTTCCGCGCAAGCCCTACAAAGGGCAGAAGCGCCCTCCCTGCACGCCGCGTGTCGAGGTGGAGATCATGGGCGCCTGCTGGGTGCCTCACATGCTCAAGGCCCCGTGCCCGGAGGAACTCTACGAGTACCAAGGGCAGTGCTACACGACCTCCATGCTGCCCCAGCCGCTGCCCCAATCGCTCGGGCAGTGAGGGGCAATTTCTCGGTATGCTTTCCTCCTCCGTCCCTCCGCACGTCCAATCGGTTCACGTTGCTCGGCTTCTCTGAGACCTGCTCACTGCTACCCGGAGGTCGTGCGGCGTGCATCGAGGAAGCCGCGGATGCGCTGTTCGAGGGCACCGATGTCCTCTGGGCAGAGCTGGCGGACACGCTCGTATCTGGACGCGGCAGCCCTCGCCAGCGACTCCCGGCCGCCATAGGGCTGCTCGGAAACCCCCTGGAGCTTCGCGAAGGGCTCGAAGTAAGCCTCCTTCGGATCACGGTGGGCCCGCACATCGGCCCAGGCCCAATCCTTGGGGATATCGTGTCCCGCGAGCACCCAGACCTCGATCTCCTGCCAAGCGTTCTCGCCAAGCAGCCGCCGAGATGCCACCAGGACCTCCGCCGCCTGCGATTCGATGGTGTCGATACGGCCACGGCGATGAGGCTCCCCGTCGCGATCGACGATGAGCAGGAACAGGTCCACCATGCCGCGATAGCGAACGAGAACCTCCTGGATTCGCTCCCATTTCAGTGCTTGGTCGACGCTGCCCAGGAGTGGATCCTGGCAGACGCGCACCACGGCACGCGGCCTGCCCACCGCGGACATCATTGCCTTCACCAGAGGCTTCAGGACGTACTGGTCGAGCGCGAAGTTCTCTGGGATGACGAGTACATTCACGGCGAAGCCTCGGGCTGCTCGGGAGTGTCATCACTCTCCGCGAAGGCCACTGCATCCTCCAGCCATCCCGACGCATGCAGGCGGGCGAGGTCCTGCTCTTGGAGGACCCTGGCCGCCTCGGGAATATCCAAGATGCGCCGGATCCGTGCATCGCTGCGCCCCTCGGAGCGGTACACGAGCGCCGCATGCTTCAGCGAAGCCTGCCCCAACAGCCCGAGGAGTTGCGGCGAGTGCGAGGAAGCGATGACCTGAATCGCTCCCTCGGAAACCTTCCGCTCGATGAGCGCGGCGAGCAGATGGATCCGCGTGGGATGAATGCCGTTCTCCAACTCCTCGAAGAAGTAGAAATTGGCCGGAGTGGGCCCCAATAGCGCGGCAATGGTCGCGAGAAAGCGCAGGGTTCCATCCGAGGCGCTGTAGGCCGACACTCGCTGGCCCCCCTGTTCGACGAGGGAAACCAAGACACGCCCCACTTGGTCGGGGACGAATTCGAAGTCCACGACATCCAGCGGCGTCAGCGCACGCACCCACTCCACCAGCGCATTCCGTGTGGACTCCTGCTGGCAAATGGCCTGCAGGACCGATGACAGATTCTCACCTCGATCTCCGAGAATCGTTTGTCCAGGGATCGAGGGAACGCGCATGGCGTCAGGTGACAGGTCGAGGAAGCGCATGGAGGCCAGCGCTCGAATTGTCTCCCTCGCGATTTCCTGCATGCCAGACTCGAAGTCGAGAAGCTGCGTCAACACTGGACGGTCGTTGTGTAGACGTCTCGTCTTTCCGGATTCACCTATCGTGATGATGAGCGGAAAAGGAGGTGGCATGCCCGGGGATGGGCCACTCGAGACAGTGTCAAACACGTCCCAAGCCCCAACAACCAACCGCTCCGCGATGACCGTGGGAGGCTTGCCGCCAAGCCCCACATCAATCTCGATGCGGTAGAAGGCGTCTGCCGGAACCCTCTCGAGGTGGAAACCAACCTCCAGCGCGAATGACGTAGCCCCCTGGAACGCGGCTTCCCGCGTCCCGCCTCGGATACCCCGCCACTGAAGCACTCCTCCCTCGACCCACTTTTCTCCCAGCGTCTCGGCAATGGTGTAACCCCGCGAGATGCCATGCAGCACGCGGAAGGCATCACGCAGGTTGCTCTTCCCCGAGGCATTGGTCCCCACCACGACCGTAAATGGCCCTAGGGGGAGCAGTGCCTCTTGGAAATTCTTGAATCCTTCGAGCTTCAGGTAGCGGAGCATGGGCTTCTCCGGAGCGACTCAAGGGGAATGTATTCCCCCTCCCGCTCTCAGGCAGTGAGTTTCTCCGGGACCAGCAGTCCCTTCATGGACGTCATCTCGGCCCCCCCCCTTGCCTTCTGTGACTCACGAGGTCAGCCCCGGGGGCGGCGGGAGGCGCGTGCGGGTGTCACCTCGACCACGGTGTCCTCGGCGATGGCGAAGAGGCGCTCGCCCGCGCGGGGGCGGATGTCCTGGCCACCCGTGAAGGCGCTGAAGGCGGGGAGGACGCCCACCCCGGTGCCCAGGTGGAAGCAGGGTAAGCGCAGTCGGTCCGCGCCCGTGTTGAGGCGCACCGTGGGGTGGAGGTGGCCCGCCCAGACGTAGCGCCCCTCGGCGGGCTCCGGGTGGTGGGAGAAGCGGAAGGGGCCAAGGTCCGTGTGCGGTTCCACCAATTCCATCCGCCACGCGTCGGGCAGCACCAGGCGCCGGTCGTGGTTGCCGCGCACCAGCACCATCTCCACGTCATGCCCGGAGCGCCAGGAGGCCACGCGCGCCACCACGTCGGGGGTGAGACCCCGGAGGGAGTGCACGAGGTCCCCCACCAGCAGCAGCAGCCGGGCCCCGGTGGCGCGCAGGGCGGCCGAGAGGCGGGCGAGGTCATCCTCCAGCACCCCCGAGGGCAGGGGGATGCCGTGCTGGTGGAAGCTCTCCGGCTTGCCCCAGTGCAGGTCCGCCACCGCGAGCACGCCGCCCTCGGGCCAGTGCAGGGCGCGCTCGGGGCGCAGCTCCACCTCGGTGCCGCCTAGGCGGACAGGGTGTCCTCGCGCAGCCATTTCTCCTTCATGCGCTGCACCCGGTCCAACAGCGACTCGTTGGACAGGGTGGCGCCCATGCGCTCGACGACGAGCGGGAAGCCCAGCGGCGTGGGCCGTGGGACGTGAATGCATTCCAGCGGCGAGCCCTCCAGGCGCTCCAGCGTGCGCGTGAGGCGGCTCTGCTCGAAGTGCTGCTCCAGCACCTCGCGCCGGGCCTGGGAGAGCAGCAGGTGGTCCGGCTCGTAGCGGGTGAAGACGTCATAGAGGAGCCCCGAGCTGGCCTGCACCTGGCGGGTGGACTTGCGCGCCCCGGGCAGCCCCGGCATCACCAGCCCCGCCACCCGCGCCACGTCGCGGAACTGGCGCCGGGCCAGCTCCCCCAGGTTGACGCTCTCCAGGATGTCCTCCAGCAGCCGCTCGCGGGTGAAGAGGGCCGGGCGCAGCGCCTCCTCGAAGGGGAAGGGCGCGGGGGTGAGCAGCTCCAGGCCGTAGTCGTTCACCGCGAGGCTGAAGGTGGCCTTCTGCAACCGGGTGAGGCGCAGGGCCAGCAGCGCGGCGAGGCCCTCGTGCACGAGCCGGCCCTCGAAGGGGTAGAGGAAGAGGTGGTGGCCCTCGCGCGTCTGGCACAGCTCGGCGAGGCAGGCGTCCTGGGCGGGCAGGCGGGACAGGCGGGCCTGGGCCTCCAGCACGGGGCGGGCGGCGTCGAGCTCCGCGGTGTCGAGCTGCCCGTGGCGCACGGCGTGGAAGGCGCGGCGCACGGCGGCGGCCAGCGAGCCGGAGATGGGCAGCCGTCCACCGCTCCAGCGGGGCGTGGCCGAGGCGCGCTCCTTCGCGGGCTTCACGTAGGCGGTGAGGTCCTTGAGCATGCGGAACTCCAGCCGCTTGCCGGCGAAGAGGAAGGTGTCCCCGGGGCGCAGGCGGCCCACGTAGGACTCCTCCACCGTGCCGAGCCGGGCGCCATTCCAGTAGCGCAGCTCCACGCTGGCGTCCGAGGCGATGGTGCCCACGTTGAGGCGGTGGAGCCGGGCCACGCGCGCGTCCGCCACCACGTAGCGGTCCTCCAGGCGCGTGACGCGGTGGAACTGCGGGTAGGCGTGCAGGGTGGGGCCGCCCTCCGTCACCAGGGTGAGGGTGCGGTCGAAGTCCTCGTCGGAGAGGTCGCGGTAGGCGTAGGCGTCACGCACCTCGGCGAGGAGGGCGTCGCGGGAGAAACCGCCGCCGAGCGCGCAGGTGACGAGGTGCTGGGCGAGCACGTCCAGCGGCTGGTGGAGGGGCGCACGGGGCTCCACCTGCCCGTGGGCGAGGGCCTCGCGGGCGGCGGCCATCTCCAGCAGCTCCAGGGCGTGGGTGGGGACGAAGAGGAGGTGCGCGGTGGCGCCGGGGCGGTGGGCACTGCGGCCGGCGCGCTGGAGGGTGCGGGCGATGCCCTTGGGGCTGCCCACCTGCACCACGCGCTCCAC
>NZ_DASVWK010000664.1:0-5518 GCF_036389735.1 Archangium sp. | reverse complement strand
CCCACTTCCGCAAAAGCCATTTCGGTTACGTACTCGTCAGTTTGTTTGATGCTTCCCTCATTCAAGTCAAGCGTCTTCACCCAAGGGATTCCATGAGGCGCGTAGTAGCGGCCACCACTCCTGCGAGGGGGCGTCTTCCCTGAGTGAACAGTCGCAAATTTTCCAATTGCTGAGAGAGCCCAATTCCTCGGGATCAAACCCAGCGGAGATTTCTTGAACT
The DNA here is from genome assembly GCF_036389735.1 of Archangium sp. Lineage (GTDB taxonomy): Bacteria > Myxococcota > Myxococcia > Myxococcales > Myxococcaceae > Archangium. The sequence goes on along the minus strand of NZ_DASVWK010000664.1, from coordinate 5,298 downwards.
GCTCCGGGTGCAGTTCGGGGTCGCGTAGCTCGCCGTTATCGTCGACGCCGCGGGTGAGCAGGTTATGTAGCAGCCCCTGCTTCACCTGCCTCAGTTTGGCGATGAGTCGTTCGGACTTCTGGATGGTCTCATCCAGGGTGCGCAGGATCTGCCCTGCCAGCACCTGCTCCTGGAAGGGCGGGAGCGGGAACTTGAAGCTGGAAATCGCGGAATTGGACAACCCATAGCGGGTACTCCCTGTCGCGACAGTTGCGAAATAGCGACGTGCTCTGGAGTGAGCAAGCTGCTTGGCAAGCCAAGTTGGATCGACCCGATTCCTGGGTCGAAGAATCGCCAGGTGATATCCGCAGATCAGGTCATCGGCAGATTGGTCGATGATCGCGGGTACGGCGATGTCATCCGGTGTCTCTGAGTCTTTGGTGATGAGCACGTCCCCCCTTTTAAGGTGGAAGCGCTGAATCTCAGAGGGCGACGCCGTTGCCTCCATGTAGGGCTGTGAGGCACCCAGGTAGTCGTTCGAGTAGACGTCCATGTAGTTACACAAACGTACCCGCCGCTCACCTTCGGTGCTCTTCTTGTCGACGTTACTGACGCGAATCTCCGCAGCGGCATCCAGTCGAGAAAGGCCCCACTCCGCTGAACGCTCAGACATACCCAAGCCCCCGGAGGAAACCGCTGAGCTTCTTCGCAGAGTCGTCGCGCTCCTGCTCGATGCTCTTGAGCGTCACGCGGTACTTGGCCCACCACTCCTCGAACGTTTCTGTCACCTGCTGTCGATGCTCCGCGACATAGCGGCCCAGAATGGCGTTGAGATTCCCACGCAGGATGCCGAGCACCAGCTCCCGTGAGGAAGCCTCGTCGAGCTTCGTGACCGCCGCCTCAAGCTGCATCTTGAAATCATCCTTCAGAGTCTTCAGCTTCTTCTTGAGCGCACCCAGTTCCTTCCTAATGGCTTTGAGTTCCTCCTCGGATAGCCGCTCTTCGAATTCTTCGGTCTCCTCCTCCTCTTCTCCAGGACTTGACCCCTTGAGGGGCGCCTCCAGCTCGGCTTTCTTCGCCTCCAGTTCCGAGATTTCAGCTAGGTACTGCGGCAACAGGTGCTTGGTAAGAGCGTGATCGAGCGGGTTCTCCTTCGACTTCTCGTCCTCCAGCGCCGATACGATGCTGGATGTCCACGCTTCCACCAACCCCCGGAAGCCCTGCGCCGCCAGCGTCTTGAGGTCGTTCTGCGCCTCGCCCCACCACGTGGCGATCACGCCCGTCACCTGGAAGCGGTCGAGCAAGCCCACGGGTCCAACCTCTTGCTCGAAGCTCGCGAGCAGGTGCGCGCGCAACGGCATCAGCGCCTGCGTCTTCGGCAGATTCGTGAACCCGCCGTGGTTCTGCTTCCACCATGACGCGACGGCCTCCGCGAGCGCTTTCTCCCGGGCGGCCATGCCGACTGAGCCTGCCCCGGTTTTGTGGACACACCTCATAAGTCGGCTACACGGGAGGTAGTGTTCATGGAGCGAAGGAAGAGGCGGAGTTTCACCCCAGAGTTCAAGGCCGAGGCAGTCCGGCAGGTACGCGAGGGCGGCAAGAGCATGCCCCAGGTGGCCAAGGAGCTGGACCTGACCGAGTCGGCCCTGCGCAACTGGGTGAGCGAGGCCGACGGCAACAAGGGCAAAGACCCGGCAGGCACGCTCACCACGTCCGAGCGGGAGGAGCTGGTGCGGCTGCGCAAGGAGGTGCGCCATCTGGAGATGGAGCGTGACTTCCTAAAAAAAGCGGCGGCCTTCTTCGCGAAGGAGACCTCGAAGTGAAATTCGAGTTCATCGAGGCGGAGAAGGCCCATTTCCCGGTGGACTTCATGTGCCAGCAGTTGGGCGTGTCGCGTTCGGGCTACTACGCCTGGAAGGAGCGCCCGGAATCCGAGCGGCACAAGGCGGACCGGGCCCTGGCCGAGGTGGTGACGGCGGTGCACCAGGAGAGCCGCGGCAGGTACGGTAGCCCGCGTGTGCATGCCGAGCTGCGAGCCCGCGGGCAGCGCGTGAGTCGCAAGCGAGTGGCCCGCCTCATGCGCCAGCACGAGATGGTTGCTCGCAAGAGACGTCGCTTCGTGCGGACAACGGACTCACGCCACAACCAGCCCGTGGCCCCCAATGTCCTCGAGCGCAACTTTTCCCCCGGCCAGCCCAATAGCACCTGGGCTACGGACATTACCTACGTGGCAACGAGGCAGGGCTGGCTCTACCTGGCCGTCGTCCTGGACCTCTTCTCGCGCAAGGTGGTGGGCTGGTCCATGAGCCAGAACATCGACAGGCACCTGGTGCTCAACGCCCTGGACATGGCGCTCAAGGGACGCCAACCCCCGCGAGGGCTGCTGCACCACTCGGACCGGGGCAGTCAGTACGCCAGCACCGATTACCAGCAGGCGCTGGCTGCGCGCGGCATCCAGTGCAGCATGTCGCGCAAGGGCAACTGCTGGGACAACGCCGTGGTGGAGAGTTTCTTCAGCAGCTTGAAGTTGGAGCTCGTCTACACCACCGACTTCGCCACGCAAGAGCAGGCCCGGCTGGCCCTCTTCGAGTACATCGAGGTCTTCTACAACCGCCAGCGGCGGCACTCTTCGCTGGGCTACGTCAGTCCAGTGGATTTTGAGCTTGCGGCCTTACCGCAGAAGTTGGCATCTTAATCCTACTGTCCACGTAACCGGGGCAAGCCCAGACATCCGCTTCGAGGCGCTTCTTCAAGTCGGCCTTTTCCGACAGGCCATCCACGAAGTCGAGGTAGCGCTCGTCACGCTCCTTCAGCAGTCGTTTCGTGCTTAGACCGTGCGCCTCGAAGAGCTTCTTCTTCGCCTTCACCTCGGCCTTCGGGATGCCGCCGTGGAGGTGCGCCCGCACGTCATGCGGTTCGGGGGGCGGCGCGTTGTCGGCGTAGCGGCGGATGTTGAGGTTGTCGCCGTTCTCCCGCAACTCCTCGCGGCTTGCTACCCGGGCGAACCCAGGCACATCCTTGAACGCCTCCCAGGTACTGACGATCTTTTCAATGTGCTCGGGCAAGAGGTGGTTCTGCGCGCGGCCCTCATAGAACTCGCGGTCGGCATTGATGAAGAGCACCTTGCCCGCACGCTCCGGGGGCTTCGCCTTGTGTGCTCGAAGCACGAGGATGCACGCGGGAATGCCCGTTCCGTAGAAGAGGTTCGGCCCCAGGCCGATGACCGCTTCGAGCAGGTCATCATTCAAGATTCCGGTGCGGATGTCCTTCTCCGCGCCCCCGCGAAAGAGCACGCCGTGGGGCATCACCGTCACCACCATGCCATCCTTCTTCAACACAGCCACCATGTGCTGGACGAACATCAGGTCCGCCTTCTTGCCGCCCTCAGGACAGAATCCAAAGCGGAAGCGCTCGCGGCACGTCAACTCCTCCTGGGAGTAATTTTGCGAGAAGGGCGGGTTGGTGATGACGCGGTGGAAGCGCATCAACTCTCCGCCTTCGGTGTGCATTGGTTCGGCGAGAGTGTCCCCGTGTCGCAAGTCCGCGTCAGCGATGCCGTGGAGCAGCATGTTCATCTTGGAGATGGCCCACACGCCGCCGTTGGACTCCTGGCCGTAGAGGCCCAGGTCTCTCGAGTTGAGTTGGTGCTCGTCCAGGTACTCCTTGGCGAGAACCAGCATGCCCCCCGAACCCGAGCAGGGATCGTAAACGAGGTGGCCCTCCTGGGGCCGGGCGATGCGCACCATCATCCGGACGACGGAGCGGGGGGTGTAGAACTCGCCGCCCTTCTTGCCCGCCGAGTCCGCGAAGTCGCGGATGAGGTACTCGTAGGCGGCTCCGAGCAGATCCGGGTACTCGAAGTCCTCGTTGCGCAGACGGACAGTGGAGAAGTGCTTGATGAGTTCGCGCAAGCTCTTGTCGGAGATCTTCGACTGGCCGACCTTGCGGTTGAAGTCGATGTGCGTGAGCACGCCGTCGAGGCTGCCGTTTTCCTGCTCCAGAGCCGCGAGCGCTTGGTTGAGCCCGTCGCCCACGTTGTGGTGGAGGTTGTCGAGGATGTGCTTCCATCGGGCTTCCTGCGGCACAAAGAAGGTGCCGGCCTCGGAGTAGAAGCTGGGATGGCTGGCGCGCTTCTCGGCCTCGGGGCGGGGGCGGCTCTTCTTCAGCTCTTTGTCGAGAAGTTCCTGGTAGCGGGCCTCGAAGACGTCCGAGCACCGCTTCAGGAACAGCATCCCGAAGATGTACTCCTTGAACTCGGAGGCATCCATCTTGCCTCGGAGGATGTCGGCGGCGGCCAGGAGGTGGCGTTCGAGTTGGGGCAGGGTCAGGCGAGCCATGGTGGCGCCTTCCTACCACTGAAGAGGGGGACTTCGCGCCCTACGTGGGTGGCACTCAAACGCGCGGGGAGGACACGCCTCCGCCGGCCCGGTATAGAAGTGCTTGGGCGAGGAGGTGCACATGGCGGACACGGGGTTCTTCAAAGGGTGGCTGGGGCCGTTCAAACTCATCCGGCGCTATGTTTCCCGGAAGCCAGAGCCGGGCAATGAGGAACTGGGCCGTGTCTACGAGGCCTACAACGTCCTCACGGGCAATCCGGCGCTGGTGTTGCTGCCGCGCGAAAGTGCCCCCGTGGAGATGGAGCCGCAGGAGGAGTGGCGGCTGCGCCTGCGTGCCCAGGCCCTGCCTCCCTTCTTCGCGCTGGAGGTGGAGAAGGCCCCGCCCTCCGGCCGCCTGTCCCAGTTGAGCGGGATGTTGAGGCTGCTCGCCACCGCCGTCGAGCGGCTGGGAAACGGAGAAGAGGCGAGAGCCCACCTCACCTGCCTGCCCATGGGGCCGCTGGAGTCACTGAGGCACCGGGCCGGGCGCGCCTGGAGGTGGACGCGCGCCAGCCGCTGGCGCACTGTCGCGGTCTGCTGCCTGATGTTCCTGTCCCTGCGACTGGTCGTCCATCTGGTGGAGATGGAGGTGTATGGGTTGAATTGGGACCTGACTCCTCGCACCGTGACGCAGCGGATGCCCATGCGGCCCGCCACCCTGCGCCGTTCGCCCGCGGCGGTCGACATCGCCAACAGCGGAGCGACACCCATCGCCTATCCCCTGCCTGGCGAGCCATTCGACGATCAGGCCAAGGCCCCCTGCATCCCGAAGCAGGGCGAGGTGGAGATCAACGGCGGCTGCTGGGTGGCACTTGAGAAGCGCCCGCCCTGCTACGAGATTCAGGCCGAGTACAAGGGCAAGTGCTACCTGCCGGTCTCGGCCCGCTCCCGAAGGCGCGAGCCCCAGTCCATCCAGCGGTGAGTGCGCCTGACCTCCTCCTAT
>NZ_DASVWK010000663.1:0-2767 GCF_036389735.1 Archangium sp. | reverse complement strand
GCGCGTCGTCTTGATGCCGCCCACGCGCTCGAACTCGCCCTCCTGCAGCGCGCGCAGCAGCTTCACCTGCATCTCGACGGGGATTTCTCCAATCTCGTCGAGGAAGAGGGTGCCACCGTCGGCCAGCTCGAAGCGACCGGGCTTGGAGGTGACGGCGCCGGTGAAGGCCCCGCGCTCGTAGCCGAAGAGCTCGGATTCGAGGAGGTTGTGGGGAATGGCGGCGCAGTTGATCTTGATGAACGGCTTGTCGCGGCGGCTGGAGGCGCCGTGCAGGGCGGATGCGATGAGCTCCTTACCGGTGCCGCTCTCGCCGGTGATGAGGACGGTGGAGGGGGTGTCCGCCACCTTGTCGATGATCTTGAAGACGTCCTGGAGCTGGGTGGACTCGCCGATGATGGCGGCGCGGGCCTTGGCGTCGGCGCGCACCGAGCGCTGGGCGACGTCGTGCGCCTTGGCGGCCTTGGCGATGACGGCCGACAGCTCCGACTGATCGAAGGGCTTGGTGACGTAGTCGAAGGCGCCGGCCTTGATGGCCTCGACGGCCGAGTCCACCGTGCCGTGGGCGGTGATGATGATGACGGGGACGTCGGGGTTGGCGGCGTTGACGGAGCGCAGCACCTCCATGCCGCCGGCCTTGGGCATGACGAGGTCCGTCACCACGATGTCCGCGCCATTCTTGTTGAACTCGGCGAGCCCCTGCTCTCCATCCGAGGCGACCGTGACGTCGAAGCCGTCACGGCGCAGCATGGCGGCGAGCACCTTGCGCAGGTTCGCCTCGTCGTCGATGACCAGTACTTTCGCCATGGGGGGCGGGCGCGCGGCTAGCCGCGACCCGGGTTGCTCTCGAGGGTGCAGATGGAGTCGGGGTGCTTGATGCGCAGGATGAGGGACTCGAGCACGCGGAAGGGGTGGTTCATCCGCGAGGCGCCCAGGTAGGCGGCGACCATGTCCATGGCCACCGCGAGGTCCATGTTCTCGCGGCCGGTGGAGACGATCACGCCCGAGTCACCGCGCAGCCGGTTGGACTGGAAGACGCCGTCGGAGGCGAGCTGGCGGATGGTTTCGATCTCCAGCACGCCCGTCTTCTCGAAGATGCGGTGCAGCATGGAGAAGAGGCGGGGCGAGAGGATGACGGCGTAGGGGCCGTAGTGGCCGGACTCGTTGAGCTTGCGGGTGGCCTCGACGATGGAGAGGTAGCCGGCGCCCGGCGCGGTCCAGTCCCCGAGCGGCGCGGTGAGGCGGCCCGCGGCGTTCATCAGCCCCTCGTGGCCCAGCTTGGGGTCCCCGTAGAAGATGAGCTCGTCTTCCTGCTGGGCGCAGAGGGCGGCGGCGCCAGCGGCGGCCGACACGTCCAGGGGCATGTTGTGCAGGCGCGCGGCCTCGATGTCGCGCCAGTGCAGCAGGAAGTCCTTGTAGATGATGGGGATCGTCTTGAACTTGCGCGCGTCGGTGAAGACGGAGGCCGTCTCCTGTTCGCCGACGATGTCCACCGCGCCCGGGCTGACGCCGGTGTACTCGTCATGGGGCACCGTCTGCACCCCGGCGCCCAGCGGGCCGTAGATGTCCAGGATGCGACGGCCCACCAGCGAGCGGCGGGCGACCTGGATCACCGTCTCGTTGAGGCGGGCCCACTCGTCCTCGCGCAGCGGGTTCTCGGCATGTCCAAGGAAGTCAGGCATGGGAAAGCTCCAATTGAGGTACGGACTCAGCGGCTGCGCCGCAGCGAGCCGACGGTCAGGGGTTGGACGCCCGGGCTGGGCGGGGGAGCAGGCACGCCGTAGAGGACGCGCTGGGGTTGGACGAGCCCGGGAGGCGGCTCGCTAGGACCGCCACGCCCACCGCGGGGCGGGGAGGCGGCAGCGGCGGGTGGCTCGGAAGGCGCCGCGGGCTTCGGCGCGGCGGGGGGGGCGGCGGGCTTCGCCCCGGCGATGGCGCCCTGGAAGTGGCCCGTGGTGACGGGGTTCCCAAAGTGGGCCTCCTGTCCGGCGTCCAGCAGGCGGAGCATGTGGACGGCCTCGGCGACGTGCTCCTTCTCCTCGGCGGCGAGGTGCAGGAAGAAGTCGCGAAGCTCCGGGCTGCTGGCGGCGCGGGCGAAGGCCTCGTACTCGTTGATGGTCTCCAGTTCGCGCGCCAGCACGCGGCGGACGAGCGCGACATCGCTTGAGAGGTCGTTATCTGGAGAACCAGCCATGGGAGCGCTGACCATCGCGGCCTCAGGGTTAACCGTCAAGGGAAACCATGGGGAGCGGCATTCGCGCTTCAAGCGGGTGAACGCTCCGCATAGAGTGCCGGCCGCTTGACTGTTCCCCCTCCACGTTCCGGACTTCCGCCCACTCCCGAAATCCGCCCGGTGTCGCCCGGTGCTCCCGCCCGAGGTGGGCGCGGGAGTGGGGCGCTGTTCGTGGCGGCGGGCATTCTCGCCTCGCGGTTGATGGGGCTGGTGCGCGAGCGGGTCTTCGCGCACTACCTGGGCAACGGCGTGCTGGCCGCGGTGTTCAAGGCGGCGCTGCGCATCCCCAACTTCCTGCAGAACCTCTTTGGCGAGGGCGTGCTGTCCGGCTCCTTCATCCCGGTCTACGCCCAGCTGCTGGGGCAGAAGAACCAGGAGGAGGCGGATCGGCTGGCGGGGGCCATCTTCGGGTTGATGGCGTTGGCCACCAGCGTCTTCGTGGCGGCGGGCATGGTCGCCACGCCCCTGTTCGTGGACGCCATTGCCCCTGGCTTCGAGGGCGAGTCCCGGGCGTTGGCCATCCAACTGGTGCGCATC
>NZ_DASVWK010000662.1:0-7157 GCF_036389735.1 Archangium sp. | reverse complement strand
TCCACCAACGTGGGGTGGGAGACGAGCGCGAGGGTGGCGTACGCCGGAGTGCCGCCGTCCTTGTAGCGCACCCGCACGATGAGCCGCTCTCCGGGGGCCGGCTCGACAGCGAGTTCGAGGGCGATGGCGTACTCGCCCACGTCCACCAGCGTGAAGCGGGTCGCCCGCCCCTCCACCTCCAACGAGGCCTTGTCGATAGGGGCGTTGAAGCGCAGGTAGGTGGTGACCCTGGCCGCCACCCGCACCTCCGGCACCGGCTCGCCGGGGCTGCTCGGGACGACGACCTGCCGCTCCTGGCGCTCGCGGGCCGCGGGCGGGAGGTGCTGTGCCGCCGCGGCCCTCCCCATCATGAGGAGCGCGAGCGGTAACCACGGGAGAAGTCGTGCCAGGGGGGAACACCTCCAAGGTCCACCCTAGCAGATGTCGCACCCGGGGCGACCCATACCCGGTTGCGTCTTCTCTTTCAGACTCGGGTACGCGGTCAGCGCCGAGGCCGCGAACTCCGTTTCCTTCCGCCCGCCGGCTCGGACGCCGCCTGACGGCTCGCGGCTTCGAGGCCTCGCGCGAAGCGCTCCGTCTCCCGCTCCACCAAGTCTTCCAGACGCCGGGTGAACCTCGGTCCGAAGAGGTCGGGAACCACCTTGGGGAAGCCCAGCCAACCGTCCTGCCCTCCTTCCCACTCCAGGCTGTTCTCATGTGGGGCGAGCTCGAGGCGGATGGCCTGGAGTGCGTTCTGGAGGGCCTGGATGGAGTCGATGCCCCAGGCCTCGTGGACTTTCTGGTTCCCGAGGCTCTCGATGGAGAAGGGGCAGAAGTAGTCGCCTGTCGTGCGAGCCTTCCTCGGCTTTCCGATGCGGATGCGCACGAGCGAAGCCTTGGGCTCAACGAAGGTCAGGGTCCGCTCGGCGATGACCGTTCCCAGCGCGCGGGGACTGGCTTTCTTCTTCGTGGCAGCTCTCTTCGCTCGGGTGGCCATGGGCGCTCGAACTCATTTCTTGCTGTAATGCAGGAAGCACCAGCCTCGGCATGCGGTCCCACTTACGAACTCCAGGCCCCAACATCCAGCCTTGAGCTTGGGATCGCGGATTGAGCGGCAGAAGCTTCTCAGGACTTCTCCACTTGCCGCACAGGCATCAAGGCAGCGGTTCAAGTTGGGTGGTGGTCCTGCCTGTTCTTCTGGCTGCTCCGTCCGAGTTTGTGGCGAGGGCATCGGCGCAAAGCACTTCTCCGGATGCTGCTCACAGTAGTCCGGCAGCGGCATGCAGGCGGCTGGATTCCTGTCGCATTCACCGCCACTTGAAGCGGCTCGAAGGCTCGTTCCTCGTAAGTGCATGCTGGGAGCACATCCCGTGAGCGCCAGGGTGACGGAGATGGCCGATGCAGCCCATACACCTCGCGGGCCGCGCCTAGTACTCGCGCCTTGCATATGCCCCCTACGCGGACACGAACTCCGACGTGCCCTGGTCAAAGACCTCTATGGACACCGCAGAATCCATAATTGCCCTGCAATGGTGCATAGAGACAGTCTGGCGCTCTGCAACGTTCACCAAGGGGCAGTATGCGGCGGTGATGACCGCAGAATCCAAAATTCCTGTCGCGCGCGCGCAGCTTGCAACCAGGCTCTCGACATGTGGGTGCTGTCGACTCCGAACTCACTTCGGAGCCGCCGGAATCAGCTACCTCCGCAAGCTCCATCTCAAGGTAATTCTCAGGTTCGGGGATGAGCCGTCCAGCTTCGACGAGAGCTGCTGGGTCGATGTCTCGCTCATTCATGAGTTCCCGGATGGCACGATCCACAGCTGTTGTTGATAGCTCTCCAATCCGTCCAGGGCGTACACGAGCAACCAAGTAGATGGTGGTCTGACGTGTTGCTGGCCACGGACCGTTGTTTCCAGCAACAACGTTGGAGCAGCAGAGTGCTTTGTTGCGATCCAGCGCTCCGATCACACGTTGAGCGGCTCGCTCCCAACTTTCATTTCGTAGTTGAGCGGTAGAACTGCGGAATACGGCTAGCGCGTGGGTGGAGGGCGCTTGGTCGAATTGGCCGAACCTATACCGCCAGCGGTTCCGAACATGATCCGCGGTCCGGCCTGAACGCCCCAGGTAGACCTCGACCTGACGCAATTCGCAGCCAAGAGCCTCTGGCAAGCCGTGGATGGCTCGGACGACTTCGCCTACGGCATCTCGCAGACTGTAGAATTCTGGAGCGCTGTCGATCGCATCCTGAAGCTCGTTGGTGCCGAAGGACTCAAGCTGATTCAACGGGAAAAGTTTTGGCATGGGCCCCCCTCCGAACCCACCGGTCGATAACGACTGGCAGTGATTGAAGATGTTACGGAAAGTACCATGCCTTAAAGCGGAGATGTTGGCCGCCTGCGATCAGCGGGCTTCATTCCCTACGGCCGGGTAGGTCACCCAACTTTTTGGGTCACCTCCGATTATCAATCGGGACGACCCTCACCCCGGCCCTCTCCCAGAGGGAGAGGGAGTCCGCCCGAGAGGCTCCCTGCTCCACGCCCCTCCCCGCTCCGTTCAGCCCTGGGCCTTCCCTCGGGATTCCGCCGCTCGGGAACATGGTCCGGGCATGCCCGGTTGGTAGCTTCCAGACATGGCCCTCCCCTCCCGCTTCCGACTCCTCGTCGCGGCCCTCCTCCTCGCCTCCGCTCCCGCGCTGGCGCAGCCGCCGGCCCCCGCTCCTTCCCAGGTCGCCCCCTCTCCCCGCTCCAAGGCGAAGGCCGGCTCGTCCGCCCCCTTCACGAGCGTCGAAGGCATCACCGAGTACCGGCTCGACAACGGGCTGCGCGTCCTGCTCTTCCCCGACCCCACCAAGCCCACCGTCACCGTCAACGTCACCTACTTCGTCGGCTCCCGCCACGAGGGCTACGGCGAGACGGGCATGGCCCACCTCCTCGAGCACCTCCTCTTCAAGGGCACCCCCACCACCCGCAACGTGCCCGAGGCCCTCACCCAGCGCGGCGCCCGCCCCAATGGCACCACCTGGTTGGATAGAACCAACTACTTCGAGACCCTCCCCGCCTCCGACGCCAACCTCTCCTGGGCCCTCTCCTTCGAAGCCGACCGCATGGTCAACAGCTTCATCGCGAAGAAGGACCTCGACAGTGAGATGACCGTGGTGCGCAACGAACTGGAGCGCGGCGAGAACGATCCCTCGCGCATCCTCTTCCAGCGCGTCATGAGCGCCGCCTTCACCTGGCACAACTACGGCAAGTCCACCATCGGCTCGCGCGCCGACCTCGAGCACGTCCCCATCGACCGGCTCCAGGCCTTCTACCGGAAGTACTACCGGCCCGATAACGCCATGCTCGTCATCGCCGGCGCCTTCGAGCCCCAGAAGGCCCTCGCCGAGGTGCGCAAGACCTTCGGCAAGCTGCCCCGCCCCGCCCAGCCCCTGCCCGCCACCTATACCGAGGAGTCCACCCAGGACGGTGAGCGCCTCGTCACCCTGCGCCGCGTCGGCGACGTCAGCGCCCTCTCCGCCGTCTACCACGTGCCCGAGGGCGCCCACCCCGACTTCGCCGCCCTCGACGTGCTCACCCACATCCTCGGCTCCGCCCCCTCCGGCCGCCTCTACAAGGCCCTCGTGGAGACGAAGAAGGCCGCCAGCGCCGGCGCCTTCAACCTCCAGCTCCACGACCCCGGCGTCCTCGCCTTCTCCGCCGAGGTCCGCGAGGGCCAGTCCCTCGACGCCGCCCGCGACACCCTCGTGAAGACCGTCGAGGAGGCCGCTCGCACCCCCTTCACCCCCGACGAGGTCGACCGCGCCAGGACGGCCCTGCTCAAGCACGTGGAGCTGATGCTCAACGACTCGGAGGCCGCCGCCATCCAGCTGTCCGAGTGGGCCGCCATCGGCGACTGGCGCCTCTTCTTCCTGCACCGCGACCGGATTGAAGCCGTCACCGCCGCCGACGTCTCCCGCGTCGCCGAGCAGTACCTCAAGCCTTCCAACCGCACCCTCGGCCAGTTCCTCCCCACCTCCAAGCCGGACCGCGCCGAGATGCCCGGCCGCGTCGACGTGGCCGCCATGCTCGAGGGCTACAAGGGCCGCGGCGCCGTGGCCGTGGGCGAGGCGTTCGACCCGTCTCCCGCCAACATCGAGTCGCGCGTGAAGCGCTCGCAGGCCGCGGGCCTCAAGCTCGCCCTGCTGCCCAAGAAGACGCGCGGCGAGATGGTCAGCCTCACCCTCAACCTGCGCTGGGGCACCGAGAAGGCCGTCTGGGGCAGGAGCGACGCCGCCGACTACGCCGGGATGATGCTCCTGCGCGGCACGAAGAAGCACAGCCGCCAGGAGCTCAAGGACGCCTTCGACAAGCTCAAGGCCCGCGTGAGCGTGGACGGCGGGGCCACCGGCGCCAATGTCTGGGTGGAGGCCCCGCGCCAGAACCTCCCCGAGGTGATGAAGCTCGTGGCCGAGGTGCTCCGTGAGCCCTCCTTCGACCCCAAGGAATTCGCCCTCCTCCAGGAGGAGCGGCTGGCCTCCCTGGAGTCCCAGCGCAGCGAGCCCAACACCCAGGGCCGCATCGCCTACGCCCGGGCCATTTCCCCCTACCCCCAGGGCCACCCGTACTACGCGGACACCCTGGACGAGTCGCTCGCGGGCGTGAAGCGCACCACCCTGGAGCAGGTCCAGGCCTTCTACCGTGAGTTCTACGGCGCCTCGCAGGGCGAGCTCGCCGCCGTGGGCGACTTCGATGCCGATGCCCTCCAGAAGCAGGTGGCCGAGCTGTTCGGCGGCTGGAAGAGCCCGGCCCCCTACGCACGCATCCCCGCCCAGCCGTACAAGCCGGGCACCCAGGCGCTCGTGCTGGAGACGCCGGACAAGGCCAACGCCCTGTTCCTCGCGGGCCAGGGCCTGGCGGTGCGCGACGATGACCCGGACTACCCCGCGCTGGTGCTCGGCAACTTCGTGCTCGGCGGGGGCTTTCTCAACTCGCGCCTGGCCACCCGCGTGCGCCAGCGGGATGGGCTCTCCTATACGGTGAGCAGCTCGCTGTCCGCGGGGGCGATGGACCCCGTGGGCTCCTTCTCCACCTTCGCCATCTACGCCCCGCAGAACGCCGGGAAGCTGGAGTCGGCCGTGCGCGAGGAGGTGGAGCGCGTGCTGAGCAAGGGCTTCACCGCGGACGAGCTGGAGAAGGCGCGCTCGGGCCTGCTGGAGTACCGGCGCACGGGCCGCTCGGATGACGGGGGCCTGGCGCGCACGCTGGCGGCCTACCTGTACTACGGGCGCACGCTGGAGTTCGACGCGGCCTTCGAGAAGCGCATGAGCGCGCTCAAGCCCGACGACGTGCGCGCCGCGCTGGCCAGGCACCTGGACTGGAAGAAGGTGACGGTGGTCAAGGCCGGAGACTTCGCGGGAGCGGAGAAGAAGGCCAAGGCCCCGGTGCCCACGCCGCCCGCGCCGTAGGCTATTGGGCCGGGTCGGCCAGCACGTCCGCGAGCGTGCTGGCCGTCAGGGCCCGATCGAACCAGTCGTCGAGGGTGGCCACGTCCGTGCAGGTGAGGATGCGTTGCCGGGCCTCGTCGGCCACGTGCACACCGCGCGCGGCGAGAATCCGCAGCACACCCTCGGCACGTCCCTCGGCACGCCCCCGCGCCAACCCCTGTTGCAGCCCCTGCTGGCGGCCCTGCTCGATGAGCTCCTCGCCGTAGCTTCGCATCAGCTCCTCCGCGTGTTGCGCATCCATCACCGAATGTAGCACCTGCCTCGCGGCTTCTCGGACCGAGCTGCCCCCGATATAGAGCAGGTAACGGACGACCATGCCGAGGTGCTCGGCACCGTCGGGGGCGGCCCGCACCTGCGCGAAGAGCGCCCTCCAGTCCAAGAGCCGCTCGGCCAGTTCGTCGGTGCGCCCGTAGCGCAGGGCCAGCCACGCCAGCCGGACCAGGGGCGGACCGGGACGCGCCTTCAGCGCCTCCTCCCGCTCGGCCGTCAGGTCATCCAGCAGGTACTCGAAGCGCGGCACCAGGGCTCGCCAGCGTTCCCGCTCCTCCGCCTCTTCTGGCAGGTCGAAGAGTTCCTCGACCCGGCGCGGCGCCGTCCAGGCCTCTCCCGACCCGTGATACATGACGAGCGGGATGATGACCGGTAGCCCTGTGCTCTCCGGATGCTCCTGGCGCCACTGCTCCCCCAGGCGCACCACGTAGCGCAGCATGCGCCACGCCATCCACCGATCCACCGAGGATTGATGCTCGAGCAGGACGTAGAGCAGCAGGGGCCGAGCCGTGCGCAGTCGGGCCGAGAAGAGCAGATCGCTCTCCGTCTCTCGCAGCTCCGGGTCCACCACGCTGCCCGGCTCCTGCCGCAGCGTTTCCCAGTCCACCTCGGAGACGACGTGCGAGGGCAAGAGGGCGCGCAGCTCGGCCGCGGCTCGCTCGGGGTGGCCGAAGGTGGAGCGGACGAAGAGGTCATGGGGTCCGGACATGCCAGGGGCTCCCCAAGCACGCGGCGGACCACGGGCACCTCCGAGGGAGCCGACGGCACCGTCCAGCTGTCCAGCCGAGCGGACACCCCCGCCCCCGCCCTCTCCCAGGGGGAGACGGGGCCTTGCACGGTGCTCTCGCTTGCCTTCGCGGACCCGGCGCGTGACATAGGGGCTTTCCCCCTCCCCTCCCCTGCCAACATGAAGCCTCGGTACGACGTCATCGTGGTGGGCCTCGGCCATGCCGGCTGCGAGGCCGCTCTGGCCTGCGCCCGCATGGGCCTGTCCACCCTGGGCCTCACCCTCAAGCGCGAGCGCGCCGCCGTCATGAGCTGCAACCCCGCCGTGGGCGGCACCGCCAAGGGCCACCTGGTGCGCGAGCTCGATGCGCTCGGCGGCGAGATGGGCCGGGTGGCGGACCTCTCGGGCACGCACTTCAAGACGCTCAATGCCTCGAAGGGCCCGGCCGTGCAGGCCAGCCGCGTGCTGTGCGATCGCGACGTCTACGCGCGCACCATGCAGTCCGTCCTCTGGGCCCAGCCCCACCTCACCGTGCACGAGGCCGAGGTCTCCGCGGTACTCGCCGAGGGCGGGCGCGTGGCGGGGGTGGTGCTCGGGGACGGGACGCGGGTGGAGGCGCGCGCGGTGCTGCTCACCACCGGCACCTTCCTCCAGGCCCTCATGCACGTGGGCGAGAAGAAGGAGGTGGGCGGGCGG
>NZ_DASVWK010000661.1:0-19937 GCF_036389735.1 Archangium sp. | reverse complement strand
CCAGCGAGAGGCCATAGGTGTACCTACTCCAGCCCCGCGTTCAGGTGAACTGCTCCACGAAGTTCTGGAGGATGCGCCGCCCGGCGGGCGAGGGAGCAATCCCCGCCAGCAGTCGGGGCACCCGCTCCCCGGGCCCATGACCCCGGGCAATTGCTTCGACCTCCAACTTCTCCGCACGGGCCAGAATCAGGGCGCGCATGGCCTCGGGCTGGACCTCGGGGTGGAACTGCACGCCGCGGATGCGGGGCCCGAAGGCCAGCGCCTGTACCGCCGTGTTCGCGTTGCCCGCGAGCACCGTGGCGCCCTCGGGGGGATGCTCGACGATGTCCTCGTGGGTGGCCTGGATGGCGAAGCGCTCGGGTACTCCGTCGAAGAGCGGATCCTCCCGGCCCGCCTCGCTCAAGCGGACCTCCACGGTGCCAATCTCCCGCCCCTGGTGGTTGCGCACCACTCGGGCCCCGTGGGCGTACGCGAGCAACTGGTGTCCGAAGCACACCCCGAGCACCGGCACCCCGTGCTCCCCCGCGTTCATCATGAATTCCGCGGCCTGCTCCATCCACGGCTCTGGCTGCGTCACCGACAGCGGCGAGCCCGTCATCATCACCGCGTCATAGCCCTCGGCGCTCGGGGGGAGCCTGGCCCCCTGGTGGACATGAAGGATGTCGAAGCGGCAGCCCCCGGGCGCGAGGGACTCGACGAACCAGCTTTCGTAGTCCCCCACGGTTAGACGTACGGAGTGGGCCGCATCACCAGCTTTCAACAGGAGAACGTTCTTCATCGCGCCTCTCGGTGGGTCGGGTTGCCGCATCGGGTGTCGCTCCCTAGCTTCGGCTGCCGCTTCCTGTTGACGCTTGCGCGCCCGAGGTGCGCGTCCGCGGCTTCCGAGGGTATCGAAGGTATCTCCATGACCGACGCTCGCTCGCTCTCTCCACGACTTCCGGCCCTCAAGCTGATCATTGATGGCCAGTATGTGGACCCCGTCGAGGGCGGCACCCTTCCGGTGGTGAACCCCGCCACGGGTGAGAAGATCTGCGACGTGCCCTCCGCCACGGGGGCGGATGTGGACAAGGCGGTCAGGGCGGCCCGGCGGGCCTTCGAGTCCGGTCCCTGGGGGAAGATGAACGCCAGCGATCGCGGCCGGCTCGTGCGCCGCTTCTCCGAGCTGCTGTGGCAGCACCGCGAGGCGCTCTCGCTCCTGGAGTCCCTGGAGAACGGCAAGACGTTGCGCGAGGCCCTCCGCGGGGACGTGGGGCCGGGCGCGGCGACGCTGTCCTACTTCGCCGACTGGGCGAACAAGATCCGGGGCGAGGTGCTGCCCGTGGATGGCCCCTTCCTCACCTACTGCTTGAAGGAGCCCGTGGGTGTGGTGGGCGCCATCGTGCCGTGGAACTACCCCACCAGCCTGGCGTGCTGGAAGCTCGGGCCCGCGCTGGCGGCCGGGTGCACCGTGGTGCTCAAGCCCTCGGAGCTCACTCCACTGACCGCGCTCGAGCTGGGGGCGCTCGCCCTGGAGGCGGGGCTGCCTCCCGGGGTGCTCAACGTGGTGACCGGCTACGGCGACCCCGCGGGTGAGGCCATCGCCCGGCACCCGGACGTGGACAAGATCTCCTTCACCGGCTCGGGACGCACCGCGCGGCGGCTGCTCCAGGCCTCGGCGGCGAGCAACCTCAAGAAGCTGACGCTGGAGCTGGGCGGCAAGAGCCCTCAAATCATCCTCCCGGACGCGGACTTCGATCAGGCCGTGGAGGCGTGCTTCTGGGGCGTCTTCAGCAACAAGGGGGAGGTCTGCAACGCGGGCAGCCGCGTGCTGGTGCACGAGCAGGCCTATGACGCCTTCGTGGAGCGGTTGGCCGAGCGCGCGAAGAACATGAAGGTGGGCGACCCGCTGGCCGCGGACACCGAGATGGGCTCGCAGGTGAGCGCCAAGCAGCTCGAGACCGTGCTCGGCTACATCGAGAGCGGCAAGCAGCAGGGCGCCAGGGTGCTGGCCGGCGGCGGGCGCGATACCGAGGGGGCCAAGGCCAAGGGCTACTTCGTCAAGCCCACCATCTTCGGGGACGTGCTGCCGACCATGCGCATCGCGCAGGAGGAGATCTTCGGCCCGGTGCTCAGCTGCCTGCGCTTCAGCGACGAGGCCCAGGCGGTGGAGATCGCCAACGGCACCCCGTACGGCCTGGCCGCCTCCATCTGGACTCGGGACGTGGCCAAGGCGCACGTCCTGGCGCGCCGGGTGAAGAGCGGCGTGGTGTGGATCAACTGTTTCAACGAGTTCGATGATGCGGCGCCCTTCGGTGGCTACAGGGAGTCCGGTTGGGGCCGGGACTTGTCGCATCACGCGCTGGAGGGCTACCTCCAGACGAAGGCCGTGTGGACGAAGCTGCCCTCGGACAGCTGATTGAGGACGGGGGTGCGCTGATGGGCGTGGGGAGAAGGAGGAGGAGTCGGACAATGGCGAACCGTTCCAAGGCGAAGGTCATCACCCTGCCGCAGCCGGCGGGCAGGCGCACGCGCTCCAAGGACAAGGAGCGCGGCAATGTCAGGTCGCTGCGCGAGCCCTCGGGCACGGACGTGCTGCTCAAGTGGTTCGAGGAGAAGGGCGTCCGGCAGGTGAAGATCGGCGCCGTGGACGTGGACGGCGTCTGGCGCGGCAAGTACGTGTCGGTGGAGAAGTTCATCTCCGCGTGCAAGGGCGGGCTCGGGTTCTGTGACGTGGTGTTCGGCTGGGACATCGCGGACGAGCTGCTCGACAACACGAAGGTGACGGGCTGGCACACCGGCTACCCGGACGGCCACTGCACGGTGGACATGAGCACCGGGCGCATCATCCCGTGGGAGCCGGACACGGCGGCCTTCCTCCTGGACTTCGTCAAGCCGGACGGCTCGCCCTTCGAGCCGAGCCCCCGCCAGCTGCTCCAGAAGATCCACCAGCGCGCGCGGGACATGGGCTACCAGCCGAAGTTCGGCGCCGAGTACGAGTTCTTCATCTTCAAGGAGACGCCGCAGACCCTGAAGGACAAGGGCTTCGCGAACCTGACGCCGCTGACGCCGGGCATGTTCGGCTACTCGTGGCTGCGCACGTCCGCGAGCGCGCCGCTGGTGCACGCCATCATCAACGGCTGTCGCGACTTCGGGTTGGACCTGGAGGGCTTCCACACCGAGACGGGCCCGGGCGTCTTCGAGGCCGCCATCCGCTACGACGATCTGGAGAAGGCCGCGGACAAGGCGGCGCTCTTCAAGACGGTGGTGAAGGAGATCTGCACCCGGCACGGCCTCACGGCCTGCTTCATGGCGAAGGTGAACCCGAAGCTGCCGGGGTGCTCGGGGCACATCCACGAGTCGCTGTGGTCGCTCAAGACCGATGAGAACGTCTTCCATGACGCCGCCGCCGCGGACGGGATGAGCCAGACGATGCGGCACTACATCGGCGGGCTGATCGAGCTGATGCCGGAGCTGACGGCGCTCTACTGGCCCACGGTGAACAGCTACAAGCGCAGCGTGGAGAACACGTGGGCCCCGGTGACGGCCACGTGGGGCAAGGAGAACCGGACCACGGCGGTGCGCGTCATCGGCGACAGCCCCAAGTCCATGCGCATCGAGTACCGCCAGACGGGCTCGGACATGAATGCGTACATCGGCATGGCGGTGAGCCTCGCGGCCGGCCTGTGGGGCATCGAGAACGAGGTGGAGCCTCCCGCGCCGTGCGCGAGCAACGGGTACGCCGTCGACGCGCCCCCGCTGCCGCGCTCGCTCAAGGAAGCCGTCACGTTGCTGAAGGGCTCGAAGCGGGCCAGGCAGATTCTGGGCGAGGAGTTCGTGGACCACTTCGTGCGCACGCGCGAGTGGGAGGCGCGGCAGTACGAGCGCGCCGTCACGAACTGGGAGCTCGAGCGCTACATGGAGCTGATCTAGGAGATACCGATGAAACCGTTCGACATGCCCAACGAGCCGCGCATCACCGAGATGTCCTGGCCCACGAAGGTCGTCTTCGGGGCCGGCGCCCTGCAGCGCCTCCCGGCCCAGGTGAGCCGGCTGGGAATGAAGCGCCCGCTGGTGGTCACCGACGCGGGAGTCGTGAAGGCGGGGCTGGCGCAGCGCCTCTATGAAGTGCTCAAGGCCGCCGGGGTAAGCTTCGCCACCTTCGAGGAGGTGAAGCCCGACCCGACGGAGCGTGATGCCTTCGCGGGCCTGGCGGCCTACAAGGCCAACCAATGCGACGGCATCATCGCCATCGGCGGCGGCAGCCCGCTGGACGCGGCCAAGCTGGTGCAGGTGCTCACCACGCACGAGCCCCCTCTGTCGCGCTACGACGACGCGACGGGCGGGGACCAGTACGTGCGCGACAACATGCCGCCGCTCATCGCCATCCCCACCACCGCGGGCACGGGCTCGGAGGTGAGCCGCTCGGGCGTGGCCACGCTCTCGGACACCGGGCGCAAGACGGTCATCTTCAGCCCGTTCCTCATGCCCAAGGCCGCCATCAGCGACCCCGAGCTCACCCTCGGGCTGCCTCCCGGGCCCACCGCGGCCACGGGCATGGACGCCTTCGTCCACTGCCTGGAGGCCTACCTCTCCAACGGCTTCCACCCGCTCGCGGACGCGGTGGCCATCGACGGCATCGCCCGCGTGGCGCGCTCGCTGCCCAAGGCCGTGGAGCAGGGGAGGGATCTCATCGCCCGCTCGGACATGATGGTGGCCGCCATGCAGGGCGCCATGGCCTTCCAGAAGGGGCTCGGGGCCTGCCACGCGCTGGCGCATGCGCTCACGCCCATCTCCGGCATCCACCACGGTCTGGCCAACGCCATCGTCCTGCCCGTGGTGATGGAGTTCAACCGCCCGGTCTGCACCGCGCGGCTGGCCCGCGTGGCCCTGGCCATGGGGGATACCTCCAACGCCCGGGAGGAGGTACTCGCGGGCAACGCCGTCGAGCGGGTGCGCAAGCTCAATGCCGCCATCGGCATCCCCTCGCGCCTGCGGGACGCGGGGGTGCAGGAGAAGGACCTCGTGCGCATCGCCGAGAAGGCCTTCGTGGATGCCTCGCACCGGGGTAACCCCCGTCCGTGCACCCAGGACGACCTGCTCGCCATGCTGCGCGAGTCGTTCTAGGCCCCCGCTTCAGGGGGGCGGTAGGGGAGGGTTGGGCGACGGGCCCGGGCGCGGGTATGCTCCCGCGTCATGAATTTCAAGACCAGTTACAAGGTCGGGCTCGCCGTCCTCCTCTGCTATCTCGTGGCCTGGCTGGACCGGATGGCCATCAACATGACCGGTCCGCTCATCCGCCAGGAGTTCCAGCTCGGGCCGGATCAGTTCGGCTGGATCCTCAGTGCCTTCTTCGCGGGCTACGCGCTCTTCCAGATTCCCGGCGGGATGCTGGCCGACCGCATCGGTCCCCGGAAGGTGATCCTCTTCGCGCTGGCCTGGTGGTCCCTGTTCACCGCGCTCACCGGCGTGGTGGGGGGCCTCGTCAGCATGCTGGCGGTGCGCTTCCTCTTCGGCATCGGTGAGGGCATCTTCCCGGCCGCCGTCTGGAAGGTCATCGGCAACTGGTACACGAAGAAGAACCGCGGTACCGCCAACGCGATCATCCTCTCCTCCGTGGCCTTCGGACCGGCGATCTCCTCGCTGTTGCTCGGCGCGTTCCTGCCCGTGCTCGGGTGGCGGGTGAGCTTCTACATCCTCGGCGGTGCCGGGGTGATCTGCCTGCTGGCCGCCACGCTGTACATCACCAACTCCCTCCAGGAGAGCCCGAAGGTCTCCGCCGAGGAGCGCGAGGAGTTCGAGCGCGATACCCGCTCCCAGGCCGCCAACGCGGAGCAGACGCTGGAGAAGGCCAGCTTCGGTCAGCTCCTGCGCTCGCCCGCCATCTGGGTGCTCTTCTTCATCGCCCTCATCTACAACCTCACGATGTACGGCTGGCTCAACTGGCTGCCCACGTACCTCATCGAGGTGAAGAAGCTCTCCCTGACGAGGACCGGCTTCGTCGGGGCGCTCCCGTTCCTCTTCGGAGGCCTTGGCTGCACGGTGGCCGGCTACGTGTCGGATCGCTGGTTCCGCGGCCGGCGCAAGTACCTGGTGTTCGGCTGCCAGGCCCTCGGTGGCCTCTGCCTCTACCTGTTCACGCAGATCAACGATCCCACCCAGTACATGATCGCCCAGTGCCTCGCGGGCTTCCTGCTCTTCATGGCCACGGGCGCCATCTGGACCCTGCCGATGATCCTCGTGCCCCCCAAGCTGATGGGCTCGGGCTCGGGCTTCATCAATACCGGTGGGCAGATTGGTGGGTTCCTCACCAACATCCTCATCGGCTACGTCATCAAGTGGAACAACAACGACGCCGCGGCGGGCTTCCACGTGATGCTCGGCGCGCTCGTCGTGGCGGCCCTCCTGGTCCTGGTGGGCATTCGCGAGCAGCCCGCGCCCGCGCCCGCCAAGCCGTCCACGGAGCCGGCCCTCTCCTGAGGGTGTCGCTCGAGGAGGACCCTCTCCCCTCGGGGAGAGGGCACGCCCCGGGTCAGTGCGCGGCGTCCGCGGCGGTCGGCGCGTCCGTCCCGGGCTCCTCCACCTCGGCCTCGTCGGTCTGGCTGCCCTCGGCGATGTCCGTGGTGCCCACCACCGAGCCCATCACCGGCTCGCCTCCCGCCTGCGGCGTGAACTCGAGCGTCTCCACCGCCACCGAGCCCGGCAGCCGGAAGTCCATCGCCGTCACCATCGGCTTGTCCCGGAGGTCATAGAGCTGCTGCGCCACCGAGCCCGCGTTGATGCGCTGGTCCGAGAAGATGATGTACGCGCGCACCTTCCCCTCCTCGACCGGGACGCGGAAGCTGGAGTTGTAGATGCGCTTGCCCGCGTCGCACTTGATGGAGCGGTTCTCGCGCGTCATCGTGAGCTGCCGGATGATGCCCTTCTCCGACACGGTGTAGAGCAGGCAGTAGGGGTGCTGACCTTCCTTCGGGAGGAACTCCACCGTGGAGCCCCCCATCGTCTTGAGTTCCGCGCGCGTCGGCACCGCCGGCTTCTGCTCCTGCCGGCAACCCGCGCCCACCAGCGCGACCACCGCTACGGCCCATGTCCACCGAGTCATCTGTCCCTCCTGGGAGACGTCCACCACGGTTGCGAACGAGCGTAGCCTGGAAGTCGGGACTTCCGCCTCCGGGGGCCCCCCGTCGTTTCCGCTTGAACACTCCGTGAAGTGCTTTTCACTTCCAACGCGGCGCGGCATGGCTCAACGCCGCTGGTAGACGACCACCTGCGGCGTCTCGTCCAGGTACAGCCCCGTGACTGGCGTCCTCGTCCCGAAAGACTCCCAGACGTTGAACTCATGCTCACGGAACTCCTGGTGGTACTGGTACGCCGCGATGTCCGCGTCGAACGGACCGGCCTGCTGGAGATCACTCCGCAGCATCCCGTTGCGCTGGTAGTCGCGGAACGAGAGCCCGTTCACCTCGTGCAGGAAGACGCGCCCGTTGCGTGGGGCGTGCTGGTTGATCCACGGCAGCACCGCCGTCACGTTGTTCGACCAGAACTGGCGCTGCATGCCCAGTGACGCCGCGCCCGGCACGCCGCCCGCCAGCTCCGAGTAGAAGCTCGTCCCGTAGGGGAACACGCGCACCAGTCCGATGAGCGCCGGCAGCATCAGCAGCGCGAAGACGGGCGCCGCCACCGCCGCCAGGGACAGCTTGGGCCAGCGGGGGCGCCACCGCTCCACGAGGGCCTCGCAGCCGCGCGTCACCGCCACACCGGCGAGCAGGCCCAGGAAGGGCATGGACGGCAGCCAGTGCTTCACCCCGCCGAAGTGCGGCACGTCGGGGTGGCTGATGACGAGGATGGAGGCGACCGCGTTCACGCCCACCAGCCCCTCGGCCAGGGAGGGCATGCGCACCCAGGCCCGTGTGCGTTCGAAGAGGCTCAGCACCGTGCGCCCGGCGAGCGCCAACCACCCCGTCACCATCGGCACGAAGAGACTGGTGGGGACGGTGAGGGCCGTCTTCACCAGCACGTAGTCGAGCGGGAAGGGCGGCTCGCGCATCAGCGTGCCCAGGTAGAACCAGGCGTAGTGGTTGTGGGTGGCGTGGAAGTTCAGGTACCAGGCCGTGCGGTCCACCGGCGCGTGCCAGAGGTAGGGCCAGTGCAGGTAGAAGATGACGGGCCCGAACGCCGCCATGGTGGCCAGCGGGAGCAGGGCGAGCGCCGTGGGCGCGTTCACCTGGTTCAGCTCGTGGAGCATCCACAGGGCCCCCACCGCGAGCCCCACGAAGAGCAGCGTGTGCGGGCTGAGCGGGAGGAACTTCCGCTGGAAGTCCTCGGGCCCCAGGCTCAGCACCAGCAGCCCGTACAGCACCGCCACCGCGGCGAAGAGGCCCAGCACGCGCCAGAGCCCGGTGCGCGCGGCCGGGTTGCCCTCGCTGGAGACCCACGCGCGCCACAGCGAGAAGGGCCCGAGCACGAAGGGGAGGAAGAGGGCGTTGTGCTTGGTGCACAAGGCGAGGCCGAAGAAGACGCCACACAGCACGCCCCACTTCCTGTCCTCCAGCGCGCGCCAGAAGGCGTAGACGACCAGCAGCCACATGGCCGCGATGGGCATGTCGAAGCAGGCCAGCTCCGCGTTGAAGTACTGGCGCGGGACGAGCAGGAAGGAGAGCGAGGCGAACAGGGCCGCGGTGCGGCCATACACCGCGCTGCCCAGCAGGAAGAGGAGGGCCGGCACCAGCGCCGACAGGGCGAAGGCCGGCAACCGGAAGGCCGCCGCCGAGCGCAGCCACCCCAGCGTGTCGTGGAAGAGCAGGTGCGAGAGCCCGAAGAGGGCCTTCATCAGCACCGGGTGCTCGTGGTTGTAGTCCCAGGCCCGGACGATGGCGGCGTCCGTGAGCGCGCGCGTGGGCTCGCGGAAGAGCTGCTGGAACCAACGCGCGTACGTCTCGCCCGCGTAGAAGTAGACGCTCTCGTCGCGCGTGAAGCCCACCGCGCTCTCGGTGAGCCACAGCGCGGCGAAGCCCAGCACCCACAGCGCCAGCGCCAGCCAGCGCTCGTCCCGAGTCGGTGCCCGGCCCGTCATGTGCCCTCCCGGGAGACGGCGGCCCCGTCTCCGAGCGCGAAGAGGTCCAGGCACACCTGGCGTGAGTCCGGGTTGTCCGCCTGCACCCAGACCCTCACCGTGCGAGGCCCTCCCGGTGGCAGCGTGCGCGACGCGCCCTGTACGCCCTCCAGGCCCGCCGGCTGGGAGATGCTCAGCAGCGACTCGCGGGTGGCCGCGTCCTCCACGCCGTAGTTCGTGGTGCTCAAGTGCGGCTCGTGGCGGAAGGCGTACTCGAAGATGATGCCGCCCTCGAGGCGCAGCTCCGTACCCCCGGGCACCCCGTCGAATTCGGCCACCACGCGCTCCTTGCCACCGGGCGGGTGCATCCACAGGCAGTGGCGCGGTTGGTAGAGGATTTCGTGCCACTCGGGCGCCACATACTGGTGCGGCGGCCCGGGGCAGCGGTGCACGCGCCCGTTGAAGGGGCAGTCGCGCCGCGTGCCCTCCGGCGACTCCAGGTAGACGCGGGCCTTGGCGTACGCCTCCGAGGCCACGAAGCGGCGGGGCCGGTAGCGGCCGTTCTCGTACAGCGTCAGCTCCAGGTTGCCCGCACGGCGCGGTGCTCCCACCACGGTGCGTCGCGGGAGGAAGACGGCTCGGAAGTCGGACTCCTCCGCGCGCGGCAACTCCGGCTGGCCCAGCACCCAGACGCGCGGGTGCGCACCCAGGTCGTCCTTGTCCGAGCCGAGGTAGCCGTACACCGGCAGCTCCGGCGGCACGTAGAGCCGGGCCTTCTCGGTCCACCAGGGGAAGAGGAGCACCGCGTCACCGGGGCGGGCCTCGGCGCGCAGCCAGTCCGCCACCGTGCGGTAGTCCGCCTCGGAGGGGAAACGGCCAGGCAATCGGAGCTGGAAGACGAGGCAGACGAGCGCGACGAGCAGCAACCCCCCCAGCTCCACCAGGGGGAGGGCGCGCGGGATGGACCTAGGACTTCGCAAGGCGGAGCTTCTGCTCGCTCTTCTCGCGGCAGAAGGTGCAGAAGGAGGCCTCACCCGTGGCGAACGACGGCGTCCAGGGTGGATACATCGCGCAGCGCGGATCCAGGCAGTGGTGCAGGCCCCACAGGTGGCCAATCTGCTGGAGCGCGTTGCGCGCCACGGGCTTGAAGGACGCTTCCAGGTCCTTGTACCCGTGGGTGCTGATGATGGCCCGGTCCTTGTTGTACAGGGCGTAGCCGGGGGTGGGGACCTTGCCGCCCGGCAGCTCGCGCTCCTTCAGCTTGCGCGAGGTGATGAAGAGGACCTTGTCGTCCTCATAGGCCCTCACGCCCTTGATCTCCGCGATGAGCTTCTCCGCGTCCAACGGCTCGGACATGCCCGTGGGCACCTCCTTCTGGCCGGAGTGCTCGCTGCCCACGCCAAACGCCGTGTAGAGCGTCTGGCAGAGCTTCGCGATCTGCTTTTCGTCGAAGGAGTCCAGCGTCACGACGCGAATCACGGGGCGTCACCTCGGGAGAGGGCCCTGGTGGGGGCCCTGGGTGTTTCACTCATCGGCCTCGATGTCGTCGTCCGAATCAAGGTCCGCATCCAGATCGGCATCCTCGGTCTCCTCGGGAGCCTTGGCCTTGGGTGGGCGACCGCGCTTCTTGGGAGCGGCGGCGGCAGCGGCCTCGGCCCCCTCGGGCTTGGCCTTGGGTGGGCGACCGCGCTTCTTGGGAGCGGCGGCGGCGGCGGCCTCGGCCCCCTCGGGCTTGGGCTTGGGCGGACGGCCCCGCTTCTTGGGAGCGGCGGCGGCGGCGGCCTCGGCCCCCTCGGGCTTGGGCTTGGGCGGACGGCCCCGCTTGCGCTTGGGTGCCTCCTCGCCCTCCGCGCCGCCTTCGGCGGAGGCCGCGGCCTTCTTGCGGGGCTTGGCCTCGCCCTCCTCGTCCTCGCCGCCCTCTTCCTCGGAGTTCTCCTCCTCCTCCTCGGCGGGGGCCTCCTCCTCGTCGGGAGGCAGGTCCAGCTCGGTATCCAGCCCGAGCAGGTCGGCGTCCAGCCCGAGCTCCTCGTCGCCCTCCTCGCGGACCTTGAACTCGGCGGCGGTGCGCTTGGGGCGCTCACGGCCCAGTGGGAAGAGCACGAGGTCGATGGAGTCCTCGGCGTTGCAGTCGCTGGTGTTGAGCGCGGCGGCGATCTCGGACACCAGCAGGTGGCGCGCGTTGTCGTACAGCTCGCGCTCCTTGGTGGGCAGCGGGCGCAGCTCGCTGAGCACCTGGAGTCCCTTGACCACCTCGGCCAGGCCCACCAGGCCGCCCTGGGTCATCCGATCCAGGTTGGTCCGGGCGCGCTGCTTCCAGTCCAGGTCCGCCTTGTCGCTGTCAGAGCGCAGGAACTCGAAGACCTGGGTGACGTCGTCGGCGCTGGCGATCTTCCGCACGCCGATGGACAGCACCTTGGCCTGGGGCACCATCACCACCGCCCCATCCTCTTCACGGCGCATGGTGACGAAGGTGAGCTTCTGACCCGCCACCTCCTTCACTTCGATGGCGGACACACGGCAGACACCCTGGTTGGGGTAGACCACCCGGTCGCCAATCGCGAGTTGGAGTGACGCGGAGCCTTCTGGCATGTCCCCCTCGTGGAGCGAGAACAGAGAGGCGCGGTCGTACCACCAACCCTCTCCAGTTACCATGACTTACCGGCGGTGCGTGTCCGACGCTAGAGGTCCCGTGCGGCCCGACTGGAGCACGTTGGCCCGCACCTCATGCGGCCGAGCGTCCCACAAGAGGCAGGAGGGCAGGGGAGCGCTCTTTCGCGCTACAGGTCGCTACGGGCCTGTCCTTCCCGCTACCCGTGCACTGTCACGGGTATCATGCACCCCTACTGCTCCTTCTCGGGATTCCCTGGTGAACGTCCCCGCCCGCATCGCCGCGCTCCTCCTCGTCCTCGCCTCCGCCACGGCGTCCGCTGGCCCGGAGGTGCTGCTCTTCCCGGCGCTCGGCCGCCCCGGGGGCGTCACCCTCCACGGCCGTGTCCTGGCCGACACCCCGCATGGCAGCACCGCGCTCTCGCGCAACCTGCGGCGCCTGGCGAGCCGCAACTGGAAGGGGGCCCGGGTGGAGGTGTCCTTCCTGGGCGTCTCGGCCACCGTCACCAGTGGAGAGGACGGCGACTTCCAGGTCACGCTCCCACCGCCCCACGTGGGCCCGTTCCCCGTGGGCGGCCATGAGGCCCAGGCGCGAGTGCCCGGCGCGAGCGCCAGTGCCCGGGTGGAGATCGTCTCGGACACCGCGCCCTTCCTCGTCGTCTCCGACTTCGATGACACCGTGGCCATCTCCGAGGTGACGAAGCCGGACAAGCTGGTGACCAACGCGCTCCTGCGCGACGCGGACACCCAGAAGGTCGTTCCCGGCATGGCGGGCTTCTATGGCTGCCTCGGCGCGGACTCGGGGGCGGTGCCCGCCTTCGCGCTGGTGAGCGGCTCGCCCGTGCAGTTCGGGCCCCGGGTGAGTGCCTTCCTCTCGCGCCATGGCTTCCCGGCGGGCTTCGGCCTCTACCTGCGCGACTTGGGGCCGGACACGCTCTCCGGCTACAAGCAGCCCCTCATCCGGAGCCTGCTCCAGCGCTTCCCCCACCCGGTGGTGCTCGTGGGGGACTCGGGTGAGAAGGACCCGGAGGTCTACGCTCAAATCCGCGAGGAGTTCCCCGGGCGCGTGCGCGCCATCTACATCCGCGATGCCGGCAAAAGCGGGGACGCCACCCGCTTCCAGGACATGGTCCTCTTCAAGGACGCGAGCACCGCCGCCGAGCACGCCATGGGGGCGGGGCTCGCCCGGCGCACGTGCGTCTCCACCGCGTTCCCCGCATCAGTGCCCGCGGCGGGGACGGCGGTGCCATGAGTCCGAAGCGGCTGCTGTTGGTGGGGTTTCTGGTGCTGCCCGGCGCGGGCTGCAAGCCGGAGAAGCCCGCCGAGCCGCTCCCGTCGCTCGCGCCGCCACCGCTGCCGAAGGTCGTCGCGGAGTCGGGGGAGGGCGGACGCTTCCACGTGGCTCCGGCCGAGGTGTACGGCGAGCCCGTCCCCGAGAAGGCGCTCCGATTGGAACTGGCCAGGGAGGCCGTGCGGCTCGGCGAGGAGCGTTTCGTACCCTCTCGGCCCGAGGAGCGGGCCCGGCTGCGCGAGCGCGTGAAGGAGCAGCGGGTGCTGCTCGTGCCCGACGCGGACACCTTCCTCGCGCAGACGTCCGAACTGTTCGCCACCCTGCGTGAGTCCGCCCGCGAGGTGTGGTTGCTGCACCCGGATGCCCCGGTCGCCTATCCCCTGGTGGTGCGCGACGAGCAGGGCTTCCAGGCATGGCTCGCGGAGGTGGCTCCCGGCAAGCTGCGCATCATCCAGCGCCAGGACGGCTTGGAGCTCACCACCAGCGTGGGCAAGCTCCCCGGTCCGGATGCGAACGGTCCCTCCATCCCCGTGCGCGGGGGGAAGCAGGACATCGCCACCCTGCGCAAGGGACTTGGGAAGCTGAAGGGGCGCTTCACCACCTCCGAGGATCTCTGCCTCGTGCCGTCCTTCGGCATGGAACTGGCCCAGGCCGCGCGAGCGCTCAGCGGCGTGTATGTGGCGCCCGGCGAGTCGCTGTTCGAGACACTGTGCTTCATCTACCCGACACCGAGGCCCCCCGTGTTGGGGACCCCGGCGGGTCAGTAGGGGAGGGGGCTCAGGTCCCCGAGACGCAGATGGAGGCCGGATTGCCCTTGAAGCCGCCCACGCAGCGGTAGCCGTTGCGGCACTCCGCGCTGTTCGTGCACTTCAGGAAGCAGGCCGATACGTCCTTGGCGGCTCCCTCGCTCACACAGGTGCTCCCCGAGGGGCAGGTGTTGTCCTTGCCGGGCACGCAGCTCTGCGAGCAGTAGCCTCCCGGCGTGTACTCCCGCTCGTTGATGCAGATGCCCTGGGAGCCGCACTCGTCGTCCGTCGTGCAGGCGTCGCCCACCGTCGAGCCGCAGCCCACGAGTCCGAACCCCAGCACCATCGCTCCCAGCACGTTCCAGCGCATCTTCATGGCGTCACGTCCTCCGTGAGTCCGAGTCAACCTCGGTTGAGAAGGGGCGGGCCTGTCGCTACTACCGCCCTGCTGCACCGCGCCATATCCTGGCGGGTGTGGTGGCACAACTGCTTCCCAAGCAGGGAAGCGGACTCCTGGAGGATTCCGAATGGCCGCAGTGCTCGAGCAAGCCCGTCCTGGTGAGGTTTCCGTTGGGGGTGCCTTCCTCTTCAACGACGTGGGTTCCGTTCGCATCATCACGCCCGAACTGTTCACCGAGGAGCAGCGCCTCTACCTCAAGACGGCGCTCCAGTTCGCCACCGAGCAGGTGCTCCCCCAGGCCGACAAGATCGAGGCCAAGGACAACGCGCTGCTGAAGGACCTGCTGCGCCGCGCCGGTGAGCTCGGCCTGCTGATGATCGACATTCCCGAGGCGTACGGGGGCCTGGGCCTGGACAAGACGACCTCGCTGCTCATCGCCGAGGCCATGAGCCTGCAGGGCTCGTGGTCCGTGTCCTTCGGTGCGCACACGGGCATCGGCACGCTGCCCATCGTCTGGTTTGGCAACGAGGCCCAGAAGCAGAAGTACCTACCGAAGCTGGCCACCGGCGAGCTCGTCGCGGCCTACGCCCTCACCGAGCAGGGCAGTGGCTCGGACGCGCTCGGGGCGAAGACGAAGGCCGTGCTGTCGCCGGACGGCAAGGAGTGGATCCTCAACGGCTCCAAGCTCTACATCACCAACGCGGCCTTCGCGGACGTGTTCGTGGTGTTCGCCAAGGTGGACGGGGACAAGTTCACCGGCTTCATCGTGGAGCGCGGTACGCCCGGCTTCAGCGTGGGGCCCGAGGAGCACAAGATGGGCATCCGCGGCTCCTCCACCTGCCCGCTCTACTTCGAGGACGCGCGGATTCCCCGGGAGAACCTGCTCGGCGAGGTGGGCAAGGGGCACAAGATCGCCTTCAACATCCTCAACTATGGCCGGCTCAAGCTGGGCGCGGGCGTGCTCGGCTCCATGAAGCTCCAGCTGCGCAACGCGCTGCTCTTCGCGCAGGAGCGCAAGCAGTTCAAGGCGCCCATCGCCAGCTTCCCGCTCATCCGCGAGAAGCTCACGCGGATGGCCACGCTCGTCTACGCGGTGGAGAGCATGACGTACCGCACGGCGGGGCTGGTGGACGCGGTGATGGCCGGAGCGGACAAGTCGGCCGAGGACTACGCGGCGCGCCTCATCACCGCCATCGAGGAGTACGCCATCGAGTCCTCCATCATGAAGGTGTACGGCTCGGAGGCGCTCGGGTCCCTGGTGGACGACGCGGTCCAGATTCACGGGGGCGCGGGCTACATCGAGGAGTACCCGGTGGAGCGGGCGTACCGGGACGCGCGCATCAACCGCATCTTCGAGGGCACCAATGAAATCAACCGCATGCTCATCGCGGGCATGCTGCTCAAGCGCACGATGAAGGGCACGCTGCCGCTCTTCGAGGTGGCGCAGGCGGTGGACGAGGATCTGGCGGCGGGGCGGATGCCGAAGGCGAAGGTGGCGGACGCGCTGGCCGCGGAGGAGCAGGCGGCGGAGAACCTCAAGCGGCTGGCCATCTACACGCTGAAGGTGGCGGCCGAGGCGTTCGGCCCGGCCATCGAGGAGCGCCAGGAGGTGCTGGCCACGGTGGCGGACATCGTGATGGACGCGTACGCGCTGGACTCGATGGTGACGCGCACGCGCCAGGCCGCGTTGGACGGGAAGCTCGACGAGGCGCGGGTGGCGCTGACGCGGCAGTACGCCACCGAGGCCAACGCGCGCTCCTACGACCGGGCCCGGCAGGCGCTGTGCGCCACCGCGAAGGGCGACGCGCTCAAGGAGCACATCGCCCGGGTGGCGCGGCTGGAGCTCTTCACGCCGTACGACCCAGTGGAGCTGCGCGAGACGGTGCTCCAGGCCGTGGAGAAGGCCACGGGCTACCCGTACTCCGCGGTGTAGCCCTCAGGGCATCTTCATCACCGCATCCATGCCGAAGCAGATGCGGGCGCGCCAGGGAGCGGGCGGCAGGGACTCCAGCGAGAGGAGCTTCTCCAGCCGCTCCACGGTGTCCGGGCCGAGCGTGCCGAAGGTGACGCCGAAGGTGGGCAGCACCTCGGCCCCACCGGAGGACGTCCACGCCACCTCGCCGTGCAGCATGAGCGTGCCCAGCGTCAGCTCCATCTCCAGCATGAAGGGCATGCCCACCTTCACCGAGGCGGGCAGCCCGGGCATCTCCACCTCCAGGCCCACGCCACCGCGCGACAGGTCCTTCACGAAGTAGGGCGGCGCGAAGGGCGTCTCCTCCTCCGTCGCCAGCAGGCGCAGGGGGATGCGCGGGTAGCGGCGCAGCTTCTCGAAGGCCTGGAGATCGAAGATGCGCTGGAGCACCGCGTCCAGCCCGCCCCGATCCATGCCCGCGTCGTACTTCACGGTGATCATGTAGCGCCCGTCGGGCTGTGACGTCACCCGCACCACCTCGCCCACCACCTCCACGGGTACGGCCACCCCGGGGTTGTGCATCTCGAAGACGAAGCGCGTGCCCAAGGGCAGGCTCTTCTGTACCTGGAGCGTCACGCCCCCCTGGCCCACGCTGCGCGTGTACTCGCTCAGCAGCGCCTCGGGCTTCTTGTAGGCCACCTTCAGGCGTACTTCTCCGAGGGCTTTTTTCGTCGCGGTCTGGCTCATGGGGGCGCTCATCATAAGGCATGAAAAAGGCCGGGCTCCAAAATGGAAGCCCCGGCCCTGGATGCTTCGGTTGCTCAGCAGGCGACTAGGCGCCCGGGAGCTCACCGGCGGTGATGCTGAGGGACTCGTTGGCGTAGGTGTAGCTGCCCGTGGAGGTCTTGACGGTGCCGTCGAGCACCAGCTGCACGTTGCCCGCGCGGGCCGAGGTGGCGTTGAAGTCCATGGTCAGCGTCACGTCCGCGTCGATGAAGTCGGAGACCTCGCCCTCGATGGTCAGCTTGCCCTTCATCGTGGTGATGAACGAGAGGGTGCCGAGCGACAGGTCGGCGTCGAACCTCATCGAGGCCGCCATCGTGCCGTTGTACTCGTTCCGCCCGTCCTCGCTGCAGTCGTCGTAGGTGACGGAGTAGTGGATCGCGCCGTTCTGGCCGACCTGCGTCAGGTCCGCCTTCAGGGTCGCCTTGCCGCCCTGGGTGCACTTGGCGGTGAGGGTGACGTTGACGGCCCCGCTGGCCAGCGCCTTGTCCAGCAGCTTCTGCGAGGTCCTGCCCGTGCGGCCCATGGGCTTCGAGGCCTGGAACGCGGCCTGCGCGGCACCCTCCTCGCCACCGCCCAGCTGCGCACCACCCCCGCAAGCCACCACGCCCGCCGCCATCGCCGAGAGCATCGTCAGACGAGTGAAGCGCGTCATGCGTACACCTTTCCTTCTTGGAGACGAGCGGCCCCGTGGGGTCGCTCAGTGTCGGCAGTTATGCAGAGGGCTTCCGCCAGGGTCAATCGCACCCGGCCCTCCACTGCTTTCCACCGTCCACCACCCACCCCGGATTTCCCCCGGGTGACACGGGCTTGTACGGGCCTGTTGCATTTCTTGACCGGGTAGGGGGCCGCGCGTATTTTCCGCCGCCGAAGTGGATCGGAGTGGGAAGGGGTGGGGTAATGTGGATCGGCCGGGCTGACAGGGTGGATCTCTCCGCGTGTTCCGAGGCGTCTATGAGCACCAGATCGACGCGAAGGGGCGCACCAGCCTCCCGGCCCGGCTGCGCGAGACGCTCGTGGGCTCGTACGACGAGCGCCTCATCATCACGACGGCGTTGGACCCCTGTCTCCACGCCTACCCGGTACGGGAGTGGGAGCAGCTCGAGGCGGCACTCGCCAAGCGCAGCCCGATGGAGCCAGGGGTGAAGACCCTCATGCGGCTCTACGTGGCCAGTGCCCAGGAGTGCCCGCTCGACAAGCTCGGGCGCGTGCTGATTCCGCCGTCGCTGCGGGCCCACGCGGGGTTCGACAAGGACGTGGTCTGGGCGGGGATGGTGAAGGTCATCGAGCTGTGGAGTCGTGAGGGCTGGGCCAGGGCCCAGGAAGAGGCCCGCAAGGAAGCCTCCAGCGCGGACGTCATGCGCGTACTCACCGAGTTGCGCTCGCTGTAGCGGGCTGTAGGCCGAATTTTCGACGAGACGCAGAAAAGCCGGGAAGGTGGCGACATGAACCAGGCAGCCGAGTCACAGGGCATCCGCGCCGTATCCAGTGGACGCGTGGAGACCCTCATGCTCGAGGGGGAGCTACTGGAGAAGGACCTCACCCAGGTCTGCGAGGAGCTCGCGCACCGGATGCAGCGGGGCCTGCGCAACGTGGTGGTGGACTTCGCCGAGGTGAGCCACCTGGACTACCGCGGGGTGAAGCCCCTGGTGGCCCGTGCCGAGGCCTTCCGCAAGGCTGGGGGAGACGTGAAGCTGTCGGGGCTCTCGCCCTACCTGGCCGCCATCTTCCGGGCCGCGGGTGCCTACGACGCCTTCGAGTTCTATCCGCATATGAACGATGCCCGGGCCGCTTTCGCGCTCGCGCGGGCTCCTTTCGTCTAGTGCGTGCGCCCCTTGGCTGACTTCAGCCACCAGACCGTCCTCCTCCAGGAGACGGTGGATGTCCTTCGACCGGGAGCGGGGAAGGTGATCATCGACGGCACATTGGGTGGTGGTGGCCACACGGAGGCGCTCCTCGCCCGAGGTGCGACCGTCCTGGGTGTGGACCGCGACCCCGTGGCGCTCGATGCCGCCCGGGCCCGGCTCGCCGGCTACCCCCACTTCAGCACCCGCCAGGGCAACTTCGGGGACGTGCTGGCCGTGGCCTCGGACCTGCTCCCGGTAGACGGGGTGCTGGTGGACCTGGGCGTGTCCTCGCCCCAGCTCGACGTGCCCGAGCGCGGCTTCTCCTTCCAGCGCGAGGGGCCGCTGGACATGCGCATGGGCGACACGGGCCGCACCGCCGCCGAGCTCATCGCCGAGGAGGACGAGGCGGAGCTGGTCCGCATCCTCAAGGAGTACGGCGAGGAGCCCTTCGCCAAGGCCATTGCCCGCGAGCTCAAGCGCACCCCGCCCGTGCGCACCCTGGAGGCCGCCGAGGTCGTCAAGCGCGCCGTGCCGCGCAAGGCCTGGCCCAACAAGATTCACGTGGCCACCCGCACCTTCCAGGCGCTGCGCATGGCGGTGAACCAGGAGCTGGAGTCCCTGGAGTCGCTGCTCGCCGCGCTGCCCCGCCTGTTGAAGGTGGGAGGCCGCGCCGCCGTCATCTCGTTCCACTCGTTGGAGGACCGGAAGGTGAAGGAGACCTTCCGGGACCTGGTGGGCTTCTGCAAGTGCCCGCCCGGCCTGCCGGTGTGCGTCTGTGGCGGCCAGGGAGACTTCGCCCTGGTGACGCGCAAGGCCATCGCTCCCTCGGATGAGGAAGTTTCCGCCAACCCCCGTGCCCGCAGCGCGCACCTTCGTGCGGTGGAGAAGATTCGATGAGCCGCGGTAATCCAACCTCTCGTGGCAGTGGGAGTGGTGTCTCGGTGGGGCGGGTGCTGATGCACCTGCTGCCCGCGGTGTTCCTCTTCGCCCTCTTCGCCGGCGTGGGCATCCTCCACGTGGCGAGCCGCGTGCTGGTGGTGGACATGGGCTACCGCCTCTCCAAGGCCGAGGCCGAGGAGCGCGCCCTCATCCGGGAGAATGATCGGCTGAAGCTGGAGCTGGCCACGCTGAAGAACCCGGCCCGGCTGGAGAAGCTGGCGCGCGAGAAGCTCGGCATGTCCATGCCCGCGGGCCCGGTCGTCATCGCCCTTCCGGCGGAGAAGCCGGGCAACAAGCGCAACGCGCGCGTGGAGGCCCGGGATGCCCGGGGCGTTCGCGTGGCGGATCGCGGTCACTGAGGGGGGCGGGTCGTGAGGGACTTCA
>NZ_DASVWK010000660.1:0-9367 GCF_036389735.1 Archangium sp. | reverse complement strand
GGAGCTCTTCACCGACCGGCGCTTCCTGGAGAGCGTCGTCTCCTACTCGCAAGGAGACCTGCCGCTCACGGCCGTCGACGAGACGGTGCGGCACACGATGCTGCAGATCGCCACGCCGCTCGCGCGCGAGCTCGACGGGGTGGACCCCGAGCGGCTCCAGACGCTCGACGGGAAGTCCCTCGAGAGCGACACGCCCGACGAGCTGGCCGGCACCCTGGACCTCGAGGACCTCCCGCTCCTGCTGTTCCTCCGGGCGCAGGGGGGCAACCTGGGCGCCGTGGGGCGGCTGGTGCACGTGGTGCTGGACGAGACCGAGGACTTCTCCCTCTTCGAGCTGTTCGTGGTGGGCAAGCTGCTGGGCGAGGCCCGGAGCTGCACGCTCGCGGGCGACGAGATGCAGCAGACCACGACGAGCTTCGCGGGGTGGCCCGCGGTGCTCACGGAGCTGGGTATCCGCGACGCGGCCACCCTGCGGCTCCAGGTCTCCTACCGCTGCCCGAGGCCGGTAACGGAGCTGGCGCGCAAGGTGCTCGGCCCGCTGGCTCCCGCGGCCACGGTGCAGGCGGGTCGGGAGGGGACACCCGTGGGCTTCCACCACTTCCCGGACGAGGCCCAGGCGCACCTGTTCATCGGCGAGGCGCTGCGCGACCTGGTCGAGCGCGAGCCACACGCCTCCATCGGCGTCATCGCCAGTGGCCCGGAGCAGGCCCGCGCCTTCCATGGGGTCCTCGCGGACATGTCCTGGGCC
This sequence comes from Archangium sp., assembly GCF_036389735.1. Classification (GTDB taxonomy): domain Bacteria; phylum Myxococcota; class Myxococcia; order Myxococcales; family Myxococcaceae; genus Archangium. The sequence continues at coordinate 8,619 of NZ_DASVWK010000660.1, read as the reverse complement.
CGCCTGGTGCTGGAGGGCGGATTCACCTTCGAGCCGGGCGTCGACGTGACGGACGTGGACAACGTGAAGGGACTCGAGTTCGACTACGTCGTCATCCCGGACGCGACGGCTCGGGCCTACCCGGCCAACGACGAGGCGCGCCGCAGGCTGCACATCGCCATCACCCGCACCTCGCACCAGCTCTGGGTCGTCTCGGCCGGGGTCCGTTCTCCCCTGCTTGCCGGGGTTTGAGCCCCCGTCTGGATTTACAGCGCGGCGGGAGTGAAGCTTTTCCATGGCATGGGTGCTCTCTCTGTCAGCCCAATGACTTTCGGCGAGAGTCCTTGACGGGTCTTCACCGGGTATGTTTCCTCGCGCGTGCAAGGGATTGGACGACTCGCAGGGGGGAATTCCATGTACTCGGGGTACTCGCTCCATGGTCCTGAGGACATCCAGGTGGTCTTGCCGGAGCACGGTGCGGTGCTGGGCCGGGCGACGCTGCTGAGCCCCACGACGGTGTGGACCCAGTCCGGCGGCGCGGCGGGCGCACTGGCGGGCGAGCGGACGCCGCGGGTGTGCCTCGACGCGGGAGGAACGACGATCGGCCCCCTGGTGGGCGAGCCCCGGTGGGGCGAGGGAGGAGCGCTGGGCCTCCAGTTCGTCGAGGTCTCCCTGGAGCAGGGGCGGCGGATCCTCTCGCTGCTGGACGACGCGGTCCTGCGCGGCGGTGCCGAGCCCGAGGCCTCGCCCCGTCCGGTGCTGGAGGAGGTGACGGGAAGCGAGCGCATCGAGTCCATCCTCACGGTCATCTCCGCCATGAACAACCGGGGCGTGTTGCGCCGGCCGGGCCGGACGGTGCGGGTGATGCTGGAGCGGATGGACGCGGCGCGGAGCCTCTTGCACTGGCGCTGCGACGAGCCGGGCGTGGAGTGGGGTGAGCCGCCCTATGACATCGAGGTGGTCGGCTACAACTCGGCCTATCGGATGCGGCTGGCGGGGCCCATCGCCCGGGGCGGGTGGCTGGTGACGCCGCTGCCCGAGCGGCTGTGGAGGGTGCGCCACCGCTGGCACCGTCGCGTGCCGGCACCCCCGAAGCTGCGAGCCCGCTTCGACCATCCGCTGTGGAAGGAGCTGGGACGCAAGGAGCGCGAGGTCGTCGACCTCTCCTTCTCCGGGCTGGCGCTGCGCGGCGAGCCGGATGACTTGATGTTCCCTGGGCTCTTCCTGCCGCTCGAGGTGGAGCGGGCCGACGGCGAGTGCTTCTACTTGAGCGGCGAGGTGCGCCACGTGTCGTCGGCGCGAAGCGATGGGGGGCGCGTGGTGGGCCTGGAGATCCGGCCTCGTACGGAGCGGGACGCCGTACTGTGGACGGGCCTCGTCTCCCAGGCGCTCAGCCCCTCCGCGCGCTCCAGCGAGGACTTCCTCGCACCGCTGTGGGAGCTGTACTCCGCCTCGGGCTCCATCCACCGGGCGAGCGGCTCGGCCGAGCACTTCGACGCGCTCCGCCGGAGCTTCTTCGACCTGGGCAGGCACGCGGCGCGGCTCCCCCAACTCTTCTGCCAGACGGTGTGGCCCTCGGAGCGGGGCGTGGAGGCATCGCTCTCCTCGATGAAGCCCTACCGCCACTCCTGGCTGCTGCACCAGCTCAGCCAGCGACCCGCGCAGCCCGACCATGCCCCTCAGGTGCCGGGGCGGATCTTGAGCGACACCTACCTGCGCACGCTGGAGCACGCCCAGTCGGACCCGGAGCTCCGCTGGGTGCTCTGCTACGCCGAGTCCTCCGTGCCCTGGGTGGACCGGACGCACGTGCGCTTCGCCCGGCGGATGCAGGACGGTGGCCAGTCCTTGGTGATGCCGCTGCGGATGATGACCGCCCACTGCGAGGAGCCGAGCGGCCAGCCCGTGGGGGAGCTGGAGATCGGTGCCGCGACGATTGGAGAGAAGTACCTGCTGGCGGGGGAACTCACCCGCACCCGTCCGGCCTGCTACGTGGAGGCGCTGGATTTCACCCGGGAGCGGCTGGACCTGTGGAGCGTCGCGCGGGTCTGGCAGGGCGAGGGGCTGGAGCGGGAGCGGCGCATCCTGGTGGCCCGCCGCGAGGGGATTCCCATCGCCGCGCTGGTGCTCGAGCTGGGGCATCCCGGCACGAGCCTCGTGGGCCTGCTCGATGCCGCGCGCCTGGTCTCGCTCGCGCCGGAGGGTCGCGATGCCTACGTGGCGCTGCTGGACGAGGCGCGTCGCTGGTACGCGCTCCGCGGGCGCACGTCCTTCCTCTACCTGTGCGAGGACGACGGCGACTACGCGGAGGCGGCCCGGCTGCACGATGACCCCTCGGCGCGGCCCTGCCTGTGGATCATCGCCGCCTCGCTGGTGCCCGAGTTCCTGGAGCACCTCCACGAGCAGTCCGTGGGACGGGCGAATAACGCATTCCCGAGCTGAGACCTCGCACTCAATGCCCGCTCGCCCTTCACCCGGGCTTGACGCGGTGTGTTGATTGCTGATCAAACCTGGTGGATGATCCTTCAACACCTCATCACGCCCGTGCCTGTCGCGGGCTCTTGAAGGAGTCACACCCCCACGCGCAATTCCTCTCAGCGTTCAGGGCTCGTCCCTGATTCGCGCGACGGGGAAGGTGCGTCTCCAGAACCACGCCGAGCCCTCTCCGCCGACCGCCTCGCGCGGCCTGGCCTCAACACTTGTCTGTCTTTATCTCCCCAAGGACTCCCACGTGAAGAAGACTCTCCTGCTGGTTGAAGCGCTGCTCGTCCTCGCTGGTGCCGCTGGCTGCGGAAACGCCGATGACCTGGCCTCCGCCGACGCCTCCCTGACGACGGGCACCGCGGAAGATGCGCTGACCGCGTCGAACTGCACGCAGCTCCCGACCTCCTCGGTGATCGCCAGCGGCCACGACGGCAACGTCCCGGACAACACGCGCGATGACCGGCTCGACACGCGCTGGAGCAACCTCGGCAAGGGCTCGTGGCTCGACTACGACCTGGGCTCCAACAAGACGCTCTCGGGCGTGACCATCGCCTGGCACTCGGGAAACCAGCGCGCGAGCAACTTCGTCGTGTCCACCTCCCTGGATGGGCTCACGTACACGCCGGTCTACACCGGCAAGAGCAGCGGCACGACGACGTCGGCCGAGACGTACGCCTTCGCCGCCCGTACCGCGCGCCGCGTGCGCATCACCGTCAACGGCAACACCCTGAATGACTGGGCGAGCATCGCCGAGGCCCGCCCCTGCGGCGCCGCCTCCTCGGGGACCGGGACGACGACGCCCGGCGTCGTGTGGCGCGGGGACTTCGAGACGGGCGACCGCTCGCAGTGGAGCAGCACGCAGATGGTCAGCTCGGACCGGCTTCAGGTGGTGCCCTCGCCGGCGCGCGAGGGCCGCTACGCCATCAAGGTCACCGTGAAGCAGGGGGACAACCCCATCAGCGCCAGCGGCAACCGCAACGAGCTGGTGAGGATGACGGGCGAGAAGGCGGGGGATGAGTTCTTCTACCGCTGGAGCACGATGTTCGCCTCGGACTTCCCGAGCGCGAAGACCTGGCAGATCTTCACCCAGTGGCACCACAGCGGCTGCTGCGGCTCGCCGCCGATGGAGTTCTACGTCAACGGGGAGACCCTCTACCTGCGCGCCAACGGCAGCACCGTGGTGTGGAGCGCGCCGCTGGTGCGCGGCCAGTGGCAGGACTTCATCTTCCACGTGAAGTGGTCGCCCGACGCGAAGGTGGGCTTCGTCGAGCTGTACCACAACGGCCAGCTCGTCCTGCCCAAGCGCTACATCGCCACCATGTACAGCGGGACGACCAACTACCTGAAGCTGGGCCTCTACCGGAACAGCACCGTTGCTCCGGTGGGCATCGTCTACCACGACGGGTTCATCCAGGGCCGCACGCTCCAGGACGTGCGGCCCGCGACCACGCTGGCCACGGCCCAGTAGCCCGCGGGGGAGTGCGGGGCTCCTCCGTGTCTACGGCAGCCCCGCCACCCACCGCACGATGTCGGAGGTGGAGATGAGCCCCGCCAGGGCGCCCGTCCGGGTGATGACCGGCACGCGGTGGAGCCCGGCCTCGACCAGGATCTTCGCGGCGTCGACGAGCGAGGCACCCTCTCGCACGGCGAGCACCTGAGGCGTCATCACCTCCTCGACGATGGTGTCCTCCAGCAGGTGTTGGCCGGAGGGCAGCGTCCCGACGGAGACCTCGCTGTCCTCGAACTGGTGACGCAGCATGTCCGTCTTGGACACCATGCCCACCAGCTGGCCCTCGTCATCCACCACGGGCATGCCGCTGATGCCGTGCTCCAGCATGAGCTCGGCGGCGGTCTGGAGGCTGGTGTCCGGGTGGACGGCGAGCACTTCCCGGGCCATCACCTCGTCCACCGTGAACAGGGCCGGGACCGGCAGCCCCTCCAGCTCATCGGGGACGTAGGGGAGGTCGGTCATCAGGGCGGCGCGCATGGGGGCTCCTTTTCGAGGGCCCCCGTCCGCGTCTGGCCACCACGACCAGGCTCCTGGAGGCCCGATGTCGAGCCCTTCCAGTGCAAGGTGGTTGCCATTGCTCCCCCGAGGGGAGGTAGGTGCCCGCCCGCGCAGGCCCTGCGTGTAGGCCGGCTCCTCGCGCAACCCATGCGGGCCCGAGGCGCCGACGCGACGTGTCAACGCCTAGCCGCCGAGCAGCTTGCGGAGCGAGCCGTCGTCCAGCGCCTTGCGCGTATCCTCGAAGCCTCCGATGAGGACGCCACGGACGTACACCTGCGGGAAGGTCGGCCACCCGCTCCACATCTTGATGGCGAGCCGCTGCTTCCACTGGCCGAAGTAGTTGCCGTACTCCAGGTAGGTGAACTGGATACCGGCCTCGGTGAGGGCCTGGCGCACCCGCTTGACGAAGGGGTTCTGCGCCATGCCCACCACCACCACGGGGTCCTTCTCCACGGCGGTGCGGACCTGGTCGACGACGTCCCGGTGGAAGTTGGCGGTCGCCTCGGCGACGGCGGGGGTGCGCTTGTCCGGGGACAGGGTAGAGCGGGGGGTTGTCATGGGGCAGGCAACCTAGCCCGGGGCGCGTCAGGAGTCAGCGATCTCCACGTCTCTCTTGTGAGCGGAGCGGGTGGTCAGGCTGGTGACGGCGAGCCGAGCGCGACGAACCCCAAGCGCCTGGATGATGCCGGTTCCTCCCGCGCGCACGTCGATGCTGGCCTGGCCACCCTCTCGCGGAGTCGATGCCTGCTCGGTCCCTGGGGGGGATCCTCACGGCCCGTCCGGGTGGTGTCGACCGGGGGGGCGATGGAGCTCTCCCCGGTCAGGCCCCAATTCTCGTCGCCTCACTCCCTGGATGCCACCTCGCTCGTTTCCGAGGAGGCACGCGCCTTCCTCCAGGGTCGGCTGGAGCTGCTCTACAAGGCGCTCTTCCTGCTCGCCTTCGCCTTCTACGCCTGCACCTCCCTGGCCGCCGTCTTCATGGTCGGGGTGCCGTGGTCCAGCGCCCTGGTGGACCCGGCGTACTCCTTCCACCTCATCGGCTCCCTGCTCGCGCTCGTCCTCTGGCTCCTGTGCCGGAAGGCCCCCCGCTCCCTGCGCACCCTGTCCTGGTTGGACAGCGCGGGGCTGCTGGGCGTGCTCTTCCTCCTCAAGCTGGACGCCTACTTCGACCGCGACACCCTGTCCCTGCTGCTGGCCACCAACGGTACGCTCATCAGCCACGCGGTCATCGTCCCCAGCTCCGTGCGCAGGACGTTCTGGATCTCCCTGCTCGGCGCCCTGCCGGATGGGATCGTCGTCGCCCTGCTCGCCCATGCGCGAGGGGACACCGACTCCCTCCTGCCCACGCTCGATGCCCTGCTCTGGGGGGGGGTCGCCGTCACCATGGCCACCCTGGTCTCCCGCGTCATCTACGGTCTGCGCCGGGAGGTGCAGGCCGCGCAGAAGCTGGGCCAGTACACGCTGCTCCAGCAGCTCGGGGCCGGTGCCATGGGCGAGGTGTTCCTGGCCAGCCACGCCCTGCTGCGCCGCCGCACCGCCATCAAGCTGCTGCGTCCGGACGCGGATGGTCATGGCCTGGAGCGCTTCGAGCGCGAGGTGCAGCTCACCAGCCAGCTCACCCATCCCAACACCATCGCCATCTACGACTACGGGCACACCGCGGACGGCCGCTTCTATTACGTGATGGAGTACCTGGAGGGCGTGGACCTGGACGGGCTGCTCTCGGTGGATGGGCCCCAGCCTCCCGCGCGTGTCATCCACATCCTGCGCCAGGTGTGTGGGGCGCTGGAGGAGGCACATGGGGCGGGACTGCTCCACCGCGACATCAAGCCGGCCAACCTCTTCCTGTGCCGGAGGCGCGGCCTGCCGGATCTGGTGAAGGTGCTCGACTTCGGGCTGGTGAAGGAAGTGGGGGGCTCCGAGGAGGCGTCCCCCCAGCGCGTCCACCTCGTCGTCGGCACGCCGCTGTACCTCGCGCCGGAGGCCATCATCTCCCCCGGGCGGGTGGATGCGCGGGGCGACCTGTACTCGCTGGGGGCGGTGGGCTACGCGCTGCTCACCGGCTGCCATGTCTTCGAGGGCAGCTCCTCGACGGAGATCTGCTCGCACCACCTGCACACGGCACCCACTCCACCGAGCGTGCGGCTGGGGCGCGAGCTGCCTCGCGACCTGTGTGAAGTCCTCATGCGCTGTCTGGCGAAGCATCCCGGGGACCGCTTCGCCTCCGCCCGCGAGCTGCGGCTCGCGCTGGATGCCTGCGCGGACGCGGGCAGGTGGACGGAGGAGGACGCCGAGCGCTGGTGGCTGGCCCAGGGTGGCGCGATGGAGTCGGCCCGGAATCGGCGTGGCGAACCCTCGGCCCTCACCGGGACGCAGACGCTGGTGACGGAGCTGATTGGTCGCGTGGCGTAGGAAAGACGAAGGGCCCGCCCCCGCCAGGTGACTGGCTGGAACGGGCCCCGGAGCAGCTCAGCCGCTCACAGCTCTTCGAGGAACTCGTCGTTGTACGTGTAGCGGCTCAGCCGCTTGACGAGCGCCTCCATGGCCTCCACGGGCTTCACCGCGAAGAGCATCTGGCGCATCTTCTTCACCTTCTCGTACTCCTTGTGGGTGAAGAGCTTCTCCTCCTTGCGCGTGCCGGACTGGCCGATGTTGATGGCCGGGAAGATGCGCTTCTCCGCCAGGAACCGGTCCAGCGTCACCTCGGAGTTACCGGTGCCCTTGAACTCCTCGAAGATGACCTCGTCCATGCGGCTGCCGGTGTCGATGAGCGCCGTGCCGACAATCGTCAGGCTGCCGGCCTCCTCGGTGGCTCGCGCCGCGCCGAAGATGCGCTTGGGCCGCTCCAGCGCGCGGCTGTCCACGCCGCCCGAGAGCGTCCGGCCCGAGTTGTCCACTTCCTTGTTGTAGGCGCGCGCCAGTCGGGTGATGGAGTCCAGGAGGATGACCACGTCCTTGCCGGCCTCCACCAGCCGCCGCGCCCGCTCCAGCGCCAGCTCGGCGATCTTCAGGTGGTCGCCCGTGGGCCGGTCCGAGCTCGAGGCCAGCACCTCGGCCTTGATGCTGCGGCGCATGTCCGTCACTTCCTCGGGGCGCTCGTCGATGAGCAGCACCATGAGGTGGACCTCCGGATGGTTGGACACGATCGCCTGCGCGATGCGCTGGAGCATGATCGTCTTACCCGTCTTCGGAGGCGCCACGATGAGCGCGCGCTGGCCCTTGCCAATGGGGGCGATCAGGTCCAGCACCCGCGTCACCATCTCCTTGTGCCCGTTCTCCAGCTTGAGGCGATCCAACGGATCGATGGAGGTCAGGTCCGCGAAGTGCGGCAGGCGGCCCATCTGCTCATGCGGGCGGCCGTCCACCTGCTCCACGCGCTGGATGATGCCCTTGTTGCCCTTCATCTGCGCGTAGGCGTGGAGGTACTGGCCCGGGCGCAGCCGCAGCTTCTGCACCAGGTTCTTCGGAAGCTCCGCGTCGTCCGGCGAGGGCAGCAGGTTGCGCTTGAGCTGACGCAGGAAGGCGTTGGGGCCCTTCACCTCGGTGTCGAGCACGCCCTCCACCGGGGTCAGCGAGGGCTGGGGGGCCGGCTGCTGCTGCCTCGGCTGCCCACCCGGGTGCGGATGGTGGTGCTGCTGTGGCGCCTGCTGTTGCTGTTGCTGGGGCTGTTGCTGGGCTTGCTGCTGCTGGGCCAGCCGCTGCTGGTGCTGCTGAAGCTCCTGCGGCGTGAGGAACACCTGCTGCTGCTGCCCGTCCGGACCGGGCACCAGGCGGTAGGCCTGCCCATCCGGAGTGAACTGGACCTGGGGGCCCTTGCGGCGACGACGGCGGCGGCGGCGGCGCCCTCCACCCTGGCCGGGCTGCTGCGGGCCTCCACCGGGCTGGCCCGGGGTGGACGCCCCACCTTCGCCCTCGTCGGAGCCGTCATCTCCCTCGTCATCACCGTCGTCCATGTCGGGAGGCGACTCGGCTCGGGCGGCCATGGGGGGCGGCAGGTCTCGGGGATCGCGGTTGTCGGTTTCGCTCATGTTTGTGCGGAAGTACGGGCACGTCCCCTGGGAGAAAATCCCCCCGGCCGGAAACGCGCGAGGTCGAAGTCTGTGGGACAGAAGCCCGGCGCGGGGTCCTCGGGACAGCCTGCGCACGGGGCA
>NZ_DASVWK010000659.1:0-17897 GCF_036389735.1 Archangium sp. | reverse complement strand
CGAAGCTTCGAGCAGAGCACCGCAGCTTGGCGCGACGATCCCACATCGTCCATCGCTCACACGCGCTGCCTGACTGACCAGTCTCGCCCCCGCCAATGGGTTGCTGGAAACTCTTAAAGTTTCCCAGGTTTCCACCCTCGTCCGAGGAGGACGCGCCATGTCCACCCCGCAGCTGCCGTCCGGGCCCCGCATCACCTCGCTGCAGACGTTCCGCTTCCTCCGCCATCCCGCCACCCTGTTGCAGGAGTGCCGCGCGCGCTACGGCGACCCCTTCACCCTGCCGCTGCCCATGGGCAACGTGGTCGTCACCGGCTCCTCCGAGGGCATCCGGGAAATCTTCAGCGCGGACCCGACTGTCTTCGAGCCGTTCGGCCAGCTTCCCCTGATCCCCGCCGTGGGGGAGAACTCGCTCCTCCTGCTGGGCGGGCAGCGCCACAAGCGCGAGCGCAAGTTGCTCATGCCTCCCTTTCATGGCGAGCGCATGCGCGCCTACGGGCAGCTCATGCGCGAGCTCACCCTCCACGCAGCCAAGGGACTGCGGCCGGGTGGCACCTTCCGCGCTCAGCACCTCACCCAGGCCATCTCCCTGGAGATCATCATCCGCGCCGTCTTCGGCATCGAGGAGCCCGCGCGCGTGCGCCGCTACCAGGAGGTGATGAACGCCTACCTGGAGAGCTACACCCCGTTGCTGATGATGGCGGTGCCCCTGCGGCGCTCCTTCGGCGGCGTGGGCCCCTGGGCCCGCTTCCAGCGCCATGTGGCCGAGCTGGACCAGTTGCTCACCGAGGAGCTCGCCACCCGGCGCGGGCGGGAGGAGGGCCACACCGACATCCTCAGCCTGCTGCTCGCCGCGCGCGACGAGGACGGCCAGCCCATGGCGGACCCCGAGCTCAAGGACGAGCTGCGCACCCTGCTGCTCGCCGGCCACGAGACGACGGCCATCGGCATGGCCTGGGCCCTCTACCACCTGCACCACGAGCCCCAGACGCTCCAGCGACTGCTGGCGGAGCTGGCCACCCTGGGCCCCGCGCCCGAGCCCGAGGCGCTCATGAAGCTGCCCTACCTCGGCGCGGTGTGCGACGAGTCCCTGCGCATCCACCCGGTGATCATCGTCGTGGGCCGGCGCACCGTCGCCCCCTTCACCCTGCGCGGGCGCGAGCTGCCCGCGGGCACTCCCGTCATGGCCTCCGTCTGGCTCACCCATAACGACCCGGCCCTCTACCCCGAGCCCGAGCGCTTCCGGCCCGAGCGCTTCCTGGAGCGGAAGTTCTCCCCCTTCGAGTACCTGCCCTTCGGCGGTGGAGCGCGACGCTGCATCGGCGCCGCCTTCGCCCAGTACGAGATGCGCGTCGTCCTCGGCACCCTGCTGGCCTCCCACCGCTTCGCGCTCGCCCATGACAGGCCCGAGCGCCCGGTGCGCCGCAACATCACCCTCGGCCCCGTCAACGGCGTGGAGCTGGTGTACTCGGGCCCGCCCCAGGGGGCCCTCGCCTGACGGAGGCCACGGCATCCGTACTGGGCGCGAACCCCGCTCACCCTCTGTGAAGAAGGCGCTCCCGAGGGTGACCTAGACGAGACACACGGAAGAAGGCTCGCCCGCTTGCACGGTGGCCCGACCCCCCTCCATCTGCTAACAAAGGTCCACCCCCGCCACAGCCCCCCGGGCGGGAGTGAACCCGAGCACATGACCTTCCCCTCGAGGCTGCACGCACTGGCGGCGTTCCTGCCCGGTTCGCTGGTACGTGCCCTCCAGGAAGATGCCTCCCGCCCCCGCGAGGGCGCCCGCGTCGAGCAGCACAGCGCCGTGCTCTTCGCCGACCTCACGGGCTTCACCGCCATGGCCGAGGCCCTCGACCACAGCGGGCCCTCCGGCGCCGAGCGCCTGCGCGGCATCCTCGACACGTGCTTCTCGCAGTTGCTCGACACGCTCGTCGCCCACGGTGGGGACGCGCTGCGCTTCGCCGGAGACGCCCTGGTGGCGCTGTGGCCGGCCGCGTCCGCCGAGGAGCTGCCCCGCGCCGTGCGGCTGGCGGCCCGGTGCGCCCAGGCCGCGCAGGATCTGATCGAGGGACTCGCCCCGGTGGACGGGGTGCGGCTGCGACTGAAGGTGGGCATCGGCGCCGGGCCCGTGCAGCTCTCGGACGTGGGGGGCGAGACGGGGCGCTGGGACTTCCTCGCCTCGGGCCAGCCGCTGCTGGAGATGGCCCGTGCCGAGCACGCCGCCCAGCCCGGCGACATCATCCTCGGCCCCAGCGCCTGGCGACACCTGCGGGGAGTGGCCGAGGGCGAGCCCCGGGGCGAGGCCGGCTGGAAGCTCGTGGCGATGGAGCCCCAGCCGCTGCCGGAGGTGCGCCCGCTGGAGCCGCGGCCGGAGCTGGAGCCCGCGCTGCGCGCCTACCTGCCCAAGGTGGTGACGCACCGGCTGGAGGCCGGCCACGGCCGCTGGCTGTCCGAGTTCCGCACCGTCACGGTGATGTTCATCAACCTGGGCACTTCGGACTTCGCCGCCGGCCAGCGGCCCGAGGAGCTCCAGCGCGCGCTGCGCACCATCCAGGCCGTCCTCTTCCGCTACGAGGGCAGCGCCAACCAGGTGGTGGTGGACGACAAGGGCGTGGTGGTGGTGGCGGCCTTCGGGCTCCCGCCGCTCTCGCACGAGGACGACCCGTCGCGCGCGGTACAGACGGCGTTGGAGCTGCGCACCGCGCTGCGCGAGCTGGGCGTGGCGTACCGCATCGGCGTGGCCACCGGGCGCGTCTTCTGCGGCACCTCGGGCGGGGCCACCCGGCGCGAGTACGTGATGGTGGGCCACACGGTGAACCTCACCGCGCGGCTGATGCAGGCCGCGGTGAATGACGTCCTGTGTGACACCACCACGCTGCGCCTGGCCTCCTCGCGACTGCGCTTCGAGACGCTCGCGCCCCTGAAGATGAAGGGGATTACCCAGCCCGTGCCCGTGTACCGCCCGGAGCCCGTCGTCGAAGGCGCGGGAGCGGCCAGTCGGGGCACGCGGGTGGTGGGCCGCCAGGAGGAGCGCACCCAGCTCACCGCGCTGGTGCGCCGCTTCACCGAGCGCGGCGTGGGTGGCACCGTGATCCTCAAGGGCGAGGCCGGCATCGGCAAGTCCGTACTGGTGGAGGAGTTGCTGGAGCACGCCACGGCCGCCCGGCTCGCCATCGCCACGGGCGCGGGCTCCACGCTGGAGCGAGCCACCACCTACCACGCGTGGCGCCCCGTGCTCTCGCGCCTGCTGGGGCTGGACACCGCGCGCCTCCTGGAGCGGCTGCGCACCCACCCCGAGGGCGAGGCCTGGGCCCCCCTGCTCAACGGGGTACTGCGCGTGGAGGTGCCGGAGAACGACGTGGTGCGGCAGATGTCCAGCGAGCTGCGCGAAGCCAACACGCGCGAGCTGCTGGTGCAGCTGCTCGACGAGTCCACCCGGGAGCGCCCGCGCGTGGTGGTGTTGGAGGACGCGCAGTGGATGGACCTCGCCTCCTGGGAGCTCGCGCTGGAGGCGCAGCGGCGGGTGAAGCGGCTGCTGCTGGTGCTCTCCACCCGCCCCTTGAGCGAGCCCCTCCGCGACGTCTTCCTCCAGCTGCGCGACTTCCCCGGCACGGTGTACCTGCCCCTGGAGCGCCTGCCCCATGAGGAGGTGCTCGCCCTGGTGCGCCAGCGGCTCGGCGTGCGCGGCCTGCCCTCCCAGGTGGCCACCGTCATCCGCGACCAGGCCGAGGGCCACCCCTTCTTCGCCGAGGAGCTCGCGTGCGCCATGCGCGATGCCGGCTACCTCACCGTCGAGGGCGGGGAGTGCCGGCTGGTGGCGCGCTCCGTGAAGAGCATGACGCTGGAGCTGCCCGGCACCATCCAGGGCCTGCTCACCAGCCGCATCGACCACCTCGACTCCCAGCAGCAGCTCACCCTCAAGGTGGCCAGCGTGCTCGGGCGCATCTTCTCCTTCGAGCTGCTGCGCGCCGTCTACCCCGAGGAGCGCGACAAGGCCACGCTGCCCGAGCACCTCACCGGGCTGGAGCGGCTGGGGCTCGTGCACCGGGAGGACTCGCCCACCGGCCCCATGTATGCCTTCCGGCACGCGCTCATCCAGGAGGCCGCCTACAACCTGATGGCCTTCTCCCAGCGCCGGGAGCTGCACCGCGCCGTGGCACGCCTCTACGAGCGCCAGCAGGAGGAGCGCGGCACCCAGCTCCAGCCCCTCGTGGCCCACCACTGGCGGCTGGCGGAGGAGACCGCTCGGGCGGTGGACTCCCTGGAGCAGGCCGCGGAGGCCGCCTTCTCGCGCGGGGCCCACCCGGAGACCATCGCCCTCCTCACCCAGGCCCAGGAGGCCGCCACCAGCCGCGCCGAGCCCGTGGACGCCCTGCGCGGCGCCCGCTGGAATACGTGGATCGCCAACGCGTACTTCGGCCTCGGGGACACCGAGCGCAGCCAGTCCCACTGCGACAGCGCCCTGCGCCTGCTGGAGCAGCCCCGGCCCTCCACCCGCTGGGCCTGGGGTGCCCGCCTCGCGTGGGAGCTGGCGCGGCATGCGTCGCGCCTCGTGCTGGGACGCTGGCCGCGGGCGGCGGAGGAGCCCCGGGAGCGGGAGCGGCTCGCGCTCGCCTCGGGCCTCTTCAGCACCCTCTCCGAGCAGTCCTTCTACGCGGCCCGGCCACTGGAGCACCTCACCGCGAGCCTCATCGCCGTCAACCTCGCGGAGACGGCGCGCGACTTCACTCCCGCCGCCCTCTCCTACAGCATGCTGGGCTACCTGTCCGGGCTCGGGCGGCTGCACGGGCTGGCACGGCGCTACTTCCGCCGCGCCTCCTCCGAGCACGAGGCGACACCTCCCATCACCGACATCCTCCAGGGCGTCTGGCACCTGAGCTTCGGGCGCTGGGACGAGGGCCTGCACCACGTGGAGCAGGGTGTCGCCACCGCCCACCGCCTCAATGCCCGCTTCACCCTGTGCATCGGCCTGGAGGCGCTGGGCATGGGGCTGGAGCTGGCGCGCGAGCCGGGCGCCGCGCAGGACGTGCGCGAGTCCATGCTGCGGGTGGCCAACGACGCCGCCAACGTCATCAACGCCATGTGGGCCCTCTCTCAGATGGCGCCCACGCTGCTGCAACTGGGCCGGCACGAGGAGGCGGTGCAGCGGCTGCGCGAGGCGGAGGCGCTGCTGCCCTGGGCGGACGCGCTCGCCCTGCCGCGCTACCACTGCAACGCGGCGCTCGTGGCCTGGAGCACCGGCGAGCCCGCCCGCGTCCTCTCCCACGCCCGCGAGGCGCTGCGCCTGCTGCGTCGGCGCCCGATGCTGTTGTGGTCCGACCTCACGGCCCTCGCCGCGCTGGGGGAGGCATGCCTGGGGCTGTGGGAGACCGCGCGTCGCGCCGGAGAGGCCCAGGCCGCCGAGCCCCGGGCCCTCGCCACCGCCGCCCTGAAGATGCTGCGCAAGGCGAGCCGGCTCTATCCCATTGGCCTCGGTCGCACCGCCCGCCTGGAGGGCACCCTCGCCTGGCTGGAGGGTCGGCCCGAGCGCGCCCAGGCCCGGTGGCGGCGTGCGCTCGAGCTCGCGCTCCAGCACCGCATGCCCACCGACGAGGGCCTCGCCCACCGCGAGCTGGCCCGCCACGCCCCCGAGCCCGACACCCGCGCGCTCCACCTCGCCGAGGCCCGCCGCGTCTTCACGCACCTGGGGGCCACGGGCTCGCTGCGGACCCTGGACGCGGTGGAGACCCTCCCGGCCCGCTCCCCGGGAAAGGCGCTCGGCTCGCGCGGCCCGTGAGCGGGGCGACTACTCCTTGCCGGAGTCCTCCACCTCGCGCGTCATCTCCACCATGGTGGGCCGCCAGCCGAGCCGCGCGAAGAGTCGCTGCGCCGCCTCGTTGCGCGACGCGGCCATCAGCATGATGCGAGGCACGCCCAGGGAGCGCAGCCGCCGCACCAGCTCCTCGGTGAGCAGCCCGCCCACGCCCGCCCCGCGCGCCGACTCCTCCACCCACACGTCATGGAGCTCGCCGTGCGCGTCGCGCAGCGCGTTCCAGTCCCGGCCCTCCACGGTGGCGTACGCGTAGCCCACCACCGCCCCATCCTTCTCCGCCACCAGCACCACCGCCCCCTGCCGCTTCAGCTCCCGGGAGAGCCACCAGCGGTAGCCGGACTCCACGTCCTCCTCGGGCGTCATGAAGCGCCGCGGGTCATAGCCGTGGTGCAGGCGGACGAGCGCCCCGCCCATGCGTCCCAGCGCGGGCGCGTCCTCGACTCTGGCCGGGCGGATGCTGACGGTCATACGGGCCTACGACATCGAGGAGGAGGAGGAGGAGGAAGGCGCCGCCGCCTCCGTCGAGCGCGGCAGCTTCACCCGGAAGGTGGCGCCCTGGCCCGGCGTGCTCTCCACCTCGATGGTGCCCCCGAACCCGGACACGATGCCGTAGACGATGGACAGGCCCAACCCCGTGCCCGTCCCCGGCGGCTTGGTGGTGAAGAAGGGGTCGAAGATGCGGCCCAGGTGCTCCGGCGCGATGCCCGTGCCGTTGTCCTTCACCTCCACCATCACCCACCCCTCCTCGCGCTCGCGCGCGGTGATGACGATCCGCGGCTCGGCCGTGTTCTGGGTGGCGTAGCCGGCGTTGTTCAGCAGGCCGAGGAAGAGCTGCTCCATGCCCGGCTCGCTGCCCTGCACGGCGGGCGCGTTCTGGAGGTCTCTCACCACCTGCGCCCGGCCCAGGTTGTAGGAGGCCGCCGACTGGGCATGGTCCAGCACCTCGTTGAGGTCCACCCGCGTCTGCGGATGCCCGTCCAGCCGCGAGAAGATGCGGAAGTCATTGACGATGCGCAGGATGCGGTCGGCGCCCATCAGCGCGTCCGAGCACACCTCGCGCATCTCGCCCGCGTCGAGCTGGTGCCGGCCGGCGAGCTGCTCGTCCAGCTCCGAGCGCAGGAAGCCCACGCTGGCCATGATGACGCTCAGCGGGTTGTTGATTTCGTGGGCCAGGCCCGCGGTGAGCCGCCCGAGCGCCTCCAGGCGCTGGGCCTGGACGAGCCGCAGCTCCAGCTTGGCCCGGTCATCCATCTCCTTGGCGATCCGCTCGTTGGCCAGGGCCAGCTCGCCGGTCCACGCCGACACCTCGCGCTTGAGGTCCTCCAGGCGGTTGTGGCTCTGCCTCAGCAGCTCCCACTTCTCGGAGAGCGCGTGCGCGAGCTGCCGCACCTCGATGTTGTCGAAGGGCTTGCGGAGGATCAGCAGGCGCTGGCTGAGCCCCAGCCGCTGCGTCATCTCCTCCCAGGAGTAGTCGGAGTAGGCCGAGCAGAGCACCACCTGCAGGTCCTCGTCCTCCTTCCACAGGCGGCGCACCGTCTCCACGCCATCCAGTCCGGGAGGCATGCGGATGTCCACGAAGGCCAGGGCATACGGCCGGCCCTCGGCCACGGCGGTCTTCACCTTGGCGATGCCCTCCTCGCCCTGGAAGGCCGAGTCCACCTCGAAGCCCGGATCCACGGGTGCTGTCGCGGGACTCCCGAAGAGCGCGGCCTCCATGGCATCCAGCGCGGTGCTGGCCGGAGGCGAGCAGAGAATCTTTCGGAAGTCCTGGTGGATGGCCTGGTTGTCGTCCACCACCAGGATGCGGCGGTTGGCTGCGGTGGGGGCGTTCATGCCCTGCTCTCCTCGCCCGCGATGGGCAGGTCGATGGTGAAAGTGGCGCCCTGGTCGCGGCCTTCGCTCGAGCAAGAGAGGGACGCATCCATCTCCGCCGCCGCCAGTGCGCTGATGTGAAGCCCGAACCCGTGTCCGTCCTTCTTCGTGGTGAAGCCCTGGGTGAACAAGCGCGGCGCGACCTCCGGCGCGATGCCCACTCCATTATCCGCCACGGCGATGCGCAACCGCTCCGCCGCCGAACGCTCCACCCGGATGGTGAGGTGCTTGTCCGCCCGCCCGCTCTCCAGCAGCGCCTGACGCGCGTTGCTCAGCAGGTTGAGGAGGATCTGCAGCAGCTTGTGCCGGTCCACCTGCACCACCAGGGGCACCTCGCTGTATTCGCGGCGCACCAGGATGCCCTGGCGCTCGAAGTTCACCGCGTGCAGCCGCAGCGCGTCGTCCAGCAGCGAGCGGACCTCCAGCCGCTCCACCACTCCCGCGAAGCGCGCGTGGGCCTGCTGCATGCTCACCACGGCCTTGATGTGCTCCACGCTCTTCTGCAACGTGTGCACTTCCTCCAGCAGCTCGTCCCGCTCGCCGCGCAGCTGCACCGCGAGCGCCTGGAGGTAGACCGGGAGCTGCTGCCCCCGCCCGTCCGCCGAGAGGAAGGCGCCCAGGTCGGCGGCATGTCGCGCCATCAGGTCCGTGGCCCTGCTCAACCCCGCCACCCGGGACTGGTGCAGCCGCTCGGCCAGCAGGTTGACGGACACGTTGACGCTGTTGAGCGCGTTGCCCACGTTGTGCAGCACCCCGGTGGCCATCTCCGCCATGCCCGCCTGGCGCGACACGTCCAGCAGGCCGCGGTGCATCTCGCTCAGCCGCGCCTCGGCTTCCTTGCGGTCGGTGATGTCGCGCCCGAAGATGGTCATCCCCACCACGTGGCCCTCGGCGCCCAGCACCGGGTTGAGGGAGATGTCCAGCACCCGGGGCGGCTTGAGCCGCGAGGGCGAGGCCTCGAAGCGCACGCGTCGGCCGGAGAGCACCTGCGCGGCGCACTCGCTCCAACGTCGGCGAAGGGACTCGGGCGCCGCCTCCGGAAAGAGCAGGGCCCCCGGCCGCAGCTCCAGCCCGATGAGCAGCCGGTACATCTCCTGGAGCGGCGAGTTGGCGGCGATCAGCCGCCCCTGGGCGTCCAGCGAGCAGACGATGTCCTCGGTGTTCTCCAGCAGGCTCGTCAGCTTGCTCTCGTTGTCGCGCAGCGTGCGCAGGGCCTGCTCGAGCGCCGCGCCCGTCTGCTCGCGCGAGGCCACCAACAACCAGCTCAACCCCCAGACGCCCAGCATGAAGATGGCGGCGAAGAAAGCCCGCAGCAGGTCGGCACCCACCAGCCCCTGCCACAGCGGCAGCACGAGGCCCACGCCCAGGGTGCCCACCACGACGAAGGGCAAGCCCCCCCGGGGCCCCAGCAGGAACATCGCCAGCACCGGAATCATCATGCAGATGGGGTGCACGCCCGCGCTGGGGTTGCGCGAGCCCAGCGCCGAGATCAGATACCCCGCCGTCAGGATGGAGCACAGCACCAGCGCCGCACCGCGCGTGGACGTCCCCCGGTGCAGCAGCCACAGCGAGCTCGAGAAGCCCGTCAGGCACAGCCCGCCCACGCCCAGCCCGAGCCACGGGGGAAGCTGGAGCCGGGGCACGTAGGCCAGGAACACCACGGCGATGAGCCCGAGGACGAGGTTGGCGCCCACCAGCATCCGGCAGCGCGACAGCTCCTCGGAGGAGGAGCGACGCAGGGGCTCGGAGAGGAACGAGTCCAGGCACGCCAGCAGCCGGCCCGTCGCGCCCCCGCGCACGACGTCCCGCCTCGGCGGTTCCAGCTCCCCGACTCCCTGTGCTCCCGCGACCCTGGTGGACGTACTCGACATGGACGAGGGCGCTCTCCCGAATGGCCCCTGCCGCGCGAGTATGCACGAAACCCGGCGAAAGCCGCAGAGTCGGAGATGCGACCCAGCCACGGAAAGGGTCCGCTCGCTGAGTCTCTTGCTACCCAGCCCGGGTAGACTTCACCTCACTCCCCGGCTACTCCTCCCACTCCACGTGAAGGACGGCGCCCCGGCCGTCTCGCGCCACCACGCGCGTCTTCACGTTCCGGGCCCCCGCCAGCCCCAGGCTGGCCTCCAGCACGCCCTGGTAATAGGAGGGCTGATCCATCACCTCGTTGAGCCATACCTCGCACGAGGTGGGAGAGAGTTCAGTGAGCCGGGACTCCACGTAGTTGTCCGCGCTACGCAGGGTGTTGTTCAGCCGGCGCAGCGAGCGCAGCGGCCCGAGCAACCGGGCCACGCCCACCATGGCGCGGCCCATCAGCGTGTGCACCATGCCGTTGACCACCTCCCGCCCCAGGTGGCGCCACGCCTCGGCCCGCGGCAGCAGCGGATAGAGGTCCCCGACGGCGATCTCCAGGCCGCGCCGCCACGTCTCGTACGGGTAGGCCGGGAGCAGGGGCTTGGACAGGTCCACCCCCGCCTCGCGCAGCGCCTGCCAGGCCGGGGACGACAGCCGCGTGCGCAGGGAGAAGCGGAAGAGCCCTTCCACCGTGTGCTCGAACACCAACCGCCGCCGGGGCGTCGCCGACCGCGCGACCCCCAGCCCCGCCGTTTCCTCGAGCCCCTGCATGCCCCACGCTCCCGTCACAATCACACGGGAAAATTAGGAATCCGTCCCCCCAATCCCCAGTGCGACGCCGATCAGCGGGGCGGGCCGGTGATGGCTGGTGAACGGTCGCTCCCACTCGCGGCGCAGGGGAACGTTCACTGAACGACGCGGTTGCCCGACGCGTCCCCGAGGGAGACGTCGTCATAGGCGTGCCCCTCGGCGAAGGCGGCGATGCGGTACCACAGGGCATCGAAGGCGGGCTGGTCGAAGCCGGAGGACGAGGTGAGCAGATCATACCGCCGGAAGGCCCCGTGCGTGTCGTCGGCCACGTCGGACTGGAAGTGGCCGATGACGTCGCCGTGGTCCGCCTCGACGAGGAAGCAGGAGGAGGGCTCGGGCCACACCTGGGAGACGGTATTCACGAGTCCGTCGTTGTCGGCGGGGGTGAGCATGCGGCTCGTCTTGGGCTCCATCAACTCGCGCACGGCGCCCGGCGGGCCCAGCCGAGGCACCGGGGCGTCGGCGGTGAGGGCGTGGATGCGGTTGAAGAGGTCGAACCACCGCCCCGGCTTGGGCCGCGCCACGGTGACGATGGAGGCGTAGCGGATGCCGTGCTCCTCGAGGAAGCGTTGCTCGTGCGTGGGGTCGTCCTCGTGCGCGGGGCTGGGGGGCACGCCCCGGGGCCGCAGGGGGCTGAGGTCTCCGAGGGCCGAGGAGTCGCTGGCCATGTGGAGCAGCCAGCGCAGCAGGTCGAAGTACGCGGCGCGGGCCAGGGCGCCCTGGTAGGGGCCGCCCGTGCGCGCGTGGCAGCCCTCCAGGGTGTCGAGGAAGGCGTCGATCCAGTTGGCGGACTCCTGGCGCTTGTCACGCAGCAGGAGGCCACGGATGAGCCGGCTGCTGCCCGAGGTGCCGCGCTCGCGCAGGCCGCGCACGGACTCGTAGGCCAGCCGCAGCAGGGGACGGTAGACGAGGGAGCGCAGCAACGGCTGGTTCGCCTTGGCCGCGAGGTTGGTTCCGCGCTGGGGCACGGAGAGGAACTGCACGGAGCGCAGGTGGCCGAGCACCGCCAGCGTGGCGGCCTCGCGGCCCTTGTGCGGGGACGCCTCCAGCTCCCAGTAGCGCAGGAGGAGCTGGCGGATGTCGAGCCCGCCGGTGGAGTGCCCCACGAGGTGGATTTCATCCCCCGGGCGGATCTCCCGGCGGCGCCAGCGCTCGTCGAGGAAGGTGAGGAGCTGCTCGGCGCGGGTGCTCACGCTGGCCATGGGCAGGTTGGGGAAGTAGTGCAGCACGAGGGACTGGCAGCGCTCCAGCACGCCGGTGACACCTTCGTAGTAGCGCAGGGTGCCGAGCGCATCGAAGCCACCGAAACCTGGGACGAGGACGAGATGACGGTTCATCGGGAACACCTCCGGGCGCCAGTGAAGAGGAAGGCGGGGTGCGAGGCAATGGCCCTCGGGGTCGAGGAGATGTAGACACCTGAACCCATGCGCCTGCCCCCCAGCGCCCGCCCCTTGATGCAGTGGCTCTTCCTCGGTGGCCTCGTGGGCATCGTCTCGGGCGTGGCCTCGGCGGTGTTCCTGTACCTGTTGGACCTGGCCACGGACTTCCGCGAGCGGCACACCGCCATCGTCTACACGCTGCCGGTGGCCGGGCTGGTGCTGGGCGCCCTCTATGACCGGTGGGGCAAGCCCATCCGGGGCGGCAACAACCTGGTCATCGACAGCGTGCACGAGGGCGACACGCGGATTCCGCTGCGCATGGCGCCCATGGTGCTGCTGGGCACGGTGCTCACGCACCTCTTCGGAGGCAGCGCCGGCCGCGAGGGCACCGCGGTGCAGATGGGCGGGAGCCTCGCGGACGCGGTGGCCCGGCGCTTCGGGGTGACGGCGACCACCCGGCGCGAGCTGCTCGCCGCGGGCATCGCCGGGGGCTTCGGCTCGGTGTTCGGCACGCCCATCGCGGGCACGATGTTCGGCCTGGAGGTGGTGGTCATCGGCCGCATGAGCTACGAGGCGCTGCTGCCCTCGCTGGTGGCGGCGGTGGTGGGGGACCTGGTGACGCGTGGGCTGGGCATCGTGCACACGCCCTACCCCGTGCCCGCGCCCCTGCCACTCACCGTGCCGCTGCTGGGCAAGTGGCTCGTGTTCGCCGTGGCGGTGGCGGGAGTGGCCGTGCTCTTCGTGGAGCTGACACACCGGCTGAAGAAGGCGTGGGAGCGCCACGTGCCCGCGCTGCCGCTGCGCATGGCCGCGGGAGGCGCGCTGGTGGTGGCGCTGTGGTGGCTGGTGGGCACGGACGCGTACCTGGGCCTGGGTGTCCCCACGATTCTGCGCGCCTTCTCGGACCCGAACCTGCCCGGCGAGGCCTTCGCGCTCAAGCTGCTCTTCACCGCCCTCACCTTGAGCGCGGGCTTCCTCGGGGGAGAGGTGACGCCGCTCTTCTTCATCGGCGCGGCGCTCGGCAACGTGCTGGCGCGGCTGCTCGGGCTGCCGTTGGACCTGGGCGCGGCGGTGGGACTGGCCGCCCTGTTCGCCGCCGCGGCCAACACCCCGCTCGCGCTGTCCATCATGGCGGTGGAGCTGCTCGGCGCGAGTGTGCTGCCCCATGTGGTCATCGTCTCCACCGTCGCCTATCTGCTCACGGGCCACCGGGGCATCTACCCTTCGCAGCGCCTCGGGCGGCTGAAGCACGGAGGGCCCCTGCTGCGCCGCCTGGTGCCGCTGCGCGAGCTGCCCCAGGAGCCCGACCGGCCCGGCGTGGACAGGGCGCCGGAGTAGTCCTAGAAACATGTCTCCATGGATGACGCTCGTCAGGAGAGGATCGTCGAGTTGTGCTCCGAGGGAGAGCGCCTGGCGGAGCAGCGGGAGCTCGGGACGGCGCTCTTGAAGTTCCGCGAGGCCGTCGCGCTCATGCCCCGGCCCGTGGAGGAGCACGACGCGGCGGCCCGGGTGCTCACCGCCATGGGGGACGTGTGCTTCCTGCTGGGAAGGTTCAGCGAGGGGAAGCATGCCCTCCAGGGAGCGATGCGCAGCTGCGAGGGGCAGATCGTCCCCTTCATCCACCTGAGGCTGGGGCAGTGCGAGCTGGAGCTCGGCAACCGGGAGCGCGCCGTGGA
Source organism: Archangium sp. (assembly GCF_036389735.1). GTDB lineage: Bacteria > Myxococcota > Myxococcia > Myxococcales > Myxococcaceae > Archangium. The sequence goes on along the minus strand of NZ_DASVWK010000659.1, from coordinate 4,497 downwards.
CGAGTTCGCTCGGGCCTACCGCAGTGGCGGGGAGGAGCTGTTCTCGGGAGAGGACCCCAAGTACCTCGAGCTCGTGAGTACCCCGTACCAGCGATGAGAACCTCGTCGAAGCTCTCCCGCGGGAGATGACGGGATGACGAAGTTCTATTGGCTCAGAGATCCCAAGGAGTGGCGGTGCACGGGCGACCTCAGCAGGGCCAGGCACAAGTGGGGGGGTCTGCCCGGAGTCCACTGTTCTGAGTGCGGAGCCACCTGGGCCGGGAGCGTGACGGCCTTTCCGGGTGTGGACCTCTCCTCCCTGCCGGAGCGAAGGGAGGAGAGGTCCCCGGCCAGAACCCCTCGATGAATTCGTGCGGCTGCGCGAACGGGTGCGACCCCTCGTACCTCCCGGAGCACAACTGCTCCCAGGCGCCCAATTCGGGCCACTCGTGGGCACGGTCAGCGGTACCTTCACCCCTCTCTTCTTCTATTTCATCGAGATGCCGGTGATACATCGCGAGGCATTCGAGCGACTCCAAGCCGAGGGCGTGCGTGGACTGAAGGGGTTTCCGACGGAGCTGCGCTTCCGACAGAAGAAGCACCCGGAGTTGTTGGAGTTGGAAATCCTGCCCCACGGCAGGATGCACATCGACTGCCTGCCACCAGACCGCCCGCCCAAGTGCGAGAAGTGTGGCCGCAATGGATTCAGACGTCCGGATGAGCCCATCCTGGACGCAGCCACACTCCCGCGAGATCGAGACCTGTTCCGGCTCGCGGACTTCGAGTCGACCTTCATCTGCACCGAGCGTTTCGTGGACGCGGTGCGACGCCTGGAACTGGATGGAGTCGACTTCCGCGAGGTGCCTGTGCGTTGAAGCGAGTCACCCCGGCACATCCGGAGAGAGCGCCCGGCGGATGACGGGCGTGAGGTCCGTCGCGCCGAGTGCGTCCACCGCGAGTTCCCAGCGGCCCTCGGCGCACAGGCCGCTCAAGCCTCCCTCCTCATATGCTTGTACAGCAGCAGCCCTCAGTGCTTCACGCACCGCCTCGGCGACCGCGCGGCCAACCTCGTCGCAGCGCTTGCACTCGAGCTCGATACCCAGTCGGCTGCGCCGTCCCTCCTCCGTGAGCACCCAGGGGCGCTCCGTCCACGGCGGCTGGTGACGCATGTGCTGCCGGTGGCCGCATGCGAGGTCCGCGACCCAGTGGTTCTCACTGTCGAGGTGGAACCCGGAGATCTTCTGGTTCACGCGTCGCGGCCCAGACTACGCCTGCGGCGGGGCGTCGACCTGGGGCCGCGGCTGCGGCGCGGACGCGGGCTGGGCCCGGCGGTACTCCTCGTAGCCCTTGGAGTAGGTGCCGCCGAAGAGCTTGTCCAGGTAGCCGAAGAAGCCCGCGTAGTTGCCGAAGAACCGCCGGTGGTGGAAGTCGTGGTAGGCCGGCCCCTTGTAGAAGGGGAAGAGCAGCGCCGGGTTCCACGGCACGTCGTAGCCCGAGTGCCCGTCGGCCGCCTCCAACTGCCGGAAGACGATCCACGCCCACAGCGTCACCACGTGCGCCCCCACCAGCGAGGGGCCCGTCATCACCAGCGTCGAGGTGAGCATGAACTCGGCCACGTGCATGTAGTTGCCCGTGAGCGCGAAGGGCGTGGTGATGCGGTGGTGCACCGAGTGCACGTGCTTGTAGAGCCACGGCGTGTGCAGCGTCCGGTGCATCCAGTAGTAGAGGAAGTCGTCCAGGACGATGAAGAAGAGGATCTGCCCGACCACCACGTACCAGGCCGGCAGCTCGCCCATGTGGATGCCCGACAGCCGCATCAGCGGCCAGGCCAACAGCACCCCCATGAAGGACACCAGGTTGTTGAAGGCGAAGCGCCCCAGGGACGGCTTGAGCCACCGATCCACCGGGAAGTCCTTGCCCTGCACCCGGTACTTGCGCAGCGACTCGGGATTCTTGTGGGCGAGCCACGTCCAGGGCAGCGCGAACACCAGGAACGCGATCATGCTCAGCAGCGCGGAGCAGACGCCGACGTAGAAGAAACGCTCCTCCTGGTACATGGCCAGGAGGCCGTTGAAAGTGTTCGTGGCGCCGTCCATACCGCCCTCCCGCGATGACCCACACGGGAAGCATGCACTCCGGCCTTGCCGTGAAGCCTCCCAGTCAGACCTCGCACTCTAGCCTGTGGCGCCACAGGCCGCGAGATGTCCCCCCGAGTCCCCTCGATTCCTTCCTACCTGTCGAATTTCACCCCGCGGCGCGCAGGGAGAAGCTCACCGGGATGACGAACTCGACCGCCTCCCGGGACAGCTCGGGGGGCAGGGGCGAGAAGGGTGCGGCGGCCTCCACCACGCGCAGCGCCTCCAGGTCCAACACCCGGAAGCGCGAGGAGCCCTCGAGCCTCGGCGGCCCGGCCAGCGAACCATCCCGGTTGATGCGGACGAGGACCCGGGCCGTCCCCTCCAGCCGGAGCCGCACCGCCTGTGGTGGGTAGCGCAGCCCCCGAGTCACACTGCGCGAGAGCTGCTCGCGATAGGCCACCAGCTCCGAGCCCGCTCCCGAGTCACCCCCACCCGGGGAGCCCACCGCCTCCGTCTCCGTCGAGCCCTTGTCCGACAGTCCCCCTGTCCCAGGGGCCCATGCGTCCACGGCGCCCGGTAGGCCACCAGCGGGAAGGGGCTCGGGCGCCGGAGCCTCGGGCGTCGGAGCCTCGCGCGTCGGAGCCTCGGATACCGGTTCGGAGGGAGCGGCCACCGGAGTGGGCGGAGACCCGGGGGCCTTGCGTCGGCGGGGCGAGGGCGGGGCCGGGTGCGCGACGCTCACGGGAGCGGGCGAGGGGGCTTCGGTGGAGACCCACACGAGTCGCACCTCCAGGGGTCTCCCCGGCTCGACGCGCTCCGGCTCCGACGCACCGCGCCACAAGGCCACGGCGCCGAGCACGTGCACCGCCACCGAGACGCCCAGGGCCGCGAACACGCGCGCGGCGCTCCGCTCCCTGGTTCCCTGGACGGCTCCCGGCGTCATCTCCCGCGGTCTGTACGTCAGGACGCCCCGCTCGGCAACACGGGCCCCCGAGGAGAGCAGGCGACCTGGCTCTCAGAGGTACTTGCCGAAGAGCACCGTCACCCGCTCCGACAGCCGCTTGAAGAGGCCGCGCCGACGCCACGAGTCCCAGCGGATTTCACTCGAGTGGAGCAGGTCCTCCTCGAAGGACCGGGCGAGCTTCGCGGCCAGTTCCGCGTCGTCCACCACCAGGGAGCCCTCCTCCGCGCTGAGCGCCAGCGGGTCCAGGTTCGTCGAGCCCACCATGGACAGCCGGTCGTCCACCAGCAGCGTCTTGGAGTGCATCATCGACACCTCGTACTCCCAGATGCGCACCCCGTTCTCCAGCAGCCGCGCGTAGGTGGCGCGCTGGCCCTCGTGGACGGGGGGGATGTCGTGGTGCCGCCCGGGGGTGAGCACCCGCACGTCCACCCCCGCCTTCGCCTTGGCGATGAGCATGTCCTGGATGGGCCCCGTGGGGATGAAGTACGAGTTGGCGATCCACAACCGCTTCTTCGCCGAGGCGATGGCCAGCAGCGTCATCCGCTCGGCGTTGGTGAGCACGGGCTCGCCGGTGTGGGTGACGAAGCCGGCCCGCGCCTCGCCCTGGGAGACCATGGGCTCGGGGAAGGCCTCGGGTGGGAGCAGATCGCCCCCCGCCTCCTGCCAGTTCTGCGCGAACGCCAGCTGGATGCCGCGCACCGCCGGCCCCTGCACCCAGATGTTGGCGTCGCGCCACTCGCCCGGCTTGCGCCCCCCGCCCTCCCAGACCCGCCAGATACCCCAGCCGCCGGTGAGCCCGGACACCCCATCGCGCACGGCCAGCTTGCGGTGCAGCCGCGACTGGAGCCGCTTGAGGTTGAGCGCGGAGACGGTGCCCCGAATGGGGCGGAACATGCGCACCTCGCATCCGGCCGCCACCAGCTGGGGCCCCACGTCGTCCTGGAAGCGCATGCTGCCCAGCGGATCCACCAGGATGCGGCAGACCACCCCGGGGTGGCGCTCGCGCAGGGCCTTGAGGAGCCGATCCGAGGGGTCTCCCGGGCGCCAGATGTAGACGAGGATGTGGATGCTGGAGCGAGCGGCGCGAATCTCCTGCTCGAGGATGTCGAAGACCTGCCCGTTGTGGACGAGTTCCACCTTGTTACCGGGCTCCAGCTCCACGCCCACCGTCTGGTACCAGGCGAGCGACATGCCCTCGTTCGTCTCGGGAACGGTGTCCCGGATGCGCAGGGCATGCCGGGAGTTCGGCAGGGGACAACCCGCCACCAGCAGGGCGAGCACCAACAGCGGCCACGGATTCTTCACGCGCTCGAAGCTAGTCACGTCCCTGGCGTCCGCCCGCGCGGCAAGCGTGCCGTCCACTCGCCGACAGCGCGGTCCGTCCACCTGTCCGCTGGTACGCGTCGGGGAAGGTGTACCCGTGGACGATGCGAGGCCCCGGTCCCATCCCTCGGAGTACGAGTCCCTGAAAGGAAC
>NZ_DASVWK010000658.1:0-7257 GCF_036389735.1 Archangium sp. | reverse complement strand
GTGCAGGCCGTCGAGAAGCTGCTCGGTGAGCTGCGAGAGGCCGCCCGCTCGCGCGCCCGCGCCGAGCACACCGAGCTCACCGAGTACGCCCGCCGCAAGACGGGCAATGGCTCGCTCGAGCTGAAGCTGTGGGACGTGCCCTTCTGGGCCGAGCGCCAGCGCGAGGAGCGCTACGCCTATACCGACGAGGAGCTCCGGCCCTACTTCGCCATGCCGCGCGTGCTGGAGGGCCTGTTCGACACCGCGAAGCGTCTCTTCGGCGTCACGGTGCGCGCCGCCGATGGGGAGTCCCCGGTGTGGGACTCGAGCGTGCGTTTCTTCCGCGTGGCGGATGAGTCCGGCAAGGACATCGCCGCCTTCTACCTGGACCCCTACAGCCGTCCGGCCACCAAGCGCGGCGGGGCGTGGATGAACAACGCGCTGGACCGCAAGCGCCTGCCGGACGGGGGCCTGCGGCTGCCGGTGGCCTACCTCGTCTGCAACTTCACGCCGCCAGTGGGCAACAAGCCCGCGCTCCTCACCTTCCGCGAGGTGGAGACGCTCTTCCACGAGTTCGGCCACGGCCTCCAGCACATGCTCACGCGCGTGGACTACCCGGAGGCCGCGGGCATCAACAACGTGGAGTGGGACGCGGTGGAGCTGCCCAGCCAGTTCATGGAGAACTGGTGCTTCCATGAGGAGACGCTCTCCCGGCTGGCCCGCCACGTGGACACCGGCGAGTCGCTGCCCAAGGCCCTCCAGGACAAGATTCGCGCCGGGCGCATCTACCGCGCCGCCTCCATGACGCTGCGGCAGGTGTACTTCGCCACCATCGACCTGGAGCTGCACCACCGCTACACTCCCGACGAGAACGCCCAGGGGTTCCTCGAGGTGCAGCAGCGCGTGGCCGCGGAGAACACGGTGCTCAAGCCGCTCCCGGAGGACCGCTTCCTGTGCGGCTTCTCGCACATCTTCGCGGGCGGCTACGCGGCGGGCTACTACAGCTACAAGTGGGCCGAGGTGCTCTCCGCCGATGCCTTCTCCGCCTTCGAGGAGGCCGGGCTGTCCAACCCGCAGGCGGTGGCCAGCACCGGGCGGCGCTTCCGGGACACCGTGCTCGCGCTCGGCGGCAGCCGCCACCCGCTCGAGGTCTTCCAGGCCTTCCGCGGCCGCGCTCCCAGCACCCAGCCGCTGCTGAAGCAGACGGGCCTGCTGGAGACGCAGGAGTTCGCGACGACGGCGCCCAGGGTGTAGCGGACGCCGCCGTCAGCTCTCCATCCGGGACTGGGTGTGCTTCGCCTCCTGGAGGCGCTCGGCCACCCAGGCCTCCGCGCTGCCCTGGTCGTTGAAGGTGGCCAGGGGGATGGGGAGCGGCTTGAAGTACAGGATGGCGCTGATCGACAGGCGGACGATGGGCGAGGTGAGGATGAGGGCGGTACCGAGCACCCTCTCGCGCAGCAGGTGCTCGTGCTTCTCGAACCACTCCACCTGACGCCAGCGCTGGTCGAGGGGCACCAGGCCGATCCGGCTCAAGTCCATGAGGAGCAGGAGCTTGCCGCGCCGCAGGTAGTCCACGAGCGTGGCGAGGCACTCCTCCTGTCCCTGGGCCGAGAGCGTTCCCGGTAACCGGACGAGGAGCAGGGGCCAGCGCGAGTCGTCGAAGAGGGCTCGGTCGGAGGTCCGCATGGTGGGGGGCGCGGTCTGACTGTACCTGGGAAACGTGCTATGGCGCGCTCCGGGTGCCACCGTCCCCGTTCAGTTGATGGAGCAAGTGTTCATGGATCGCCGCCGGCTCGAGGGGCTCACCTACCTGCTGGGCTTCGGGGCCTCGATTCCGCTGTCCAACTGGATGATCGGCCACGTGGGCGTGGTGTGTCCGGACAATGGGCCCTGCCTGCTCCCCGTGGGGCCGGGCGTCCTGGCGCCGAGCGGCGTCCTCATCGTCGGCATCGCGCTCGTGCTGCGCGACCTGGTGCAGCGCCGGCTGGGCAAGGGGTGGACGCTGCTGGCCATCGCCCTGGGCGCGCTGCTCTCGGCGGTGCTCGCGCCCCCCTCGCTGGTGGTGGCCTCGAGCGTCGCCTTCGCCATCTCCGAGCTGGCCGACTTCGCCGTCTACACGCCCCTTCAGCGGCGCGGCCTGGTGCTGGCCGTGCTCGCCAGCAGCCTCGTGGGCCTCGTCGTCGACAGCGTCCTGTTCCTCCAGCTCGCCTTCGGTGGCCTCGATTTCCTGCTGGGGCAGGTGCTCGGCAAGACGTGGATGGTGCTGCTGTCACTGCCGCTCGTCTCCTGGCTCCGGCGCCGGGACGAGCGGCTCGGCATCCAGCCGGCCTGAACCGCGCCCGAGGGAGAAGTCCTCCTTCACGGCCGCCCGCGCGAGGGTGTTCGCGGCGTGGCGGGCCTGGTCGACCGAGGGCGCCACCCAGCTCGTGAAGTCCACCAAGGCCTCGTTCAAGGCCCGCTTCAGGCGCTCGGTCTGGCGGAGCCCCAGGGACTCCAACAGCCAGCCCAGCGCCAGGTGGGCGTGCAGGTGCCAGTCGTCCTCGCAGTTGGTCGCCTCGATCGTGAGGTCGATGACCCGCCGCACCGCGTCCGACAGCACCACCTCGCGGTCCTCCTCGTCAGTGGGGAGCGACAGGGAGCGGAAGTAGGTGTCGAGCGTGCAGAGCCACGCGTGCGCCTCGCCGAGCGCGGAGAGGATGCGCTGGATGTTGCTCTCCACGCCGACGTCGGGCGGGTGGCCCTGGTTGAAGAAGCTGGAGCCCTGGCTGTAACCGCCCAGCACCGCGTTGCCGAGCCGCACCCGGGCCAGCGTGTACCAGGCCCCGGCGTGCTCGGCGAGCAGCGCACTGACGCCCTCGAAGAGGGTGTGCCGCGTCCACTCGTCGAGGTGGGTGGCTGCCCGGGGAATGCGCGGGACGAGGTACTCCCGAAGGCGGGCCGCCAGGTGCGCGGGCTTGAAGGCATCGAGGCTCTCCAGGATGAGCGCCCAGGTCCCCTCGTCCTTTGGCTTCTTCCTGCTCATGGCCTCTAGCGCAGCACATCCCCGGGGGGCTTGGGGAGGAGGATGAGCCGCTCCGTGAAGCAGTGGTCAGGCGCGCTCAAGGCAGCGGGGTGAACTGGCGCAGCCCCGTGACGAGCCGCGAGTCCAGGACGCCGGGTAGGATTTCCTGGACCACCTCTCCGTCCCAGGAGGTCGTACGGATCGTGATCGCACCGAGGCCGAGGCCACTGGACTGGACGAAGTAGTTGTAGTCCTGGCGCGGGATCTCCACCCACGTGAGGCCCTTGAGCCACTCCATCTTGCGGATGGGCTTGTGGTGATTGCGCACCTGGATGCCGGTCCACCACTGGCTGCTGCCCTCCTTGAAGCGGTAGCGCATGGCGCCGGTCACCGGGCAGGTGACGAAGCGCCACTTCACCTTCACGCGGCCGAGGAGGGGATCCGCCAGCTTCGCGAACGCCGAGCGGCTCAAGTCCAGATGGCCTGGCGTCGTACAGTCGGGGCAGCTGTCCACGATGCGCACCCGCAGGGTGCTCGTGGGTCCCTGGATCTCCGCGCACGCGCCGCACACCGCGCTGCCCTGGTACTCGGTCTTGATGATGGCGGCGACGTCCAGGTCGTTCGTGGCGTCGAAGCTACAGTTCCCGGTGCCATTCGCGTCGTAGAAGGTGATGACGCCGTCCTGGAAGGCGCTGAGCGGCCGGGAAGTCGTCGTGCCAGTGCCGGTGCCCGTGCCCGCGTCGGTACCCGGGTTGCCCGTGCCCGCGTCGGTGCCACCCGGGCCGGAGCCGGTGCCCGCATCGGTGCGCGGGTTGCCCGTGCCCGCATCGGTGCCCGCGTCGGTGGCTGTGCCCGCGTCGACCCCCGGGTCTTCATCGGACTCACCGGGAGGGGGTTCGATGCCACAGGCCGTCAGGGACAGCAGGAGCGCGGCGAGGGAGGAACGGCCGAGAAGCGGGAGCGAAATGCGCATGGTCGGTTCTCCTGGGGGCAAGAGCTGAGCGAGGGCCATGGTGCGCATCCTCCGGGCGTTCCGCATCGCTCCCCGCTCTCCCGGAGCACGTGGGAATTCCAATGCGACCCAGGCCACATCTTTCCACCAGGAGCGTGTTCTGCTTCTGGATGACACTTGCTCGACTCGTTCGACTCCAGTGCATGTCGTTCCTCCAGTTAGAATGGCGGAGCCATGCCCGCACCATCCAAGCAAGAACCCCAGGTTCTCGAGAGACCGCCCATGTCGCGTGTGACGCTGGCGAATCTCAATGCGCCCGCATTGGCGACCTGGCTGATGATGGTCAAGCACCCCGAGCAGGGTGACGAGGTCAATGGCAAGGCGCTCTGCGATGAGATCCGCAAGGCGCTGAAGCTGCATGCCACCGGCACCGTGTGCTTCTTCCACGATGGGACGGGCATGGTGAACGCGCGGATCGGCTACGCCAATGCGTTCAAGGAACTCGACCGGGAACTGGCGGAGCGGGTGACGGAGGTGGTGTGCGCCACTCCCGGCCCCATCCCCCGGATGATGCTCTACACGGTCGCGACCCTCTCCAAGCGGTCGTGGAGCATCTTCCGCACCCGCGCGGAGGCCGACCTGCACATGCGGATGCGGGGCTACTCCGCCACGGACTATCGGGACCTCCTCGAGGGGACGATGGTGAGCCTCCGCGTCCCCGGCGTCTCCTGAGGCCACCCCCTTCATGGCCACCTATCCCGCGTCACCCCGGGAGGCGTTCCAGCAGCTCCGCGCCCTGTCCGAGGAACTCGCGGTGCCCGAGAGCCGCCCGCGGGCCCTCGCCGAGCTGCGCGAGCTGGCGGGGCTCGCCCGGGACAAGCCCGAGGGCGCGCCCCTGCGGCTCAGCTCGGTGGTGGTGGCGGTGGGCGCCTCGCAGGAGCGGTTGGAGCTGCTCCTGCTGCCCTCCATCTTCTCCCCCGAGGCCTGGGCCTACACCTTCCTGGAGGGGCTGCTGAAGGTGCCCCTCGACGAGTACACCGGCAAGCGGCTGGTGGAGGTGGGGGCGGGCTCGGGATGGATCTGCATCGCGCTCGCCCGCTTCACCCGGCTGGCGCACATCCGGGGCGTGGACCTCAATCCCCACTCGGCCCCGGTGGCGTGGTGCAACGCGTGGCTCAACGGGGACCAGGCGCTGGTGGCGCGGCTGTCCTTCGGCGAGAGCGACCTGCTGCGCCAGGTGCCGGAGCACGAGGCGTGGGACTTCGTGGTGGGCTGCATCCCGCAGGTGCTGCGCGGCGAGGGGCTTCCCGCGGAGGTGTCCGAGGCGGATGAGCAGGCCCTCTACGACCTGTCCAACTACTGCGCCATCCAGAACGTCTACGAGGACCACTTCGGGCTGGGGCTCATCGCGCGCCTGCTGGACGAGGTACCCGAGCGACTGGCGCCGCGGGGGCGGCTGCTGCTCAACCTCGCGGGGCGGCCGGGGCGCGCCATCATCGAGCGCATGTTCACCCGGCGCGGCTTCAGCACGCGGGTGCGCGTGGCGCGGCGGGTGATGCAGGCGGCGGACACGGACATCCGCCCGCTGGTGGCGCTGGAGCAGCGTACGCGGCGCGAGTTCGAGTTCTTCATGGAGGCCCACAGCCCCGAGCCCCTGCGCGCCGCCACCGCGCTCGGGTGGCTGGCCGCGGGCCATCCCATCTGGCACGAGGTGGCGGTGTGGGAGGCGAGGCTCGCCCTGCCTCGCGAGACGCTCGCGCTGCGTGCCGCCCTGCGGGCCCTGGACGTTGCCCGGTTGCAGGAGGAGCTGGACCTGGGGGCCGCTCCGCCCGAGCAGCTCGGCTTCGTGGCCGCGCTGGCCGAGCGCCTGGCCCATTCGCCCTTCCTTCCGTACGCGCACGAGTCCGGGGACTTCAGCCTGCGCCAGCTCGTGGCGCGCTACCTGGGGCGCTTCTTCGACCTGCGGCTGGCCGAGGAGGAGATCTTCGTCGCGCCCGAGCGCGAACAGGCGGTGTACTCGCTGCTGCTGGCCACCTGCGACGAGGGCGATGGGGTGCTGGTGTCGCGCAACCTGCACGCCGTCTACGCGCCGGTGCTGGACAAGGCGGGGGTGCGCGTCACCATCACCCACAACACGCTGGGGGAGATCCGGCGGCTGCTGAGCGCCTTCGACGTGAAGGTGGTGCTGCTGTCGGTGGAGCCCGAGGACCGCGCCAACATGGCGGTGCTGCGGGACATCCTCGCGGAGGCGGAGCGGCGCGGCATCCTGGTGGTGCTCGACGAGAGCCCCTTCTTCAACATCACCGCCGAGGTGGAGCCGCGCACGCTCTTCGAGTTCCTCGCCCGCGAGGCGCGGACGTCGCACCTGGTGGTGCTGTACGGCCTCATCAAGAACGCCGTCTTCCCGGACTGGGAGCTGACGCTGCTGCTGCCGGTGCCCGCGACCCTGCGAGGAGACCTGGAGGTGGCGGCGGAGGTGACGTACTCGCGCATCAGCACGCTGGTGCAGTGGTTCTACGAGCGCACCTTCGCGGAGCTGCTCACCTTCCGCATCGCCTTCGCGGCGCCGGAGCCCCCGCCCACGCGCCCGGAGCCGAAGGTGCCGCTGCCTCGCTCCAGGCGCACCGCACGGCTGGCGGGCTTCCCGGCCTTCGCGCCGAAGGTGTTCCGCGAGGGCGACCCGGAGCTCGTCCGGCTGGACTACGGGGAGAACGAGTCGCCCCTGCCACGGCCGTTGATGGAGGGGCTGGTGGCGGCGTGCGCGGCGCCCCGTGGGACGGGGACGCAGCACGGACTGGCCGAGTCGGTGGCGGCCTTCCTGCTGGAGACGCGGGGCGTGCGCTACGCGCCGGAGGAGCTGACGCTCGCGCCGGGGGTGTGGCCGCTGCTGCACCACCTGGGCGTGGCGCTGCGCCGGCTGTTGGGACGGGCGCCACGCGTCTTCGTGGCCACGCCCTGCTACGGCATGCTGCCGCCCGCGTGGGTGGCCGCCGGGGCCGAGGTGGACCTCGCGCCGCTCTCCGCCCTCCAGGGCCGCAGGGGCGGGGGCGCGCCGGATGTGGTGGTCATCTCGCAGCCCTCCAACCCCTCCGGGTACTACCTCTCCCACGAGGAGCTGGTGGGACTGGCCGCCTATGTGGTGGAGCAGCGCTGCCTGCTCGTGTCGGATGAAATCTTCGGGCTGGTGAACCTCACCAACCCCACGGCGGAGACGGTGCAAGGCCCGGTGGGGCTGGAGGCGACGGTGCCGGGCATCGGCGCGCGCACGGTGGTGCTCGGGGGCCTGTCGAAGGAGTTCGCCGCGGGAGGTCTCCGGGTGGGGTGG
>NZ_DASVWK010000657.1:0-3870 GCF_036389735.1 Archangium sp. | reverse complement strand
CAGGAACTTGCGCACGGTTTCCGTCAGGTCGTGATGGGAAACCGGCTTGTTGATGAACGCGTTGGCTCCGGCCTCGACTCCCCGCTGGCGCAGGTCGCCGCCCCGCTCGCCAGTGAGCAGGATGACCGGAACGTCTCGCACGTGCGTCAGAGGACTCTGGCGCACCTGCTTCACGAAGGTGATGCCGTCCATGCCCGGCATGTTGATATCCGCGATGACGAGCTTCACCGGCACCAGCCGGAGGAGCTGCAACGCCCGAGTCGCATCCTCTGCCTCGACGAACCCCATCTTCAGGTTCATGAGATAGATCTTGAGGATGTTGCGAACGGTCGGGCTGTCATCCACGAGGAGGATGTTCGCGCTCAAACCCAGGGCTCCTCCCGGACCCGAAGATCGGGACCCGGTTGAAGGAAACGATCAGACTGTATCTTGACCCCGCCATTCAGCAAAAGCGGGGGGGCATCAAAACTCGGTGGTGGAGAGGGCAACGGCGCCCGCCCCGCCGGGAAGCATTCAGGCAGTCGAGGGGCCAGAACCGGATTCCCCGCCCCCCTTCTCCCCTTCGTCGGTCCCCACCGGGGGAGCCCCGATGGCATGGTAGCCGCCGTCCACGTGCACCATCTCGCCCGTGGTGGAGGGCAGCCAGTCCGAGAGGAGCGCGCAGGCGGTGCGGGCCACCATGTCATGGCTGTTGCGGGCATCCCACCCCAGGGGTGCCTGTAGGCCCCAGCCCTTCTCCAGGGCCTTGAAGCCGGGGATGCCCTTGGCGGCCACGGTGGCCAGCGGGCCGGCGGCCAGGGCGTTGACCCGGATGCCCTTGGGGCCCAGGTCACGGGCCAGGTAGCGCACGGTCGACTCCAGGGCCGCCTTGCACACCCCCATCCAGTCGTAGATGGGCCAGGCCACGCGGTTGTCGAAGTCCAGCGTGACGATGGAGCCCCCCTGGGTCATCAGCGGCATGGCCGCCACGGCCAGTTCCTTGAGGGAAAACGCCGAGATGCGGAACGCGGTCTGCACGCTTTCCCAGGGAGTGTTGAGGAAGTTGCCGCCGAGTGCGTCCTCGGGAGCGTAGGCGATGGAGTGTAGCACACCGTCCACCCGGCCCCAGCGCTGGCGCATCGCCTCGGTGAGGGCGGGGAAGTGGGCGGGGTTGCTGACGTCCAGCTCCAGCACCTCGGTGCCCGCCTTGAGGCGCTTCGCGCTGCGCTCCGTGAGCGAGCGCGCCCGGCCGAAACCGGTGAGGATGATGTCCGCGCCCTGCTCCAGCGCGTGCTCGGCCACGCCGTAGGCGAGCGACTGGGGGGTGAGCACTCCGGTGATGAGGATCTTCTTGCCCTGCAGCAGCATGCGAAGGCCTTTCCGGGTAGGGATGAAGAGGAAGTCCCGGCGGTTTATCACTCCCGGCGGGCCCGGGGCAGCCAAAGACGCCCGCCCCCCTGCCCCGCCGGGGGATTGAAGGGGATGGACGGGGGCTGAAGTCGCGCTCACATGGCGCATGAATCCCGCCAGGAGACGAAGCAGGTTGCTGCCACGTTGACGTCCAAGGAGGTAAGATGACCAGAGGAGAGCACCGTGTACGCGCGAGCCGGTGCTCCCCTTGTCTCCCAGGGGGCTCCGAATGGACCGAAAGCTGCAACCAGGACTTGGTGAAGTGCTCCGTGACGCACGACAACGCCAGGGGCTTACTCAGCAACAAGTGGCCCGGGCGGCGAGACTCTCTCCCGCCGTGTACGGACGCCTCGAGCGCGGCGTGGGCTTGCCCAGCATCGGCAAGCTCCGGGAGCTGTGCGCCGTGTTGAACGTCTCCTCGGACACGCTCCTCTCCTTGAGTCCTCCGGGGGTGACACCTCCGCCTGTCGCTCCAACGGAGTCCCTGGAGCTGCGGAGCATCCTGGAGGATCTGCGCGGATGGCCCTCCGACAAGCTGCGGCTGTTGCGACGGGTGGTGAAGGGGCTCAACGCCCTCTGAGCGCACGCGGAGGCGTGTCCTCCCGGGGCGGCGGTACGTCATCCGCGAAGACCCCCAGCTCGAACACGCCCAGCTCCTCTCGCAACACGGACTCCTCCGCCTCGGCGATGGCCTGGCAAAGCTCCCTGGCCGCCTCCGGTGCTCCGTAGGGAGGGTCCCCCGCCGCGCCCAGGCACGCCTGGAGCGCGGCTCTCACTTCCGCCGCTGTCGCGTACCGCGCATCCGGCTCGTGACGCAGGAGCTTGCGAAGCACGTCCCCCACGGGCGCCGACACGCCCGCCTCCCGCATCACGGCTTCCACATGCGAGGGATGGAAGGCCGCGGCCCGCAGGGCCATCTGCGTCACGGACACCCAGCTCGGCACTTCCGCCTTCAACTTCACCCGCCTCTTGCGCACTCCGAGGGCCTGCTCGGCGGCGGCTTCCACCGGCTCCAGGTCATAGAGAACCCGACCGGTGAGCAGGTCCAACAACACCACGCCCAGGGAGAAGAGGTCCGCCCGGGCATCCACCTCGGCCCTGCCCGTCAGCGGCAGGCGCTCGGGCGCGGCCGTGTCGAGCAGGCCCCGGACCAGTCCCTCGGGCGAGGGGACGCGCCCGGGCATCAGACAGAACGCCGCCGCGAAGTCGGCCAGCTTCACCGCGCCCGTCGCCCGCTCCACGCGAATGGATTCCCCACCCACGGCGCGGTGGATGATCCCCAACGGCGCTCCCCGCTCGTCCTTCAGCGTGTGCGCGTGGTCCAGCGCCCCCGCCACCTCGCTGGCCACGTAGAGCGCGAAGGCCTCGGACATGCGCGCCTGTCGCAACGTGGTCAACACGCCCACCGTCTCCAGATCGCAGCCGTCCACATGCTCCGAGACGAGGAAGAAGTCCTCCCCCACCTCGTACAAGCCATGAACCCGCGCGATGGCCGGGTGCTGGAGTCGCGAGGCGAGCCACACCTCCTCCTCGAGGCGCAGCCGTGCTTCCCGAGGCGCATGGGCCGGCAACACCGTGACCTCGACGAGGGGACCTACACCCTGGGAGGTGCGCGGCCGGGCCAGGTAGCGCTCGGAAGCGTGCGGCCTGTCGCTGTCCGGCAGGGGCCAGACCTCCAGGAAGTCGGTTCCCTCGTGGGAGAAGAGGACGCGGCGGGTGGCCTCCTTGCCGCTGGCGGTCTGCCGCTGTCGTGAAGGGGGGGAATGCATATCGAGGGGAAGACTACCGCTGGAATCCGCCCCAGGAGAACGACCCGGAAAGTAGCGCCACGGGGACCTCGGCGATGTAAAACCGGACGCGTCTCGAAAAATTTACAACGGGCCGCCACGGTGCGGAGCATGCAGGTTCGAGGTGAGGGGCCGGTGCGCGTCGTCCGGAGGTGCGGCTTGTCCACTCGCGTGTCCACTCAACCTGGCGTGGCCCTCCTGGCCCTGGCGGTATTGGTGCTTCTCGAAGGGTGCGCCACGGGCCCTCCGCCCGGGGGCCTGATGAGCGGTGTCGGTCGCCACTCGCGGGCCACCTCGTTGCGCTACGACTCCGGACCTCAGCGGCCCCTGGCCACTCTCCCATCCAAAGAGGTGGCGGGAAGCGCTGGCGGCTTCCCCGAGCAGTCGGTGGACCTCTTCCAGGTGGTGCAGGAGGCCAGCGGCCTTGGGGAAGAGGCCCGGCACCCGGCGGGCGCGGCACTCTACCTGGGGCAGGCGCGTGAGTTGCTGGAGCGGCTGGCGAAGACGCGCGTCACCGCCAGGAGCTTCGCTCCACGCCGGGTGCTGTACTGGCTGCTGCGCGAGGTGCTCGTGGGCGGCGAGCGCGTGGAGTACACCGATTTGAAGTGGCGTGCCGAGCGCTTCTGGCTGCTGGTGCTGGTGCGTCCGGACGGCTACCTGGTGACCGCGCTCACCGGCACGCCCCTTCAGCGCC
>NZ_DASVWK010000656.1:0-1940 GCF_036389735.1 Archangium sp. | reverse complement strand
TTCTTCTTGGGCTTGCTATTTGGTTTTCAAAGACCGAGTCGCTTGTTCCCGCCGCGACTTCCTGCTACGCTGCACCCCATTCAACCCGGGGGCTGCATTCTTTATTTCGAACCGGCTTTTCTGTCAAGCGGCCGTTGCCGCTCCGTTTCACCGCTTCGCCCCGGTTTGGATTCAACATCGCGCCACTGCGCTTTGTTTCTTCCTTCGGGGAGGGGGCGCGGCTTCTACCGCTTCACCCCAGGGGAGTCAACCGCTCTTTTCAGCCGATTGATTCCGCTCGCAGTCGGCTTTTTCAGCCGCACTGGCGAGGTTCCCAGTATCTATGACCGCCTTCGGGACTTGTCAACTTCATCGACCCGTCCCTTCGGGTTCTGACCACCGTCGCTCGCGCCTTCTGTCGCGACGTCGGCCTTCGGTCCTATGCTTGCTGAAAAGATCAAGCCTCGCTTCGCTGGAGTGTCACCGCTGTGACACCGCGCCGTGAGGTGAGGCGGCTTATCCTCCAACTGATCAGGCGGCGCAAGCTATTTCACCTGCGCCTTCCCGTACGCCCCACCCGGACTCCAGGTTCCAGCCGAGGCAGTACCCCGGCCAGGCCACTCAGCTCTGGTCTCGGCGGCGTTGGGAAAAACCCCTGATGGGGCTCACGTCATTCCCGACGATCAACGCCCTGCATCCGTGGGCTTCTCCAGCCGCAGCTTCGAGAGATCCACCCGCCCTCGCCTGCAGCGCTCCGCAATCACCACCGAGCGGAGATCTCTATATGCGCGCTCGAAGTCGTCGTTCACGAGGATGTAATCGTAGCTAGCGACCCCTCGCTCAATCTCCGAGCGAGCCGCCAGCATCCGACGACGGATCGTTTCCTCCGCATCAGTGCCACGCTCACGCAGTCGCCTCTCAAGTTCCTCCATTGAGGGAGGCAGGACGAAAACCATCACCGTGTCGGGGTGCTTGCGCTTGATGGCCTGCCCGCCCTGCACGTCGATATCGAAGATCGCCACGCCTCGACGGGCTCGGGCCTCGTCCACCACGGCCTGGGAGCTGCCGTAGAAGTGACCGTGGACCTCGGCCCACTCCACGAACTCGCCCCGCTCGATCCGCTCCTGGAAGGAGGCGACGTCCACGAAGTGGTAGTCCACACCGTCCTGCTCCCGGCCTCGAGGCTTTCGGGTGGTGACGCTGATGGAGAAAAGGGCGTCCGGCAGCTCGGCGAGCAGGCGGCGCGCCAAAGTGGTCTTCCCCGTCCCCGAGGGCGCGGAGAGGACAAGAAGGATGCCCGGCTGAAGCGGAGTGGACTCGTTCATTCGACGTTCTGGACCTGTTCGCGGATGCGCTCGACTTCTGCCTTCATCGACACCACTCGCGCGGAGATCTCCGCGTGCTGGCTCTTGGAGCCCGTGGTGTTCACCTCGCGGTGCATCTCCTGGACGAGGAAGTCCATGCGGCGACCCGCCGGCTCGCTCCCCGCCATCATCTGACGGAACTGCTCAAGGTGACTGGACAGCCGTGTCATCTCCTCGGCGATATCCGTCCGCTCGGCGAACACCGCCACCTCCTGGGCGAGCCGCTGCTCGTCCACGGAGATGCCACGCGCCAGCTCGGCGACCCGCTCGGTCAGTCGATGGCGGTACTCCTCCACCGACCGGGGCGCCAGTTCCGCTACCTCGCGGCTCCAGCGTTCGATGAGCCCCAGCCGCGCCTCCAGATCGGCCTGGATCGCCTCGCCCTCCACCCGGCGCATCTGCTCCAGCGCGGTGAGCGCCTGGTCCAGCCCCGCCAACGCCGCCTTCGTGGCGGACTCCACGTCCATCCCCTTCTCCTCCAGTCGCATCACCCCCGGCTGGTTCGCCACCTGCGTCCAGGACACCTCGGCAAGCATCCCGAGCGCCTCGGCGACCTCCCGGAAGGCTCGCGCGTACTCCCGCGCCAGCGCCCCATCC
>NZ_DASVWK010000655.1:0-3194 GCF_036389735.1 Archangium sp. | reverse complement strand
CTCGGCGCGGACCGGGCCGTGGTGGTCGCCCCGGCACCGGACGAGCCCGAGCACCTGGAGGTGGTGAGCCAGCGGGGCGTCTCCGCGGAGACCCTGGCGCTCCAGCCCCGCTTCCCCCTCACCTCGCTCCTGCCCGTGGCGGTGGCGTACCGCACGGGTGAGCCGGTGTGGTTGGAGTCGCGCGAGGCCATCAGCGCCGCCTACCCCCAGAGCCTCGCCGCGCAGCTGGAGGCGACCCAGTCCGTGGTGGCCCTGCCGCTGCGGGCACGCGGGCGCACGCTGGGGGCCCTCGGCTTCGGCTTCGACTCACGGCGCACCTTCAGCACGGACGAGCGCGGCCTGCTGCTGGACCTGGCGCGGCAGAGCGCCCAGGCCCTGGAACGCGCCTGGCTCTACGAGGCCGCGCAACAGGCCCGCACCCGCGCCGAGCGCGCCGCCGCGCGCACCGCCCGCCTGCTGGCCCTCAACACCGCCCTGTCCCAGGTGCTCACCGCCGAGCGCGTGGCGGAGGTGGTCATCGACCAGGGCATGGCCTCCCTTGGCGCCCAGATGGGCTGTCTGTGGCTGGCGGACGAGTCCGGCACCCAGGCCCGGCTGCTGCGCAGCGTGGGCCTGCCCCCGGAGCTGGCCGGGCCGCTCCATCGGCTGCCGCTGGAGCAGGACACGCCGCTATATGACGCCATCCGGCGGGGACAGTCGGTGTGGCTCGAGTCGCGCGAGGAGCTCGGGCGCCGCTATCCCCGGACGACAGCGGGCGTGGGCGCGCTGGAGTCCTGCGAGCTGGGCTCCCTGGTGTGCCTGCCGCTGCTGGTGGATGGGTCCGGCCTGGGCGGGCTCGTCTTCGGCTTCCCGGTGGCGCACCGCTTCGACGACGACGAGCGCGTCTTCATCTCGCTGCTGGCCCACCACGCAGCCCAGGCCTTCGAGCGTGCCCGGCTCTTCGCCCAGGAGCGCGGTGCCCGCGAGGCCCTGCGCGACGCCCACCACACGCTGCGGGCCGTCATCGAGTCCTCACCCACCGCCATCACCCTGCTGGAGCTGGACGGCACGGTGCGCATGTGGAACCCCGCCGCCGAGCGCATCTTCGGCTGGAAGCGCGAGGAAGTGCTCGGCCACCCCTCACCCGCCATCCCCACGGACACGGCGGAGGAGTTCCACGACAACCTCGCGCGCGTCGCTCGCGGCGAGTCCATCCTCGGCCTGGAGACGCGCCACCAGCGGCGCGATGGCACCACCATCGACGTGGCCCTGTGGAGTTCCCCGGTGCAGGTGGCCGAGGGCCAGCGCCTGTGCCTCTCCGTGCTGGCGGACATCACCGAGCGCAAGCGCGCCGAGGAGGCCCTGCGCTTCCTCGCGGAGGCCAACACCGTGCTGGCCAGCTCGCTGGAGCACGAGGTGACGCTGGAGCGCGTGGCGCACCTGGCCGTCCCCACCTATGCCGAGGGCTGCTACGTGTACCTGCTCGGCGAGGGAGGCGCGGTGAGCTGCGTGGCCACCGCCCGCGCCGGCAACCCGGTGGAGCTGCCTCGGGAGTTGGAGCCGAGGGCCTCCGCCGTCGCGCGTGTCATCTCCTCGGGGCAGACGGAGGTGAGCACGAACCGCACCATTCCTTCCCTCTCCGCGGTCACGGGCCCCGCGCTGCCGTGCGAGCTGGTGGAGCGCTCCTACCTCTGCGTGCCCCTGCTGGTGCGCGGGCAGACCATCGGCGCGCTGTCCTTCGTCTCCTCGCGGCGCAACTACGATGCGCAGGATCTCGCGCTGGCGCAGGAGCTGGCCCGCCGTGCCGCCCTCGCCATCGACAATGCCCGCCTCTACCGCGAGGCCCGCGACGCCATCCGCCTGCGCGAGGAGTTCCTCTCCATCGCCAGCCATGAGCTGCGCACCCCCATCACCGCCCTTCAGCTCCACGTACAGGGCCTGCTGAGCGCGCTGACCCGGACTCCCGAAGGGCTGCCCCCGGAGCGGGTGCGCCGCGGCCTGGAGGTGATGGACCGGCAGGTGAAGCGGCAGCTCCACCTGGTGAACGACCTGCTGGACGTGTCGCGCCTGGACATGAATCAGCTCGTGCTGCGGCCGGAGCCGATGGACCTCGCGGCCCTCGCGCACGAGGTGCCCGCGCGCTTCGCGCAGGAGCTGTCTCGTACCGGCTCGCGCCTCACCGTGAATGCTCCCGCCCCGGTGCCGGGCCACTGGGACCAGAGCCGGCTGGAGCAGGTGGTGTCGAACCTCGTCTCCAACGCGGTGAAGTACGGGCAGGGCAACCCCCTCGAGCTCACCGTGGAGGCCCGGGAAGGACAGGCCCACCTGGTCGTCCGAGACAACGGGATTGGCATCGCCCCCGAGCACCTGGAGCGTGTCTTCGGTCGCTTCGAGCGCGCGGTGTCCGAGCGCAACTACGGCGGCTTCGGCCTGGGGCTGTGGATCTCCCGCCAGATTGTCGAGGCCATGGGCGGCCGCATCAGCGTGGACAGCCAGCCCGGGAGCGGCTCGACCTTCACCGTGGTGCTGCCCCTCGCGCCCGCCTGAGACGTGGACGGGCGGCCAGCCAAGCGAACGAAAACCCCGACGAGACATTCTCGCGTCCGGCCCTCTACGAAGGCGTGCCCCCTTCCACGAAAGGACGAGCCATGGACCCGAGAACACCGTCGAGCGTCAGCACCTTCAACAAGTTCCTCGCCGTGCTGGTCATCATCGGCGCCCTCACCTGGGGCCTCATCGGCTTCTTCAAGTGGAACCTGGTGACCGCCCTCTTCGGCGGTAACACGGGGGCCCTGGAGGCCAGTCACCTCAGCCAGCTCTTCTATATCCTCGTGGGCCTGGCTGGACTGGCGCTCGCCTTCACCTTTCCCTGGAAGAGCAGGCACGCATGAGCGACCGGAGGTCCCTCACCGGCCGGAGCCGCCCGCCTCGCCCGTGGGCGTGCCCAGGTGCTTCTCCAGGAAGAGGAAGGTCGCCATGGTGATGGTGTCCCTGTTGGCCTTCTTCCCGAAGCCGTGGCCCTCGTCGAGCGCGAGCAGGTACCAGACGTCGGTGCCCCGGGTGCGCACCGCCTTGACGATCTGCTCCGCCTCGGACTGGGGCACGCGCGGGTCGTTGGCGCCCTGCTGCACGAAGAGCGCGGCCCGGATGCGGTCCACCGCGTTGAGGGGCGAGATGCGCTCCTGCACCGCGCGCACCTCGGGCTTGCGCTCGTC
>NZ_DASVWK010000654.1:0-4705 GCF_036389735.1 Archangium sp. | reverse complement strand
GGTGACGCAGCAGTCGGTGGATGTTGATCTCCAGCCGCGCGTCCACCATGCCGCCCACGTGGCAGGCGCGGAGCACCTGGCGCGCATCCAGCTCGCGCACCGAGCCCGCGCTGGTGAACGGACCATAATCCGGTGCGGGCAGCCCGGTGCTCGGCGCCACCTCCACGAGGTACGCGGACACGCGCTCGCTCACGCCACCGGGCGAGGTGAAGTAGTGCGCCGGCTCGCTCAGCGCACGGAGACTCTCGGCGGGGAGACCGGCCCGCTCGTGGAGGATGCGCGCGATGGCCTTGTCCGGGGCCTCGCCCGCCTGGGTGATGGCGGCGAGGGGCTCGGTGACGTAGCCCGAGAGCGTCGCGCCTCCGAGGTTCGGGTGGTCCGCGCACGCGTTGACGATGGGCCGGGGAAAGCCCTTCTTGGCGAGCACGAACACCTGTCCCTCGTTTCGGAACCAGGGCAGCAGGTCCAGCGTGCGCCCCGGGCGCTCCACCAGCTCGAAGACGCGGCCACTCTCCTCGTGGCGCCAGGCGGTGAGGAAGAGGAAGTGCGGCGAGGTGAGGGGCGCGCTGTGCTCCTCGCGCAGCTGAACGCCCGCGCCGGGGGGGACCTTCTCGCCCACGATGAGGTAGTTGGTGGGCGGGAACGGCAGCGCCTTGCCGTCGAGGTCGCTCAAGTGGAAGCGACCCTCGTAGCGGTTGGCGACAATCCAGGGGTTGCGGATGGGCATCGAGCTGACGATGCGCAGCCCGCGGCGGCGGAAGGCGGCCTCGAACCGGGCCTGGGAGAAGTAGGTGTACTCCTCGAGCAGTTCCACGTCCCAGTCGGTGCGGTAGTCCTTGCGGAGGACGAACTC
This sequence comes from Archangium sp., assembly GCF_036389735.1. GTDB lineage: Bacteria > Myxococcota > Myxococcia > Myxococcales > Myxococcaceae > Archangium. The sequence goes on along the minus strand of NZ_DASVWK010000654.1, from coordinate 3,852 downwards.
GTTGGCGGCGCGCAGGGCGAGCCGGTAGCGGACATGGCCCGCGTGAGGCGAGGCGAGCCGCGTGTACGGCACCGGGCCCTCGCGGTTGACGCTACAGCGGAAGTCGCGGGCGAAGCGCTCGAAGAGCGCGGCGGTGGACAAGCCGGTCACGGGGCCCTCGGCGGCCCCATCCGTCTCGGGCAGGTCGAGGTGTACCTCCTCGGGCCCGTCCGGGATGACGAAGTCCCGGATGATGATGACGCCACCGGTGCGCAGTGCGCGCACCTGATTGTCCAGACATTGCTCCAGGCGGGCGAGTGAGAAGTCATTGAAGCTGGTGACGTGGTGGAGCACCGACGAGTCGAGCACCCCGTCAAGCGACTCGGGTTCGAAGACAGGGTCGGCGATGTCACCCACGACGTAGCGGAGGTTGGCGCGCTGGTAGGAGCCGGTGGCCCGCTCGACGGACACGGGGTTGATGTCCACGCCCACCAGCTCCAGGCCCCCGTAGAGGCACGCCAGGTCATAGGTGCCACGGCCCGAGCCGCTGCCCATGTCCGCCACCCGGCCGCGCGAGGGGAAGTGCGCGGTGGTGAGGGCGACCTTCTGCTGCATGGAGGCATCCATGCCCGCGTAGTAGGTCGCGTAGTGGTCCGCGTCGCCGCGGTGCTGGGCCGCGTACGCCTCCGCCGTGCTCGTCGTCTTCGCCATGGAGGCACCACTCTACCGCGCCAGGGGTGAGCGCCGCGACCTTGGCACCCAGAGCGGAGTGTGGCAGACGGGCCCCTGGCCCACATCCGCGTCAGGAGTCCACTCCCTTGCTCACCGGCGAACTTCGCAACCAGATCGACCGCATCTGGGACACCTTCTGGTCCAGCGGCATCTCCAATCCGCTCGAGGTCATCGAGCAGATCACCTACCTGCTCTTCCTGCGCCGCTTGGATGACCTGCATACGCTGGAGGAGAACAAGGCCAACCGTCTCAAGCGCCCCATCGAGCGCCGCGTCTTCCCTCATGGCAAGGACTCGAAGGGCCGCTCCTACGAAGACCTGCGTTGGTCACGCTTCAAGCACTTCAAGGCCACCGAGATGTTCACCGTGATCGGCGAGCACGTCTTCCCCTTCCTGCGCACCCTGGGGGGCGACGACTCCACCTACGCCCATCACATGAAGGACGCGCGCTTCACCGTTCCCACCCCCGCGCTGCTGGCCAAGGTGGTGGACCAGTTGGATCAGGTGCCGATGGAGGATCGCGACACCAAGGGCGACCTCTACGAGTACATGCTCGGCAAGATCGCTACCGCCGGGCAGAACGGCCAGTTCCGCACCCCGCGCCACATCATCCAGCTAATGGTCGAACTGACCGCGCCCATCCCCGGGGACGTCATCTGCGACCCCGCCAGCGGCACCTGCGGCTTCCTCGTGGCCGCCAGTGAATACCTGCGCAAGCACAACCCCGAGGTCCTCCGCGACACGAAGCTCAAGCAGCACTTCCACCAGCGGATGTTCCATGGGTTCGACTTCGACAACACTATGCTCCGCATCGGCAGCATGAACATGCTGCTGCACGGCGTGGAGAATCCCGATGTCCGCTATCGCGACTCCCTCGCGCAGGACCACGCAGGAGAGGAGGAGAAATACACCCTCGTCCTCGCCAACCCACCGTTCGCGGGATCTCTGGACTACGAGAACACCGCCAAGGACTTGCTGGAAATCGTCAAGACGAAGAAGACCGAACTGCTCTTCCTCGCCCTCTTCCTACGTCTCCTGAAACCCGGTGGTCGTGCGGCCGTCATCGTTCCCGACGGGGTGCTGTTCGGCTCGTCAAAGGCACACAAGGAGTTGCGCAAGACCCTAGTGGAGGAGCAGAAACTGGAGGGCGTGATTTCGCTCCCCAGCGGCGTGTTCAAGCCCTACGCCGGTGTCTCCACCGGCATCCTGCTCTTCACCAAGACGAACTCCGGCGGCACCGACCATGTATGGTTCTACAACGTGGACGCCGACGGTTGGAGCCTTGACGACAAACGCATGCCGCTCCTCCCCGAGGAAAAACTCGGCCCCACGCTCCAAATCGCTCTTACCGACAAGGAACACGCCAGGAACAATCTGCCTGATGTGCTCAGTCGCTGGAAAGTGCGCGAGACCGCCGAGCGACAGCGTCCACGCACAGCGCAGAGTTTCTGCGTGCCCAAGGCCGACATCGTAGCACAAGGCCACGATCTCAGCATCAAACGCTACAAAGAGGTGGTGCACGAAGAGGTGAACCACGATCCTCCAAAGAAAATTCTCGCCAACCTCGCCAAGTTGGAAGTGGAGATTCAGCAAGGAATGAAGGAACTCGAAGGGATGCTGAGATGAGCGCACTTCGCGTCAAAGTGGGTGAACTTTGTGAGCAGATCCGAGGTGTCACCTACGAAAAACAGGACGTCTCAATGACTCTGCAACCCGGCTACCTGCCCGTGCTTCGCGCAAACAACATCACGAACGATGGCCTGATTTTTGACGACCTCGTGTTCGTTCCTGTCGAGAGAGTCGCCGAAAAACAACGGATTCGCCGACATGATGTTGTCGTGGCCGCATCGAGTGGAAGCATCGACGTTGTGGGCAAAGCTGCACCTGCATTAACCGATTTTGCAGGAACCTTCGGGGCCTTCTGCAAAGTGCTGCGCCCCAATGCGAAAGTCCATCCCGGCTACTTCGCGCACTTCTTCAAGACACGGCATTATCGACAGCGTGTCTCGGCACTCGCCGCTGGGGCAAACATCAACAACTTACGCAACGAGCACCTAGATGAGATGGAGATTCCCCTCCCGCCCTTGGCGGAGCAGCGACGGACTGTGGAACTGCTAGACCGAGCGGAAGCACTGCGCGTGAAGCGCCGAGTTGCCCTCGCTCAACTTGACGTCCTCACTCAATCCCTCTTCTACGATCTCTTCGGCGATACAGCCCAAAACGACCGAAATTGGCCGACAGCACGAATGGGCGACCTAATGCAGATTCGTCGCGGCGGTTCACCAAGGCCCATCGAAAAATACCTTGGTGGCGACATCAACTGGATCAAGATTGGCGACGGAACTCGAGGCTCAGACATATACCTCGAAAGCAGTGTTGACAAGATCACTCGTGACGGCCTGAACAAGACCGTATTTCTAAAAAAAGGCAGCCTGATCTTCGCAAACTGCGGAGTAAGCTTGGGGTTTGCGCGAATTCTGAAAATCGATGGCTGCATCCACGATGGTTGGCTGTCTTTTGAAGACATTCCCGAAGGCAAGCTCGACAAGCTTTTTCTATTGAAGGCACTCAACGCGGTCACTGAATACTTCCGAGCCACTGCGCCTGCGGGTACTCAGCCAAACTTAAATACCGGGTTGATGAAAAACTTCCGGATCATTCTTCCCCCCATCAACCTGCAGCTTGAGTTCGCTCGTCGTGTGGTTGCAGTGGAGAAGTTGAAGGAAGCGCACCGCGCCTCTCTTGCGGAAATGGACGCACTCTTCGCAACCCTCCAACATCGCGCCTTCCAGGGAGAGTTGTGACGTGGGCTACTTCGTCTCCTCCAGCCTCATTCTAATCGCGGCCATAGCGGTGGCCAGCACCGGATGCGCCCACACGCAACGACCCGAGGACCGAATCCATGTCGTTTCCGAAGACGCGAGTGGAGTCGGTACCGCACTCGGAAGTGGTGGAGCAGGCGGCCACGATTGCCAAGAAGAACATGACGAGTGCATGAAGCTGTGTTGGAAGAAACGCTATCCGTGGCCTCACACCGAAGATCAAGCAGGCTGGTATTACAAACGCTGCACCTCGGACTGTAGAGCGCAGTACAGCGAATGCGTGAAGGAGCAGGAAGAAGCAGCGCGGGAGAAAAACAAGA